>JBCNPI010000539.1:0-2703 GCA_039593415.1 Rhizobium sp. | reverse complement strand
CGCACAGAGTCCTGACGACCCTTGCGGTGCATGATGTTTTTAAACTGTGAATGGCCAGCCATGGCACCCCTGTTCACGTCTTTTGTTGGGAATGGCCGCCTTATAAGAGCGAAGCGGCCTTCATTCAAGTAAAAAGCCGGGTAATGGGGATGCGAGACATCAGCCGTCAAGAAGAGCCAAAAACCGTTCCTCGCAATCAAAGCCCCTTGAGCACATAGATCAGCGGCTTGCGCGGCAAGCTCTTCACCGACACCGTGACGCTCGGTGTCGGCGCGTAACCGACATCGAAATCGGGACCGAACAAGGCCAGGAACTGGTCGATCGGCGGTCCCCATCGATGCATCGGCAGGATCAGCGATGAACGCAGCCGCTTGACGACACGGCTCATGCTGTCGGCGCCCATGGTCAGCCCGCCATCGACCGGCACCATCACCACATCAAGCCGACCGATCTCGGCATATTGCTGGTCGGTCAGCTCGAAATGCAGATGCCCCAGATGGCCGATGCAGAGGCCCGCCGCCTCGAAGATGAAGATCGAATTGCCATTGGCCTCGATGCCGCCGCCCCAGGAGCGAATGTCGGTCACGACATTGCGGATCAACGTATCGCCTACGGTCAGATGGATCTTCGCCGGCTCTCCAGGCACGTCGCTCCACCCGTGCAGCACATATTTGATCGCCGGATCGGGCGTCAAAGTGTAGTGGCTCGGATGCGCCTTGTTCATCGTCACGACTTCGGGCGTATACGGCGGCGGATAGGCGCCGCTGTAATCCGTGGCGATGGAAACGCCGCCTGGCGTTTCGATGAAGAACGTCGAGTGGCCAAGAAAGGTGATCTTCACATCACCATCGACGGGGTCATTGGCAAGCGTGGGGCCGGGAGTAGAAAAGCTGGCGAATGTCGCCTTGGGCAGGGATTGCGCGATCGCCTGGCATTGGCTGGGCTCCGGACGCGCCGGCTTTTGCTGGGCATCCGCCGCGCCCGAAGCAAAGATCATCATCAGGAAGAACGCGGCAAGGACAGGAAATCCCGGCATCATGCCATCCCTTCAAGCCAGACATTGGCGAAAGGATGCGGCATGACCCGAAACAGGTCCAGCGGCAATCAGACGCAATTGCTCACAATCGCGTCATCCCTCGAGGATGATGGATTATCGTCCAGCGATCAGCGCCAGAACTCCGGAATGGTTTCAGCAAGCCGCGGGCCGAGCCGCAAGGGCGCGATCTTTTCGGCCAGTCCCGTGACGTCGGAAATCTCGACGCCGACGCCGCAAATTGTCGCAGGCCCGGAAGCCGCTTCGAACCGTCCCTTCGGCATTTTCGAAATGAACCGGTTGAGCGGTTCTTCCTTTTCCATGCCGAGCGAGGAATCGTAATCGCCGCACATGCCGGCATCCGACATATAGGCCGTGCCGCCGTTCAGGATCTGCGCGTCGGCAGTCGGCACATGCGTATGAGTGCCGACGACGAAACTTGCGCGACCATCGACGAAATGCCCGAAGCACTGCTTTTCGCTCGTCGCCTCTGCATGGAAGTCGAAGATGATGGCATCCGCCTGCTCCTTCAGCGGGCAGGCATCGAGAATGGCTTCCGCGGACTTGAAGGGATCGTCCAGCTCCGGATGCATGAAAACGCGGCCCATGATATTGGCAACGAGAACGCGCGCGCCGTTGCGAGCATAGTAAAGGCCGGAGCCACGGCCGGGCGTACCGGCCGGATAGTTGGCCGGACGCAGGAACTGGTCGTGGCGCTCGCAGAAGACAACGGCTTCCTTCTGGTCCCAGACATGGTTGCCCGTCGTCACGACGTCTGCGCCGGCATTGATCGTTTCGAGGAAGATGTCCTCGGTGATGCCGAAGCCGCCGGCGGCGTTTTCGCCATTGACAATGACGAAATCGAGCTTCAGGTCGGATACGAGCCCCGGAAGACGGTCCCATACCGCGGTTCGTCCCGTCTTGCCGACCATATCTCCCAGAAAAAGCAGCCGCATTCGCTATCCAATCACTTCCGAAACGAAATCGAGTCCGCTCTCGGTCAAAATCGCGTCAAGACGGACATCATGCGGCTCAGCCGGTACTGATGGCACTTCTTGGCAATCGAATGCAATGCCGATCAGCCGCGGATTCAATCCTTTTTGATGCAAGCGCTCGATCGCCCGGTCGTAATGACCGGCACCGTAGCCGATGCGATGGCCGCTTCTGTCGAAGGCCGAAAGCGGCACGAGCATGATATCGGGATCGAGCACCGCCGCGTCAGGCCCCGGCCCCGAAGTTCCGAATCCAACCGGAACCAATGGCACACCGGCAACGAGCTCACGAAAGACGATCGTGCTGCGGTCAAGGATTACGGGTACGCAAAGCCGCGCCCCACGCTCCCGCAGGCGCGCCATCAACGGTCTTATGTCCACTTCCGAACGGATCGGCAGAAAGCCGGAGACGATGTCTCCCGGCCCGATATCGATGGCGTCGCCGCCATGCACCACCATGGCGAGACCCTTTTCGATACGGTCCTCCGCCGGAATGGCGTCCCGTGCCGCCAGGCGCTCGTTGCGGTATCGGGCTTTCAGCTCTTTGGGAGTCATCGGATCTTCGCGAAAATTTATATTATCGCAAGATACATAATGAGCCGGCAGCCCATTGCAAAGCGCGAAAGCGACATGCAGTGGACGCAGAAGGGAACGGGCTGCGTCAGCCTTTGCGGATGA
>JBCNPI010000538.1:0-2707 GCA_039593415.1 Rhizobium sp. | reverse complement strand
GCCTTGACCTCGATCAGCACTTCGCCGGCCTTCGGCCCCTCAAGCTGAACCGTCATCACCTCGAGCGGCTTGCCCGCCGCAACCGCAACCGCTGCTCTTACATCCATGATCTCATCCCTTCCTGCCATGATTTGGTCCGCGCGACATTGCCATGGGCACGCATCGCGGCTCAAGCCAAAATCAGACACTTAATGCCGTATTCTGATCAGGCGAATTCCATGATCACTGCATCCACTGCGAGGCTTTCGCCGGGTTTCGCATTGATCTTGCCGATGACCAAGTCGCGTTCGGCACGAAGGACGTTTTCCATCTTCATCGCCTCGACAATGGCCAGAGTTTCGCCCGCCTTGACCTCCTGACCCTCGGCAACGGCGATCGACACGACAAGGCCAGGCATGGGGCACAGCAGCAGTTTCGACGTGTCGGGCGGTAGTTTTATCGGCATGAGCTTTTCGAGTTCTGCCTGGCGCGGCGTAAACACCTTGGCTCTGACGGAGAGACCCTGCCAATCGATACGCAGGCCGTTCAAAACGGTACGGATCTGCACGGTCAGTTTTCGGCCGCCCACCGTACCGGTCCAGACGGAATCGCCAGGGCGCCAGTCGGTTGCAACGGTTACGATCTTGCCGTCCATCCGCATGTCCATCTCGAAGGGGATGGTTACTACACCCTCGAGCAGCGCTACCGGCAGGTAATCCACGCCGAGTTTGACGATCCAGTTTTCCCGCAATGGCCCGGCGGCGGGACGCAACCGGTCGCCATAACGCTCACGGCGGTCGGCTTCTATGAGGCTGCAGGAAAGAGCGACGGCTGCCAGCAAGGCTGTCTGTTCCTCGTTGGGCGCTACGGGCGCGAAGCCATCAGGATATTCCTCGGCGATGAATCCGGTGGAGAGGCGGCCGTCACGCCAGCGCGGATGCTTCATCAGCGCGGAGAGGAAAGGCATGTTGTGCTCGATTCCGTCGACGACGAAGCCGTCCAGAGCTTCCCCCATCGCTTCGATAGCTTTCAGCCTGCTTGGAGCCCAGGTGCAGAGCTTGGCGATCATCGGATCGTAATACACGGAGATCTCGGCGCCTTCGAAGACGCCGGTATCGTTGCGCACGACCGACGTTTCCGTCTTGCGCTCGCGCGGCGGCCGATAGCGCGTCAGGCGGCCGATCGAGGGTAGGAAGTTGCGATAGGGGTCCTCGGCATAGAGGCGGCTTTCAATTGCCCAGCCATCGAGCTTGATATCCGCCTGCTTGAAAGGCAGCCTTTGGCCGGCGGCGACACGGATCATCTGCTCGACCAGATCGATGCCAGTCACCAGCTCCGTCACCGGATGCTCGACCTGCAGGCGGGTATTCATTTCGAGGAAGTAGAAGTTCCTGTCGCGATCGACGATGAATTCGACCGTGCCGGCGCTTTGGTAATCTACGGCTTTGGCCAGCGCCACGGACTGTTCGCCCATAGCCTTGCGTGTCGCTTCGTCAAGGAAAGGCGACGGCGCTTCTTCCACGACCTTCTGGTTTCGGCGCTGGATGGAGCATTCGCGCTCGCCGAGGTAAACGACATTGCCATGGGAGTCCGCTAGCACCTGGATTTCGATGTGCCTGGGATCGACGACGAATTTCTCGATAAAGACGCGGTCGTCGCCGAAGGAGCTTTTTGCTTCCGAACGGGCGCGCTCGAATCCGTCGCGCACTTCGTCCTTGCTCCAGACGATGCGCATGCCCTTGCCGCCGCCGCCTGCGGATGCCTTGATCATGACCGGATAGCCGATCTCGCCCGCAATTCTCTCCGCATGATCCGAGTCGTCTATAATGCCGAGATAACCCGGAACTGTGGAAACCTTGGCGGCATTTGCGAATTTCTTCGATTCGATCTTGTCGCCCATGGCTTCGATCGCCTTCGGCTTTGGGCCAATGAAGACGATGCCTTCCTTCTCGAGCGCCGCGCAGAAAGAGGCGCGCTCGGAGAGGAAGCCGTAGCCCGGATGCACCGCTTCCGCACCTGCCTGCTTGCACGCAGCGATGATCTTGTCGGCGACGAGATAACTTTCCGCCGCAGGCGCCGGGCCTATGTGGATTGATTCATCGGCCATTTCGACATGAAGAGCATCCCGATCGACATCGGAATAGACGGCGACCGTCTGGATGCCCATCCGGCGCGCGGTCTTGATCACGCGGCAGGCGATCTCGCCGCGATTGGCGATCAGGATTTTCTTGAACATGCAATCTCCGCCCAATACTTCTGCTGTCTCAGTGTTTTAGCCATAAATTGGGCTGCCGGTCCATGCACAACGTGTCTGCGCTTAGACCGTTTTTGCCGATCTCGACTGCACGCGTTCCCGCCAGATGACGAAGAGACCTGAGCCGACGATGATGGCAATACCGATCCATTTGGAAAAATTGGGGAAATCACCGAAGATCGCGTAACCGAGAACGGTGGCGGAAATGATCTCAAAATATTGGAACGGAGCAAGCAGCGAAAGCGGCGCCAGCCGGAAGGCCCTGACGACGAGCATATGCGCATAGCCCGATATAGAGCCGAGAATCAGCAGAAGGACAAGGCCAAGCGACGAGGCGGGCAGGGACGGCTCGAAATCCGCAATACCGGCTGAGGAGCCGGCAAACAGGGCCAGCGCCATGAAGATGGTGCCCCCGAGACCCGCCATGATCTGCATCGTCAACGGCGAATCCGCCTCACCGACGGCGCGGTTCAT
>JBCNPI010000537.1:0-2711 GCA_039593415.1 Rhizobium sp. | reverse complement strand
GCGCCATCTCCGTCTCGCGCCCACCCGAAAGCCGGCTGGAAGAGGCCAAAGGCCTCGCGCTGGCCATCGACCTCGATGTCGTCAACGGCTCCATCGTTCCGATCAATGATCCGCGGCCGGCAACGCTGCTAGGCACCGGCAAGATCGAGGAGATTCTAGCGTTGCTCGATGAGTTCAACGCCGGGCTCGTTATCGTCGATCATCCTCTGACGCCAGTACAGCAGCGCAATCTTGAGAAGGCCTGGAACGCCAAGGTCATCGACCGTACCGGTCTCATCCTCGAAATCTTTGGCCGCCGCGCCTCCACCAAGGAGGGCACGCTGCAGGTCGAGCTCGCGCATCTGAATTATCAGAAGGGCCGGCTGGTTCGAAGCTGGACCCACCTTGAACGTCAGCGCGGCGGTGCGGGCTTCATGGGCGGCCCGGGTGAAACCCAGATCGAAGCCGACCGGCGCATGCTGCAGGAGCGGATCATCCGGCTCGAACGCGAGCTGGAGCAGGTGGTCCGTACCCGCCAGCTCCATCGCGCCAAGCGCAAAAAGGTGCCGCATCCGATCGTGGCTCTCGTCGGCTATACCAATGCCGGTAAGTCGACCCTGTTCAACCGCATCACTGGCGCCGGTGTGCTGGCGGAAGACATGCTCTTTGCGACGCTCGATCCGACGCTGCGCCGCATGAAGCTGCCGCATGGCCGCACGGTCATTCTCTCAGACACCGTCGGTTTCATTTCCGATCTTCCGACCCACCTCGTAGCCGCATTCCGTGCGACGCTGGAAGAGGTGCTGGAAGCCGACCTGATCCTGCATGTCCGCGATCTCTCGGACGACGACAATCAGGCTCAAAGCGCAGATGTCATGCGCATTCTCGGCGATCTTGGCATCGGCGAGGCCGAAGGCGCCGAGCGCATTCTCGAGGTTTGGAACAAGATCGACCGGCTGGAGCCGGACGCGCATGACGCCATCGTCCAGAAAGCGTCAACCGCGGAAAACATCATTGCCGTCTCGGCGATAACGGGCGAGGGCGTCGACCGCCTGATGGACGAAATCAGCCGGCGCCTTTCCGGCGTGCTGACGGAAACGACGATCACCTTGCCTGTCGAAAAGCTGGCGCTGCTGCCCTGGCTCTACAACCATGCCCTCGTCGACAGCCGCGGGGACAATGAGGACGGTACGGTGACGCTCGACGTCCGCCTCACAGAGACCGAAGCGGCTGAACTGGAGCGGCGCATGGGCAACGGCCCGAAGCCGCAGCGCGAGGACTGGGAATAGGCGTCCTTAAGCCGTTTTGACCTCGGCTAGCTGCCGTTCTATAGCCTTTGCTGCCTGCCAGATCTCTTCCATCCGCTCCAGCGAGGCACCCTCCAGCGTCCCGCCTTCGGCCTCAAGCGTCGTCTCGATGTGATGAAAGCGGCGGCGGAACTTCGTGTTCGTGCCGCGCAGGGCCTGCTCCGGGTCGGTCTTCACATACCGGCCGATATTGACGACAGCAAAGATCAGGTCTCCGAGCTCGTCGCTGACCTTGGTTTGGTCGCCGCTTGCAAGCGCTGTCCGCAATTCTCCGATCTCTTCCTCGATCTTGTCGAGGATCGGCTCCGGCGCCGACCAGTCGAATCCGACCTTGGCGGCGCGCTCCTGCAGCTTCAACGCTTCGGTAAGGGCAGGGAAGGTCCGCTGCACCGAGCCCAGAAAACCGGCCTTGAAATCTTCCGTAACGCCGCTTTTGGCGCGGCGCTCGGCCCGCTCGCGCTTCTCCTCGGCCTTGATCCGATCCCATTGCAGCGTCACCGCATCCTCGGTTTTGGCATCGGAGACCGCAAAGACATGCGGATGGCGACGGATCATCTTGCGGGTAATGGCGTGTACGACATCGCCAAAGGAAAATGCGCCGGCCTCTTCGGCGATCCGGGCGTGGAACACGACCTGCAGCAGAAGATCGCCGAGTTCGTCGCACAGATCGTCGTTATCCTTGCGCTCGATTGCATCCGCAACTTCATAGGCCTCTTCGATCGTGTAAGGCTTGATAGTTTCAAAGGTCTGGACGATATCCCAAGGGCAGCCGCTCTCGGGGTTTCGCAGCGCCGCCATGATCTCGATCAGACGGGAAATGTCTCGCGATGCTTCCATCGTTGCCTCGGGTCCTGCTCTGTCAGCTCAAGGGGATGTCGTTGCCGCTCTTTGACGACTGGTAGCTATCGGATAATCCGGTATAGGCCTGCTTGATGCGCGCCGTCTGTTCCTTCAGTTCCGCTTTGCGTGTATCGGCTTCCGTCTGCACAAGATCGGAGATGGCAAAGCTGTTCCAGAATGCATTGTGGCGGCGATAGCCGCCCGGTTCCAAGCCGAAGACCTCCTTCAGAATCTTGAGATCGTGCGGGATCGCGAAGGCATCCCGGGAATCCTCATGGCTGAAGAAATAATAGAAATTGTCGAAGCCGGCCCAGGTGATCGCCGACATGCACATCGTGCAGGGCTCATGGGTCGACAGAAAGATCAAATCCTTGGTCGGGGGCTTTTCGCCGAGTTCGTAGAAGCGCTTGAGGGCGTGAACCTCGCCATGCCAAAGCGGGTTTTCCAGTTCATTGTTGGTTTCCGCAATGACGAGCGAGAGATCGGACTTTCGCAGGATGGCGGCCCCGAAGACCTTGTTGCCGGCGGCCACGCCCTTCCGGGTCAGGGGCAGGATATCGTGCTCCACGACGTTAAGGAGACGGG
>JBCNPI010000536.1:0-2736 GCA_039593415.1 Rhizobium sp. | reverse complement strand
CCCGGCAACGCCACATTGACGAGCTCGGCTATCCGCTCCACAGGCCCGACCTTGATCTGGGCTGGCAGTTTGCGCCTCACATCCTCGGCTGACATTTCGGCGCGAACGGCCAGCACGAAGCCGGCATCCTTGAGAAGCGACCGGTCGTTGATGGTGCCGACCCGCACGTCGTGACGCCGCTCAATGAGTTCGATCGCAACGGCTGCCTGCTCGAGTACTGCAGAAAGAGACGCGCGCAGATCGTTGAAAACAGCAGCAAACGTCGCCTTGAGATCATCGTGGCGATAGGGTGGGAAATCGCTGGCGCGCTTACGGTCGGTCGTGAAAGTGGCGAGCTCGCCGGCGAGCTGGATGCATTCCTCGTAAAAGGTCATCGGATGCATGCGTGACGCATTTGCCGCGATATGGCGCAGCATCGGATCGGCACGATTGAGGATATGCAGCAGAAAATAATCGCCGACCTCTGCGGTGCCGCGTACCGTCGGATCGCCGATGCGTTCGGCGATCGCTTCGGCGCGGTGGCGGACGATACCGAGCAGTTCGGTAATGAGTTCAGTCAGCCGTGCTTCGGCCGCACAATTCAGCGAGGGTGCGATGTAGTCCTGATCGAGAATGACCGACCGGTCCGAGCGAACCTCGATGATACGGGCAAGGCCGATGAGGTCGTATCCAGCGAGCTCGTCCCCAGTCTTCAGGTAACGCAGGCTCAGGCGGCCGACGTCGATCGGCGCCATGAAGTCGGTCTCAATATTTGCATCCGGCGCCTCGTACTGCGAGGCGGTGATGCGCACGCTGTTGCGCATCGCGCTGCCGTTCAGGGCGACGTCGGCTCTGCCGGGCTGGCGCGCGGGCAGAGCAAGATAAACGATGGCGTTCATCGTGGAATCGTCAAGTTCAAGCGGAGGAGGCAGATCGGCATCGATCGGCGCCTCGAACGGCGTGCCGTCGGGCAGGATGCCGCGCAGGTTCGACAAAGCAAACTGGCCGATCGCGAGCGCGCTGCGATCGATGCCGATCTCCGCAATGCCCCAAGGATAGGGTGCAAGTCCCCGCGCAGTCGTGCGCACCAGCCGCTCCGTCCAGCGGTCGGCCTGCTGGAAATGCTGCACGCGAAGGAACATGCCCTCGCTCCAAGCTACGCGATTTTCGTTCTTCATCGGGTGTTGCCCGTCCTCTCTGCCAAACTGATGGTATCCTGCTCGTCGCCGCCATCGGCGGAGGCTCGGAAGGCCCCGGCCAGAAGATCGCGGACTGAAATGCTTTTACCGTCCTTTTCGAACTGCGCGCGGTAGGCCTGCCAGTAATCGCCGTTGCCGCGCCAAAAAAGCTTTCGCTGGGTGGCATCGACATGTGCCTCGATCATGCGCGGCTCGAACATCCGGTTGGCCTCGCGAACAAGATTTTCAAGGCCGGCGTTAAGCATGGATTGCCTGGAAATCAGCAGCCGAAGACGGTCGGCAAGCTGCTCCGTCCGTTCGCGGCTGAACAGTGAAGCGGACGCATGAGCCCGGCTGTCTTCAATTCCGAAGATGGAGGCTTCGTCGTCGAGTGTCTGCTCCAGCATGGAGACGAGCGCTTCGAGCTGCCGCAGCGGATCGAACTGCAGCCCAAAACTCGTATCGTGTGCACCTTGATCTGCATCATCGGCGGCATGCATATCGTTGGCCGGGACGATCGCTTTGGCCGTCTCGGCCGCCTCCGGTACAAAACTGCGGGCAACGGCGACGGAGACATGCGTCGCCGCGCCATGTTCCAGCTGGCTGCCGAGTTCGAAATCCGAGTTCCAGTCGTCCGGCAGCACCGGCTTGATGCCGTTGATATCGGGTGGCCCGTTCCAGCCGATATCGACGTTCCTGCTGGACGACTTGCCCTTGTTTGACGATTGCGGCAGTGCTGCGATCCAATCGTCGCCGCTGCGCTCGCCGAGCACGCCAGTCGCGGTGCTGCCGCCGGGCGCGATGTCGGCCAAGATCGACGAGATCGTCATGGTCTCATCGCTGAGACGCAGGTCGTCCGCCGGATCGTCGATATCGCGATCGGCTTCCCCGGTTATGACGACGCTGAATGCGACGTCGCCGAAAGCGATCTTGGATTTATCCCCAAGTCTTGCCGTCTCGCCTTCGAAAATGGTTGCGCCGTCCACACGGGTCCCGTTGGCGCTCTGGTCTCGCACGAAAAAGCCGGCGCGATCGCGCTCGATCACGCAATGGACCTTTGAGATCGACCGCTGTTGATCGGTAACCTGCCAGTCGCAATCCGGCGACCGCCCGAGCGTGCGCTTGCCACGCTCGAAAAACCATCCTTTGCTGGAACCTTCTCCCGATGTTTGCCGCAGTTCAAGCCGCATGGAGGCCTCCCTGATCGGGTTGGCGCGGCACCTTGCGTGGTTCGGCGATGGTGGCATCGCCACTGTCGCGATCCGCCGCGGCAACGCGTGCCCAGCTATTCCATCCAAGCCTTGGCGGATCGCCGGTTTCGCCGAGCTGGCAGAAAGGAATATATTCCTTCTTTAGGATCACCTGTATGTCGAAATCGAGCGACGGATCGACATAAAGCCGCGTCAGTGCAAACAGAGCATTGATATTGGCGCCGCCCGGCGAAAGAGATCGGTAATCCTCATAATCGACCGGCCCGATCACGACGCGGAAGCTGCCGCCGAAATCATGGATCGTCACCCCCGCCGTCGAATTGACGCCAAGCTGCACGCCCTGCGGCTGCCCCATGCGGCTGCGCTCG
>JBCNPI010000535.1:0-2741 GCA_039593415.1 Rhizobium sp. | reverse complement strand
GGCAAACAGCAACGCGACGTCGCCCCCGTCTGACGGAAGTAGTTGGCAAGCGTATGGACGAAGCTGTCCTCGTGGTCGACGAGCAGGATCTTCACGCCCTTGCCGACGGAAGCGACGTCGCGTTGCTGTTTGCCGGAATTGCCGGTCTTGGCGTCACGGATGGCGGAAAGCATGGCAGAGGCCTTCAGTTCGGTTTCGGCTTCTTCTTCTTCGGGGATCGAGTCGTTGAGCAGCGTCGCGCCGGCCCGCACCTCGGCAATGCCATCCTTGATGCGAACGGTGCGTAGCGTCAGACCGGTGTTCATGTCGCCGTTGAAGCCAACCATGCCGATCGCCCCGCCATACCAGGCGCGCGGGCTCTTCTCGTGGCTCTCGATGAAGCGCATGGCCCAAAGCTTCGGCGCGCCGGTGACGGTGACGGCCCAGGCATGGCTCAGGAAGCCGTCGAAGGCGTCCATATCGTCACGCAGACGGCCCTCGATATGGTCGACCGTGTGGATGAGGCGCGAATACATCTCGATCTGCCGGCGGCCGATGACCTTGACCGAGCCCGGCTCGCAGACGCGGCTCTTGTCGTTGCGGTCGACGTCGGAGCACATGGTGAGTTCCGACTCGTCCTTTTTGGAGTTCAAGAGCTTCAGGATCTGCTCGCTGTCGGCGATCGGATCGTCCCCGCGCTTGATCGTGCCCGAAATCGGGCAGGTCTCGATGCGGCGGCCGGATACGCGCACGAACATCTCAGGCGAAGCGCCGACGAGATATTCCTGATTGCCGAGATTGATGAAGAAGGAATAGGGAGACGGATTGATCGCCTTCAGGCGCTTGGAAATATCCGATGGCTTGCTCTCGCAGCGCTCCATGAACTTCTGGCCGGGCACGACTTCGAAGAGGTCGCCCTTGCGGAAGCTTTCCTTCGCCTTGACCACCAGTTCGGCATATTCGCCGGGGCGATGATCGCTCTTCGGCGGAATGGCATCGGTGTGGCGGAACGGCTCGGGCGCGATCTCGCCGGACTTGCCTTCCGTCGATACGTCGCCCTTGGCGAAATCGTACCGGTCGATCCAGGCCTTGGCGGAATAGTTGTCCACCACCAGGATTTCGTCCGGCAGGTAGAGCACCATGTCGCGCTGGTCGTCCGGGCGCTTGAGCTTCAGATCGATCGCGTCGAACTGGAACGCCAGATCGTAGCCGAAAGCGCCGTAAAAGCCGATGCTGGCATCCGCCTGCGAATAGAAGAGGTCGGTCACCGCACGCAGCACCGTGAAGACCGTCGGCATCTTCGAGCGCTCTTCCTCGGTAAAGACCCGGTCGGGCGTCTTGACGGTGAGGTCAAGCCGGCGCGGTGTCGAAGCGCCGAGTGTGACTTCGGAAACCGTCTTCAGCTTTTCCGCAATGAAGCCGAGAATGACTTCGCCGCGCTCGTTATAGGCTTCGATCCAAACATTGCGCCCGTTGCAGGAGAGGCCGAGCGGCGGATCGACAATGGCGGTATCCCAACGCGTGTAACGGCCGGGATATTCGTAGTTGGAGGAAAAGACCGCGCCGCGGCGCTCGTCGAGCTTGTCGATATAGGACGACACGGCATCCGCATAGGGCGTCGGCCGGCGCTGCCGGGTGACGGTAATCCCACCCTTCGTCTCGTAGATTTCCGCACCATCATCCCGAAGGATCGTTACCATTGTTCCACTCCGTTTTCAGGCCCGGATGACAGGCGGCGAATATAACAAAAAAGCCGCCTCGAAATCTCGGGCGGCTCACTCGTCGTCTTTGAACACGATTGGTCGAGGCCGCCTCAGCGTGCCCACCACCAAACTGCAATGTTGTTCAAGGACATGTTCATGGCGGGAATTGTTAGCGTGAGATGGGGGGATACGCAAGCCGCAATCTTGGAGAATGGGCAGAAACGATTTTTCGTCTCCGCCCACCCCTCGCCTACTCCTGTCCTCTGGCGGCTTCGAAGAACTCCTCCGGCCCATCCACTTCGACCAGCCGCTTCCGATCAATCAGCCAGAAGCGATTGCCGACCGAGCGGACGAAACTACGGTCGTGCGAGACGAGAAGGCAACTGGCCTCGCTTGCCGTCAGCTCACCCTCCAGCGCCTCCTGGCCATCGATATCCAGATGGTTTGTCGGCTCATCCAGGAGGTAGAAGTTCGGATCGGTCAGCCGCAGCACCAGCATGGCAAGCCGCGCCTTCTGCCCGCCGGACAGACGGCCGATCTCCTTGCTCTGCATGTCGATGTTGATGCCGACACCGACCAGTAGCGTGCGGGCACGCTGTTCGCCGAGTTCGAACAGACGCGTGACCATGCCGAGCGGCGTGTCCTTCTGACCGAGATTGGAGAGTGCCTGATCGCTATAGCCGAGCACGAGCGACGGCGTCGGCTTGATTGCGCCGTCGGCAGACGGATCGGCAATCGCCCTGCGGATCATCTCCACCAGCCGCGTCTTGCCGGCGCCGTTCTGCCCGAGCAGCACGATGCGGTCGCCCTGGCAAATCCACTGCTGGCCGGTCTTGAACAGCAGCGTACCGTCAGGCGTCGTCACCGAAGCATCCTCCAGCGTCAGCAGCACCTTGGCGTGAATGCCGCGATTGGTGAGCTTGATCGAGCCGGAAGAACGCTCGCGGTAGCCCGGCCTCGCGCTGTCCTCCAGCTTCTCGGCTCGCGCCTTCAGTTGCTTCGTCTTCCCGGTCAAAAGATCGCTGCCGGAGTTGACGCCGAGATTATAAAGCTTAGCCG
>JBCNPI010000534.1:0-2741 GCA_039593415.1 Rhizobium sp. | reverse complement strand
GGTCGAAAGGCACTGCCTGGATTACTGGACATCCCATTCCCTTTCAGTTTGCGTGTTCCTGTTCGACCCCGAGCGTGGTGATGTTCTGTGGCAGTGGGCCCAGGGGGAATCATACGATAAATTCGGCGATAAATTCGAACAGGAGCAGTTGCTCGCCATCCCCGCATCCAACAGCTTGGACGCGTCGGCTCGATTGGTGTTCGAGGAAGCCGTCTCGTCGGACCCGCAAAAATTGCTGCGTTCGGCATTTGCGGTCGATCGTGCCCTGATGGAAAGGATTGGCGATCAGACGGCAATATTCATTTGGGACGAATGGGGCGATTCCTCTCCGATCTTCTGCAATTTACGCATCATTCTGGACGAAGGCGAACCGGAGATGCGGATCGATTACCGCATTCGGGCACATCATCTTCACGAGCTGATGCTCCAGCTCTTCCCTTGGGCTTGCTATTCCTATGCCGAGCCGATCAAGGAATATTCCAACGAGATCGCGGTCCACGTACTCGAGGTCGAGGTTCGACCGGAAGCCTTGGCTTATTTGGAAGCGGAAGAGTTTCTGGAGGCGGGTTATCCCGAAGAGCCGGATCCGCCATCACCGGAGACGGATGATCATATCCCCCCTGAGGAAGAGGCTGCTTTTTGGCGAAGCCGGGGAGTGCCGCGCGGCTCCAATAAGCGCGATGTTTGAAAGGGGCACGATGAAAGCGGCGTGCAGCTTGAGCTTGCGATAGCCGATCCGGCTTGTTTGCGGACTGCTTGCGAAACTATTTTGCCGCCGGCCGATCCGGACGTTTCGTCGGCACCAAAGTCCGCGCCGTGAAGTCGGCACAAATATATGACTTTTTTTCTCTTGTTTTGACCCGGTCGCAAAGCTATATCGCGCAGGCGTTTTCCTCCGATCGCGCGGACAATACCTCTCGGGATATTTTCATGACCCTATTGAAATCAGTTTTGGCCGTTTCAGCACTTTGTACGGCAATCGGCTTTGCCGCGACGGCCGCTTCCGCCGCTTCGACCAGCTATCCCCTCACCATCGAAAATTGCGGCGCGAAGATTACGTTCCAGAAGGCTCCGGAGCGGGCGATCGGGCTTGGACAGAACAGCGCCGAAATTCTCCTTCTGCTTGGCCTTGAGGGCAAAATGGTCGGCACCGCCTTTTGGCCGAGCAAGGTCCTGCCCGCGCTTGCCGAGGCCAATTCCAAGGTCAAACTCCTGACTGTCGAGTTCCCTACTTTTGAATCGATTCTCTCGGAAAATCCTGATTTTGTAGCCGCGGCCTTACCGAGCCTGATGGGACCGAGCAGCAAGGTCGCCAAGCGCGAGGATTTCGAAAAGGTCGGCATTCCGACCTATCTTTCGCCGAGCACATGCCTCAGTACCGCCGTGGTCAAGGACCAATATGGCAGCCGCGGACAGCTTTGGAACATGGATCTCCTCTATAGGGAGATCGACGAACTCTCGCAGATCTTCAATGTGCCGGATCGCGGACAGGCCCTGATTGCCGATTTCAAGGCCCGCGAAGCGGCACTGCGCTCCGCCGTGTCGAAGGATGGAAAGCAGCTCT
Organism: Rhizobium sp.; assembly: GCA_039593415.1. Lineage (GTDB taxonomy): Bacteria > Pseudomonadota > Alphaproteobacteria > Rhizobiales > Rhizobiaceae > Rhizobium. Next base: position 1,177 of record JBCNPI010000534.1, on the reverse strand, counting down.
CCTACGTCTTCTGGTTTTCCAGTCAGTCGCCGTCTTCCGACGCCTATCTCGGCGGCAAGAACAGCGCATCCGGTTTCATCGCCGATCTGCTTGGCGGCCACAATGCGATTACGGCGGAAGCCGAGTGGCCGACGCTCGGCTGGGAAAGCATCATCGCGGCCAACCCTGACGTCATCGTCGTCGCCAGCCTCGACCGCAATCGCTGGGAACTCGACAAGCCGGAAGCCAAGATCAAGTTTCTCACCACCGATCCTGCCGTCAGCCAGCTAGCAGCGGTCAAGAACAAGGCGATCGTCGTCATGGATGGCCAGGCCATGAACCCGACCATCCGGACGATCTATGGCGCCGAGCAGATCGCCCAGCAACTCAAGGCGCTTGGTCTTCTGAAGTGACCGACACATATCGAACCGTCAGACAGCTGGCCATCATCGGCCTGCTGCTTCTTGCCTCTCTTACGGCGATCAGCCTGGCGATCGGTGTCAGCGTCGGCATCGGCGACCTGCCGATCCCGCTTTCAACGACATTCTACGCGATCACCAACAGGCTGCGATGGACGGTGATCGAACTTAACCGGATCCACGAAACGGTGATCTGGGACTATCGCCTGAGCCGGGCACTCGTGGCTGCCTTCTGCGGAGCGGGCCTGGCGCTCTCAGGCGCGATCATGCAGTCGCTCCTTCGAAACCCGCTTGCCGAACCCTATGTGCTCGGCATTTCGGCGGGTGCATCGACCGGCGCGGTCGCCATCGTCATACTCAATATCGGCGCCGGCGCGGTCTCCCTTTCGGCTGGTGCCTTTGCCGGCGCGTTTGCGGCCTTTTTCTTCGTCGCTCTGCTTTCAAACGGCACGCGGGGCGGCGCCGATCGCACGATCCTTGCCGGCGTCGCCGCCTCTCAGTTGTTCAACGCCGCCACCTCCTATATCGTGACGACCTCTGGAAACGCGCAACAGGCGCGAGACGTGATGTTCTGGCTGCTCGGCAGTTTCGGCGGCGTCCGCTGGCCTGAATTCATGCTGGTCGCGACCATTGTCGGTTTCGGACTTGCCGCATGTCTGCTCTACGCGCGCGTGCTTGATGCGTTCGCCTTTGGCGACGAAGCCGCCTCATCACTTGGCGTCAATGTCGGGCGGGCGCGGATCGGGCTCTTCGCGCTAACCGCGATGATGACGGCGACG
>JBCNPI010000533.1:0-2743 GCA_039593415.1 Rhizobium sp. | reverse complement strand
CTCGCCCGTATGGCCGAAGGGCGTGTGGCCGAAATCGTGGACAAGCGCCACGCCTTCCGCCAAATCCTCATCCAGCTTCAAAGCACGCGCCAGGGCGCGGGCAATCTGGGCGACCTCGATCGTATGTGTCAGCCGAGTGCGGTAATGGTCGCCATCCTGAGCAATGAAGACCTGCGTTTTGTGCTTCAGCCGACGGAAGGCGGTCGCATGGACGATCCGGTCGCGATCTCGCTGAAATTCGGAGCGTGTCGGGCTCGATCCCTCCTCATAGAGCCTTCCACGCGATCCCCAGGGGTTTGTGGCATAGACCGCCTTTTCACCGTATCCGAAACCCAGTGCATGCGTATCAATCGTCATTATCAATCCATTCCGGCATTTGGCTCCCGCACCGCCATCAGCGCGACAGTCGTTTCCCTGCAATCGGCCTCCGGCCTCGTCCGTCGAGACGAACATGCCGGCTCTTCGTACATCGCAACCCATTGACGCCGCTTTGCGGCCTTCATACCTATAGATCAGAAAACAGCAAAATGGTGCATGGCTCAACCAAGAAACCATAGCTGTCACCGGCCTGACTTTCATGATAAAGGCTACGAATATCAGCCGTTTGAAAGTTCGGCGGCTTATTGGTTCTCTCCGGATCTTGACCCCGGCAGGAGGAAGACATGACTGAGACAAGTGTTACCCTATCGGATGCCGCCGCCAAGCGAATCGCTGCCATCGTCGGCGCAGATACCGGAAAGCGCGCTCTTCGCGTCGCTGTCGAAGGCGGCGGCTGTTCGGGTTTTTCCTATAAATTCGATCTCGTAGAAGGCCCCGAAGCTGACGATATCGTTGTCGAAAAGGACAATGCGACCGTCCTGATCGATCAGCTGTCGCTGGTCTATATGGCGGGCTCCGAGATCGATTTCGTCGACAACCTTCTCGGACAATCTTTTCAGATCAAGAATCCGAATGCGGTCGCAAGTTGCGGCTGCGGCACAAGTTTTGCCATCTGATCTCCACTCCCGCTTTTCCACAGTTTGATGACCGGCCCGGCGCCAACGCTCTGGGCCGGTTCTCATAAGGACTGTAGTCAAGCCCGCCGGCTGCGGATACAACAGGGCGAAGCAAAGGAATGAGCCGCCCATGAAAATCGCCACCTGGAACATCAACGGTGTCAAAGCGCGTATCGAGAACCTCTGCCAGTGGCTGAAGGACTCGAACCCGGACATCGTCTGCCTGCAGGAGATAAAGACGGTCGACGAAGGCTTTCCCAGGCTGGAGATCGAGGCGCTCGGCTATCACGTCGAAACGCATGGGCAAAAGGGCTTCAACGGCGTTGCGATTCTCTCAAAGACAAAGCCGGACGAGGTGACGCGTGGCTTGCCGGGTGACGATAGCGACGAACAGGCCCGCTTCATCGAAGCAGTATTCTCCGTCGACGGACACGGTGCCCTGCGGGTGTGCTGCCTCTATCTGCCGAACGGCAATCCGGTCGATACGGAAAAATACCCCTACAAGCTCGCCTGGATGGAACGCCTGCGCAAATTCGCCCTGGAGCGCCTGGCTCTGGAAGAGCCTTTAATACTCGCCGGCGACTACAACGTCATCCCCGAGCCGCATGATTGCTTCGACCCGAAGGTATGGGAGAGCGACGCACTATTCCTGCCGCAGACGCGCCAGGCTTTCCGCCAGCTCGAACATCTTGGTTTCACTGATGCAGTCCGCGCGACCACAGATGCGGTCAAGCTCTATTCGTTCTGGGACTATCAGGCCGGCGCTTGGCCGAAGAACAATGGCATCCGCATCGATCACGTGATGCTGTCGCCGGAAGCTGCCGACCGCCTTACCGCGGCGGCGATCGAGAAACATGTGCGCGCCTGGGAAAAACCCTCAGACCATGTGCCTGTCGTCGCACATCTTGATTTCAGCAATTAAGCCTTAATCCAAATGGAGCCGGACCGCCCCGTCACCGCCGGGCGGCAGTTCGATTGCGGCGCCGATCAGTCGGACCCTGCGACATCGAGTTGATGGGCCATGGAGACGGCCACTCGACGGTCGTTCTCGTTGGCAATGGAGAAGGCCTGCTCCTGCATGTCTTCCATCCAGCCGCAGTCCTTCGGCTTGCACTTGTCGAGTGCCGCGGTCATGAAGGCCAGGCCGCGGATCGATTGCCCCTCCTGGAACAGGAGATTGCCGAAAACAGCCATGGCACCCGGATGACCGCTCTTGCGCGCCTGATTGAGCCATTTCTTGGCCTGCTGGACATTGACGGCACCGCCCTCGCCCGACAGCATCATCTGCGCCAGCTGAAATTGCGCCTCGGGAACACCGAATGTCGAAGCGACCTGGAAATAGAGCTGTCGGGCCTGATTGAGATCGATCTTGACCGGGCTGTTGGCAATGCCGGTCTTATAATAGCTCGCAAGTGCCAGCAGCGCATTGATGAAGAAGCCCGTGTCTTCAGAGCCAGGCTCCACGCCCTGCTGCGCGATCTCGCTATAAATCTTGAACGCTTCAAAATCGTTCTGCGCGACGCCATCGCCATCGGCATACATGTTGGCCAGTGCCCAACGCGAGCCGGTGTGGCCTTTCTCTGCGGCGTAGCGATAGGCTTCGACCGCCTCTTCCTTCTGCCCGTTCTTATAGGCCTTGAAGCCGAACTTGAAGAGATCGAACGGACCCGATTCCTTGGTGACGCCGGCATTGATATCGAATGCCCTCGCTTGGCCCGCCAGCGCCACGGCAGTGGCAAGGGACAGGC
>JBCNPI010000532.1:0-2781 GCA_039593415.1 Rhizobium sp. | reverse complement strand
GGAATATTCAGCAGCCGACGCCCTGTCGGTCAGCCAGCGGCCGGTTCTGGCTCACCTTCCATTTGCCGTCAATCGTCTCGATGTCGATTTCGATGCCGACGATGCCTTTCATCTGGGCTGCGATGAAGTCCGGCGGAGCGTCTTCCACCGCCCAGGGCTGTTCGCGACCGCTTTCGTTTTCGCCCGTCAGCGCGCCGATCTGAGCACGCAGCCAGGCGGGATCTTCGATCGTCCGGGCGGCTCCGCGCACCTGTACCATCGCATAGTTCCAGGTCGGCACCACCTTGCCGGTTTCCCGCTTCGTCGCATACCACGACGGCGTGATATAGGTGTCTGCGCCCTGGAAGACGACGAGTACGGGTGCTCCGGCCGCAATTTCCTTCCATTGGCCGTTCGCCCGGGCCATGTGGGCCTGCAGCGTGCCCTTCGGCGAAAGCTCCGGATTCAGATGGAACGGCACGGCATTGGCGACCAGCCCGCCGTCTCCCGCTGTAATGAGCATTCCCAGCGGATAGGCGCGGATCAGCTGGTGCTGTGTACCGAGATCGTCTTCGCGATGATGGGGAGGCTGATACATGGCTTCGGTCCGTTTGCGGCGCCATTCCCACGAAACCTGCCGGAAAATCCTGCACGGCAGGCTTCGAATGGCCGACGGCGCGGTCTATCAGTCCTTGGCTTCGAGCGTCGCGCCCAATCTTGTCATCATAGCAAAAAATTCCGGAAAACTGGTGGCGATCATGGTGGAATCGTCGACCGAAACCGTATGCTCGCTGGCAAGTCCCATAATGAGGAAGCTCATTGCGATGCGATGATCGAGATGGGTCCTGACTTCGTGACCCGTGGCGTTGCCCAGACCCTTGCCATCGGGCCGGCCCCGAACCGTCAGACTGTCCTTGCCTTCGACGCAGTCGACGCCATTGAGCTTCAGCCCCTCGGTGACGGCCGAAAGCCGGTCGGATTCCTTCACCCGCAGTTCCTCCAGCCCCTGCATGATCGTTGTTCCCTCGGCAAAGGCGGCAGCGACGGCTAGCACGGGATATTCGTCGATCATCGATGGCGCGCGCTCGGCCGGCACGGTGATGCCCCTGAGCGCGGAAGAACGCACGCGCAGGTCGGCGACATCCTCGCCGCCCGTGAGGCGCGGATCGAGAATTTCGATATCCGCGCCCATCTCCTGCAGTGTCAGGATAAGGCCCGTGCGCGTCGGGTTCATCAGCGCGTTGGATATGGTGATGTCCGAGCCTGGCACGATCAGAGCGGCGACCATCGGGAAGGCGGCGGATGAGGGGTCGCCCGGCACATCGATCGCCTGGCCCGCAAGCTTGCTCTGACCCTCGAGGCGGATGATGCGCATGCCGGCCGCATCGGCCTCGACCGAAAGTGCTGCGCCGAAGCCGACGAGCATTCTTTCTGTGTGGTCGCGGGTCATGACGGGCTCGATGACGGTTGTCATGCCGGGCGCGTTGAGGCCTGCCAGCAATACGGCCGATTTGACCTGTGCGGACGCCATGGGCACACGATAGGTGAGAGGACTTGCCACGCGAGGCCCATGCAGGGTGACGGGCAATCGGTCGCCATCGGCGGCATGGACCTGCGTTCCCATCTGGCGCAGCGGATCGAGAATGCGCCCCATCGGCCGCTTCGAAAGCGAGGCGTCGCCGATGATGGTCGTCTCGAAATCATAGGAGCCGACCAGGCCCATGGTCAGACGGGAGCCGGTGCCGGCATTGCCGAAATCGAGCGGTGCCTCCGGCGCGAGCAGTGCGCCATTGCCGGTGCCGCTGACGATCCATCGGTCGTCCTCCTTGCGGATTGCAGCGCCGAGCGCCTGCATGGCCCTGCCTGTGTTGAGAACATCCTCGCCTTCGAGAAGGCCGGTGATGCAGGTCTCACCCGCGGCGAGGCCGCCAAACAGCAGGGAACGATGCGAAATGGATTTATCGCCTGGAATGCGGATCGAGCCGGAAAGGCCGGCCGAGCGGCGCGCCACGGCTGGTTGGGGGAGAGTATCGTGCGGCATGGGCAATTCCTTTGCGATGCCGGTATTCCTGCCGCATTCTGTGCTGGCTGCGTTGCTCTTGCGCCAGATGTTCTGCGGTTCACGCCAGCTGGTTAGCACAGGCCTCTTGCCCAGTCATCCCGCCATGCGTGAAAATAGGGTATGAGGCAGCATGAACTTTAGCTTTGACAGAAACGGCCGCAACGATTAAGGGGACCGGCTGATATTTCCCTTAAAACGCCGGCTTCCCCGGCATTGCCGAATTTTCATTCGGCCATTCATGAGGCTTTGACAGTGGCGAAAGCGGAACTTGGAACAAAACGTACCGACCCCGATACCGGCAAGAAGTTCTATGACTTGAACCGGGATCCGGTAATCTCGCCTTACACCGGCAAATCCTGGCCCTTGTCCTTCTTCGAAGAAACCTCCGCTTCGAAGGAAGTTCCGGAAGAAGACGAAGTGGCCGAAGTCGATACCGAAAACACCGAAGTCGAACTGGTATCGCTTGAGGATGCCGACGATGCGGCAGGCGGCGACGACATTCCGGATATTGGCGACGACGACGTCGAAATCGGCGACGATGACGACGACACCTTCCTCGAAGCCGACGAAGATGAAGACGATGACGACATGAGCGACATCATCGGCGTCACCGGCGACGAAGACGACGTCTGATCTTGAAGACAGCCGGCCCGGCGAAAGAAAAAATTTCCCGGGCCGAATTTTTCGGCTTGCTATCTGTGAAAACCACAAGTAATAAGCCGCCACCCCGACGGGCGAAG
>JBCNPI010000531.1:0-2788 GCA_039593415.1 Rhizobium sp. | reverse complement strand
CCTTGCCGGCGCCGATCGCGACGTCCCGTTCGCCCAGGCGCGCTATCGGCGAGGCTGCGGCGCAATTGGTGCGCCAAGCGGTCGTGACCAACCGGGATGCGACGCAAAAAACGGTAGTCTTCAAGCCGACAATCGTGGGAATCGATGGTTGTGAAGCTGCTGACGCCGCTTCCTGATTTCTTCAGCGATGTTCAGGCAGGGTTCAGGCGACGCGACATATCTGTGCCCCGTCCTAAAGACAGGAAATGGGGGTAAGGGAATGTTCGAACGTTTGCTACGAGTGTCGCGTGTCGCTGTTGTCGGGCTGACCGCGCTGCAATTGATGGCTTCGGCCGCTTCGGCGCAATATTATGGCGGCGACGACGGTTACGCACCGCCACCCTGGCAGCGCGACCAGGGCCGGGACTGGAGGGGGCCGCAACGAGGCTGGGATCGCGACCGTGAGCGGGATTGGGGTCGCGACCGGGGTTGTGATCGGCGCGAACTCATGCGGGCTGCTCGTGCGGAAGGCTTCCGCCGCATCGATTCGATCGACAGCAACGGGCGTCGCATCGTCGTTCGCGGCTGGAATGATGGTGGTCCTGACCGCATGGTCTTTGCCAACCGGCGCGGTTGCCCGGTCATCGATTGAGGCAAAGGACATGAAGCATGCCGCGCAAGCTTATGCTGCGGTTTTGCGAAAGAGGTCTTTGAAAGATCGCGACACAGAAGCCGAATGCTAAGCGGCTTCCGTTCTCTTGCGCATTCATGCTGTGGTTGAGCTTGCGGGTCGCCCTTGCCGAGCTTCTCGGCAGTCCCGCTATTCGTATTCAGGCGGCGACGCGCTGTGTTTTAACAAGCGCGATATCGTCCGCGCGCCCGGTTTCGGCGGACACCTGGAGACGGTCACCCGACGATTTGACCAGGAATTGCCAGGTCACACCCCAGCGATCCCTCACGGAGCGGCTTCGCTCTGTCGAGCCGCCATTTCCAAAGACTTGCGCAGACGATCCGCCTCTGCCTGCGTCTCGCATTCCAGGATGATCGAAGAGTGATGATCGGAGTGTGAAGCCTGCGAATTTCACGCTGCCGGCCGGTCCATCCGGGTTGTCGGCCAGAATGTTTGAGACCCATCCGATCGACGAGGCGGGAACTTTCATCGTTTCCCGTTTTCCTCAAATTCCGTCCGAATTGGGTGCGGCATGAAGCAAACATGCTCATAACCAAAACCGTGCCGCCGGCGGTTCGCTTTCTATCGAGCGATTCCGCCGGCGGCATGCTGGAGAGTTGCTGCAACCGTCCGTGCTCACCCCTGCGGAGCACGGACGGACACGCAACACTATTTTTCGGCAACTCTCCCAGCGAGCGCCATAACATAGTCATCGGCGATATCGGCCAAGGTCAAAGCAACTTCCGGTTCGTTCCAACCAGCCGTCAGTGCCATCTGCACGAAATTGCGAAAGGCAATTTCGAGGACTTCTTCGCGCTGGACTGCTCGGAACGCATCGTCGGCGGGATGGTGAGGCCTGCTGATCTCTATTGTCTGGCGTGTAGATACCATTGCTGTGTTCCCTAAGACTTGCCCTGGTGGACGCAGGGTACATTTGTCAAACACCAGGGCTCTGGTGCAAAAATCACTATTCCCCTTCATTTTTAATGAGTTACACGCCATATGTCGTTAGCCCTGCATCCGGAAACTTGCAGCAGCGTCCATTTTCGCATTTGCTGAAGTGCGGTCTTGCCGTTTGCGTGCGGCTCGGCGGCAAGGCAGGCGTCCCAGTCCTGCGCAAGCGATAACGCCAGCGCTTGGCTGCGCGGGAGCAGATTTCGCCGTTGTTAATGATAGTGGCCGAGCGTCTTCAGCCATTCATCGAAGGAATGGGCGTTGTCGGATGAAGCCGGTGAGACGATCTGTCCGAGATAGCGCGGAATGGTGAGGTTTCTCGCCTCGCGGGGACTATAGCCAAATTCCTTGCTGAATGCCCGGCTGAAATGCGCTGCCGACGAAAATCCGACGGCAAAGGCAATATCCACGATCTGCTCCCGGTTGGCGGGATCGCTGAGCGCGGCGTGGGCCGACAGCAGGCGCCGCCGCTGAATATAATGATGCACGCCGCCATACTGTTCGAATATCTGGTAGAGGCGGGTACGGGATATGCCGAGTTCCCGGCATATCCGCTCTACCGTCAGATCGCCTGAAATGAGATTGCCTTCGACGAAGCGCCGCACGCGTTCGGTCAAAGCAAGGGCGCTGTGCTGGTCCACGCCGGTCGACTGTGCCGCCGAGGTTGAAACCGAAGCTACGATCATATTGCGCACCGTCTGAACGACATACGGCAGATCCGTGGCTGCAAGGCGCGGGAGATTGGCCTCGACGTTATCGAGGTACTCGATCAGCATGCGGGTAAAGACACCGGAAAGGGCGCTATTGTTTTCGATCTCGGCTGCAGCGGAGACATCGAGCAGCAATGCTCGTGGAAGGAAGAGCGAGAGAGACTCCGCCTCGGTCGAGCGTCCTCGGAAAGGATACCCCAGAGAGCGCAGTTCCACCTTGCCCGGTTCGCCGTCCAGGACATGGCCATCGACCTCCGTCCATGTGCGGCCGCTGCGCAGCACCGAAATGTGCCAGTGATCGATATGATTGGTTTTGACTTTCGCCTGCGAGCGCATGTAGCTGTGCGGTGGAGCGTCCTGCCGAACGATCAGCATGCCACCGAGATTCCAGGCGACATGGTCGGCCGGAAATCCGGCTTCCTGCGGGATATTGTCCGGCAGCCGGACGTCGGCCAGAGGGGCGACATAGGATTGC
>JBCNPI010000530.1:0-2795 GCA_039593415.1 Rhizobium sp. | reverse complement strand
ATGACGCAGGAGATCGAGCCGCTGACGGGTCCGATCCTTGAGCTTGGACCGGGAACCGGTGTGTTCACACGGGCTTTGCTGGCGCGTGGCATTCCGGAAAGCGCGCTGACGCTCGTTGAGTTCGGCGAGGAGTTTGCCGTTCGCCTGCGTGGGCGTTTTCCCGAGGCGCGGGTGGTGAAGATGGATGCGGCGCAGCTCGGCCAGTGCGGCCTTTTCGAAGACGCCCCCTTCGGTGCCGTCGTCAGCGGCCTGCCGCTGCTGTCCATGCCGCCTGCGAAGGTCGCGGCTATCGTCGGTGGAGCCTTCGAGGCGATGAAGCCGGGCGGCGCCTTCTATCAGTTCACCTATGGTCCGCGCTGTCCGGTGCCGAAGCTGGTCCTCGAGAACCTCGGGTTGAAGGGAACACGGATCGGCAGCACGGTGCGCAATATTCCGCCCGCCGGTGTCTACAGGATATCCCGGCAGAACCCGCTGGAGCTTTCGATTGCCGGCTCCAAATATCGTAGCACCGGAGATAGCGCCGGAATAAGCGCCTAGAGCATTTCCGCTTTCTTCGAATCGCGAAAACGCTCTATCCTTTTGTTTTCGTGCAATTCCGGACACAAAACCGCTTCGCACTTTCCTGGAATTGCTCTAGGCACCGGAGCCGGCAAGCCGGTATGGAGCGGCGCGCAACGGACGCGGAACAGAGGGCAGGGATAGCAGATGGCAAGGAAGCCGGATGTCGATGTCGTGGTGAAGGAAGGTCGGCGTGAGCGCAAGCGCCGCCAGACCCGCGAGCGCATCGAGTCCGTCGCCCTGAAACTTTTTCTCCAGCGCGGGTTTGACGCCACCACCATCGAGGATATCGCCGAGGCGGCCGATGTATCCAAGCGTAGTTTCTTCGACTATTTTCCCAGCAAGGAAGAGGTGGTTGCCGCTTGGCAGGACAGCTTCGCCAACGAGCTGATCCGTGCGGTTGCTGCGCAGCCGAAGAACGCCTCGATCGTCGAGGTCATAGAGGCGGCTGTCAATTCCGCTTTTCGTGACGCCATCGCGGACCCGCAAAATCTCGCTCTGGCTACGTTGATCCGAAATACCCCGGCGCTGTGCGCTCGGGATCAGCTGAAATATGCAAAGCTGGAAAGGAAGCTCGCGGATGCGCTGTGTGCTCGCAGCAGCGGTAGCGATGAGGAGCATATTCGACTGAGCATGCTTGCCGCCGCCGTCGTCACGATGCTGCGCATCGGTGGCGAGCGCTGGACGGGCGGGCAGCAGGATATGTCGCTCGATCAATTCGCGCGCGCCATGTTCGAAGAGCTTTGGACTGGGCTTACCGATCTCGGCGAGCAGGTGCAACGACGCGCACCCATGGCTTGATGCCGAAAGACTGGGGCGTGGCAGGTTACGATGACCACCACGGCCTTGCCGTCAGTGGTGCGACCGAATTCGTCAGGCATCGGTGCATTGCATATGCTGCGCCGCAGACCCATGTACTATCGGATCGCGACCGTATGTCTTTCTCGCGAAATCCTCGATTTGTCCGTCAAATCCCGGCTCCTCCACGGACGCCGAAACGCCAGATACATTTCAGATCAGCAAAAGGGACCAGAACCATGTCAGAATTCGACGCAGCCAAGTCCGGTCAGTTCAAGATCGGCGGTGATCTCTCCGTTCATCGTCTCGGTTTCGGCGCCATGCGCATCACCGGCGCCGGTATCTGGGGTGAGCCGGAGGATCGTGACGAAGCCGTCCGCACGCTGAGGCGCCTTCCGGAGCTCGGCATCAATTTCATCGACACGGCCGATTCCTATGGCCCTGACGTTTCCGAACGTCTGATCAAGGAGGCGCTCCATCCCTATGGCCACGGTCTCGTCGTTGCGACCAAGGGCGGGCTCACCCGGACCGGTCCGAATGTATGGGTGCCTCTGGGCCGCCCCGAATATCTGATCCAGCAGGCGCATAAAAGCCTGCGCAATCTCGGCGTTGGGCGCATCGATCTTTGGCAGTTGCACCGAATCGATCCCAAGGTGCCGGCGGCCGAGCAGTTCGATGCCGTGAAGTCGCTGTTGAACGACGGCATCATCCGTCATGCGGGCTTGAGCGAAGTCTCCGTTGCCGACATCGAGGCAGCTTCGAAGCATTTCAAGGTCGCGACGGTGCAGAACCGCTACAACCTGGTTGATCGCACCAGCGAAGACGTGCTCGACTATTGCGAAAAGCACGGCATCGGCTTCATCCCTTGGTTCCCGCTGGCCGCCGGCGATCTCGCCAAGGAAGGGTCGCTGCTCGATACCATCGCGAAAAAACACAACGCCGCCCCGAGCCAGATCGCGCTTGCCTGGGTGCTGAAGCGCAGTCCCGTCATGCTGCCGATCCCCGGAACCGGCAAGGTCAAGCATCTTGAGGAAAATACCGCGGCGGTCGATATCGTCCTTTCGGACGAGGAATTTGCTGCCCTGGATGCAGAAGGCAAGAAGGCGTTCAAGGCAGCCTGAGCCGGAAATCGTCCGGCCGATGGAGATGGCCCACCGGCGGAATGTCGGCGAGAGTCGGTACAAAAATGCCGATCATGATCGTGTGAATCGAGTCTTGGCAAATAACGGCTGCAAAATAGGCGTTGAGGGTCCTGAAATGCCGGTGCTATGCGTTATTTTCGGCGTCTCTAGCGAAAGCAATGCATTAAATGCATTGCTGCAATGCGAAAGCCGGTCTGTTCATGCCGCCGCCGGCATTATATTTAATCCCTCGAAGGCAGCGCACTCCTCCTCCCAGCGCTCCTTCAATGATTGGCAACACTCCTCCTCCCAGTTGCC
>JBCNPI010000053.1:0-23256 GCA_039593415.1 Rhizobium sp. | reverse complement strand
AGCGCTTCTGACAGCGCTTCATAGGGAAAGTTACCTCCATGACCTTCAACGGATGGCTTCAGATCCTGATTTACATCGGGATCCTCCTCCTTCTCGTCAAACCGCTCGGCGGTTACATGACGCGCGTCTTTGCCGGCGAGCGCACCTTCCTCTCCTTTGTCCTGCGTCCGGTGGAGCGGGGACTTTATCGTTTGGCCGGCACGAACGAACGTGAAGAGCAGCATTGGACGACCTATTCGGTCTCCATGTTGCTGTTCAGTCTTGCCGGTTTCATCGTTCTTTACGCGCTGCAGCGGCTGCAAGGCAGCCTGCCGTATAATCCGGCCGGCATGACCGCAGTCGGCCCGGAACTGTCCTTCAACACGGCAACGAGCTTCGTCACCAATACCAACTGGCAGAACTATGGCGGCGAAAGCACGATGTCCTATCTTGTGCAGATGGCCGGACTGACGGTGCAGAACTTTGTTTCGGCCGCAAGCGGTATCGCGATCGCCATCGCCTTGATCCGTGCTTTCGCACGCGCCTCAGGCAAGGCGATCGGCAATTTCTGGGTCGATCTCACCCGCGCCATACTTTATGTGTTGCTGCCGATCTGCATCGTGCTGACGATTGTTTTCGTGTATCTCGGCGTGCCGCAGACGCTCGGCCCCTATGTCAATGCCACCACGCTGGAAGGTGCGCAGCAGACCATAGCGGTCGGTCCCGTCGCGTCACAGCTTGCCATCAAAATGCTGGGTACGAACGGTGGCGGCTTCTTCAACGCCAACTCGGCACATCCTTTCGAAAATCCGAACGCAGTCTCCAACCTTCTGCAGATGCTGGCGATCTTCGCCATCGGTGCAGCGCTGACCAACGTTTTTGGGCGCATGGTCGGCAGCCAACGTCAGGGCTGGGCGATTCTCGCTGCGATGGGTACGCTCTTCATTGCCGGCGTCATCGTCACCTATTGGGCCGAGGCTGCAGGCAATCCGCTTGTTCACGCGCTCGGCATCCAGGGCGGCAATATGGAAGGCAAGGAAGTCCGCTTCGGGCTTGCTGCATCCTCCTTGTTCGCAGTCATTACCACGGCGGCATCCTGCGGCGCTGTCAACGGCATGCTCGGCAGCTTCACGGCGATCGGCGGCATGGTTCCGCTCATCAACCTGCAGCTCGGCGAAGTCATCGTCGGCGGCGTCGGTGCCGGCTTCTACGGCATCCTGATGTTCGTCATCATTGCGATCTTCGTTGCCGGCCTCATGGTTGGGCGCACGCCGGAATATCTCGGCAAGAAGATCGAAGCCAAGGAAGTGAAGATGGCGATGCTCGCCGTCCTTTGCCTCCCCTTCGGGATGCTGATCTTTACGGCGATCTCCTCAGTGTTGCCATCGGCAGTCGCCGCTATCGGCAATGCCGGCCCGCATGGTTTCTCGGAAATCCTCTATGCCTACAGCTCCGCGGCAGCGAATAACGGGTCTGCCTTTGCTGGCCTTTCCGCCAACACCCCCTGGTACAACACCACGCTCGGTATCGTCATGCTGATCGGCCGCTTCCTGGTCATCATTCCTGCGCTTGCGATCGCGGGCTCGCTGATCGGCAAGAAGACGGTTCCGGCCTCAGCCGGCACCTTCCCGACAGATGGCCCGCTCTTCGTCGGCCTGCTCGTCGGCACGATCCTGATCGTCGGCGGCCTGACCTTTTTCCCGGCGCTGGCGCTAGGACCGATCGTCGAACATCTCGCGATGATCACGGGCCAGACCTTCTAAGGAGTAACGGCCATGAGCCACCCGCTTCTGGGCAAGCTCAGAAAAGCCATCGATCCACGTCCCTTCGACAGAGGGCGTGGTCCGGCCGGGATGGCCTGCGCATCCGACGCCATCTTGCTGGCGATGGCTGCCTTGTTCCTCGGCCTTGTCGTCTTCGGATTTTTAATCGGCTGATCGGCGGCGTTCCGATCTGACGTTTCCTCTTCACGCTGGAGCCTCTTATGAGCCAGTTAAAATCAGCGAGTATTCTGGATTCTCGCATCCTCGTTCCGGCGATCGGCGCTTCGTTCAAGAAGTTGAACCCGCGCACGCTTGCCAAGAACCCCGTTATGTTCGTGGTCGCCGTCGTTTCGATGCTAACGACCGTCCTCTTCCTGCGCGACCTCGTCACCGGCGGCGGCAATCTCGGCTTTTCGCTGCAGATCAATATCTGGCTGTGGTTCACCGTGCTATTTGCCAACTTCGCCGAAGCCGTTGCCGAAGGCCGCGGCAAGGCCCAGGCGGATTCGCTACGCAAGTCGCGCACCGAAACCCAGGCAAAACTGCTCGTCGGCAACAGCCGCACCGATTACAAGATGGTGTCTGGCACCAGCCTCAAGATCGGTGATGTCGTTCTGGTCGAAGCCGGCGATATCATCCCATCGGACGGTGAGGTCATCGAAGGTGTCGCTTCCGTCAACGAAGCCGCGATCACCGGCGAATCCGCGCCTGTCATCCGTGAATCGGGCGGCGACCGCTCGGCTGTGACGGGCGGTACACAGGTTCTCTCGGATGAGATCCGCGTGCGCATCACGGCGGCCGCCGGTTCGACCTTCATCGACCGCATGATCGCGCTGGTCGAAGGCGCCGAACGGCAGAAGACGCCGAACGAAATTGCGCTCAACATTCTGCTGGCGGGCATGACGCTGATCTTCGTTCTCGCGACCGTCACCATCCCGAGCTTTGCCGCCTATGCCGGCGGTTCGATACAGATGGTCGTGCTCGTTGCGCTCTTCGTCACCCTGATCCCGACCACCATCGGCGCGCTGCTTTCGGCAATCGGTATCGCCGGTATGGACCGTCTGGTGCGCTTCAACGTGCTCGCCATGTCGGGCCGCGCCGTCGAAGCTGCCGGTGACGTCGACACGCTGCTGCTCGACAAGACCGGCACGATCACTCTCGGCAACCGTCAGGCGACCGCGTTTCGGCCGGTCCGTGGCATCAGCGAGCAGGATCTCGCCGATGCCGCACAGCTTGCCTCGCTGGCCGACGAGACGCCGGAGGGACGCTCGATCGTCGTGCTCGCCAAGGAAAAATATGCAATCCGCGGCCGCGATATGTCGAGCCTGAAGGCGACTTTCGTTCCCTTTACCGCCCAGACGCGCATGAGCGGCGTCGATCTCGAAGGGTCCTCGATCCGCAAGGGCGCCGTCGATGCCGTGGTCGCCTATGTCGAAGGCGCGGCCAATGGTGCGACGGAGAGCACCGCTGTCATGTCCCGCACATCGAGCGAAATGCTGCGGGAATTGCAGGCGATCGCCGACGAGATCGCCAAGGCCGGTGGCACGCCGCTCGCCGTTGCCCGTGATGGCCGCCTTCTCGGCGTCATCCATCTGAAGGACATCGTCAAGGGTGGCATACGCGAGCGCTTTGCGGAATTGCGCCGCATGGGTATCCGCACGGTCATGATTACCGGCGACAATCCACTGACGGCGGCTGCCATTGCTGCAGAGGCCGGCGTCGACGATTTTCTCGCCCAGGCGACCCCTGAGATGAAGCTGGCGTTGATGCGCCAGGAACAGGCGCAGGGCAAGCTGGTCGCCATGTGCGGCGACGGCACGAACGATGCGCCGGCACTCGCCCAGGCCGATGTCGGCGTGGCTATGAATACCGGTACGGTCGCAGCTCGCGAAGCCGGCAACATGGTCGACCTCGACAGCGACCCGACGAAGCTCATCGAGATCGTCGAGATCGGCAAGCAACTGCTGATGACCCGCGGCGCGCTGACGACCTTCTCGATCGCCAACGATATCGCGAAGTACTTCGCCATCATTCCGGCCATGTTCATCGCCTTCTACCCGCAGCTGAAGATGCTGAACATCATGGGCCTTGCGACGCCGCAAAGCGCCATCCTCTCGGCCATCATCTTCAATGCGCTCATCATCGTCGCGCTGATCCCGCTGTCGCTGAAGGGTGTCCGCTACCGCCCGATCGGCGCAGGCGCGCTGCTCAGCCGCAACCTTTTGATCTACGGTCTCGGCGGCATCATCGTTCCCTTCATCGGCATCAAGGCCATCGATATGGCGATCACCGCCATCGGCCTCGCCTAAGGAGTTTCTCTCATGTTGAAGCAAATCAGACCCGCCATCGTCATGATCGTTGCCACGACCGTCCTGACCGGCCTTGCCTATCCGCTCGCCATGACGGGTGCCGCCCAGGCGCTCTTTCCGCGTCAGGCCAACGGCAGCCTGGTAGAAAAGGACGGCAAGGTGATCGGTTCCAGCCTCATCGGCCAGAACTTCACGGCGGACAAGTATTTCCATGGCCGTCCGTCGGCGACGACCACAGCGGACCCGAATGATCCGACCAAGTCGATTGCCGCACCCTATAATGCCGCCAGTTCCGGCGGCTCCAATCTCGGCCCGACCAGTTCGGCCCTGATGACCCGCATCAAGGGGGATACTGCTGCGCTGCAGGCGCAGAACCCGAATAGTCCGGTTCCGATCGACATGGTGACGACTTCGGGCAGCGGACTTGATCCGCACATCTCGCCGGATGATGCGTATTTCCAGGTGCCCCGTGTCGCCAAGGCTCGCAACATGGATGAGGCGAAGGTCAAGTCGATCGTCACGGCTGCGATTGAGCCGCGCGAGCTCGGCGTTCTCGGCGAACCTGTGGTCAATGTGCTGGCATTGAACCAGGCACTCGATGCTTCTATGACTCAATAAGTTGAAGAGCTTGAGACGGTGAGCGCCGTCTCAAGTTTATCAGGAAAGACGACTCCAGAATGGCAGACGACAGCCGCGACATGCTGAGCAGGCCTTCTCCCGATGCGCTTCTCGAGAAGGCGCGAGCCGGGACGCGCGGTCGGCTGAAGATATTCCTGGGAGCAGCACCCGGCGTCGGCAAGACTTATGAAATGCTGATATCAGGCAAAGCGAAGATCGCCGACGGCGTCGATGTCGTGGTCGGCGTCGTCGAGACGCACGGCCGTCGCGAGACGCAGGCGCTGCTCGAAGGGTTCGAGATCGTCCCGCGCGTCAACGTCGACTATAAGGGCAGGGCGCTCGAGGAGATGGATCTCGATGCCATCTTGAAACGCCGTCCGGAACTGGTGCTTGTCGACGAACTTGCCCATACCAATGCGCATGGCAGCCGGCATCCTAAGCGCTATCTCGATGTCAAGGAGCTGCTCGAACGCGGGATCGACGTCTATACGACGCTGAACATCCAGCATGTCGAAAGCCTGAATGACGTCGTCTCGCAGATCACGCGCATCCGTGTGCGCGAGACCGTGCCGGATTCCATCATCGACATGGCCGACGACGTTGAGATCATCGATCTGACGCCGGACGATCTCATCAAGCGGCTGCATGACGGCAAGGTCTATGTCTCGAAGACGGCAGAGCGGGCGCTGACCAATTATTTCACGCCTGGCAACCTGACGGCGCTGCGCGAGCTGGCGCTGAGACGCACGGCGCAGCGTGTCGATGACCAGCTCCTGACCCATATGCAGGCTCATGCGATTCAGGGGCCATGGGCGGCAGGCGAGCGCGTGCTCGTCTCCATCGATCATCATCCGCGTTCGGCTTCGCTTGTGCGCTATGCCGCGCGCATGGCATCGCGCCTGCGCGCGCCCTGGGCTGCCGTTTATGTCGAAACAAACCGTTCGATCAGCCTGACGGAGGCGCAGCGCGACACGGTTGCCGCAACGCTTAGGCTCGCCGAACAGCTTGGCGGCGAAGCCATTACCCTGCCGGGTCGCGAGGTGGCGGAGGAACTGCTGCGCCATTCAGCCAGTAACAACGTGACCCATATCGTCATCGGCTCGCCGAAAATCGGCTCCTGGCGCGATTGGTCGCGCCGTTCGGTTTCCTATGATCTCATCCGCAGGGCCGGGGATATCAGCGTCCATGTCATTTCCGGCAGCGATGCAGATGGCGAGGCCGCAAGGCGCGGTGTCAAGGTGGCGCCGTCCTCGCCGCCCTTCCAGCTTCGAAGCTACGTTCTGGCAACGTTTTATGTCGCCATTGCGCTCGGCTTTTGCGTCATTCTCGATCAGGTACTGGATGTCCGTAACCTGGCGCTCGTCTTCCTGATGGCGGTGCTGGCGAGCGCGGTCACACAGGGTCTTCGCCCGGCGCTCTATTCCTGTATCCTCGGTGCGCTCGCCTTCAATTTCTTCTTCTTGCCGCCGCGCTACACGCTGACGATCAGCGATCCGGAAAGCGTGCTGGCCTTCTTCTTCTTCCTCGGCGTCGCGATCATTGCGAGCAACCTGACGGCGACCGTCCAGCGGCAGGCCGCGGCGGCAAGGCAGCGTGCGCGAACGACGGAAGACCTCTATCTCTTTTCGAAGAAACTCGCCGGCACCGGCACACTCGACGATGTGCTGTGGGCAACCGCCTTTCAGTTGGCTTCGATGTTGAAGCTGCGCGTCGTCCTGCTTCTTCCCGAGCACGGCACGATCGCCGTCAAGGCGGGCTATCCGCCTGACGACACGCTCGACGACGCCGATATCGCAGCGGCCCGCTGGGCCTGGGAGCACAATCATGCCGCCGGCCGTGGCGCCGATACCTTGCCTGGCGCCAAGCGCCTCTACGTCCCGCTGCGCACGGGCCGCACCGCCGTCGGCGTCATCGGTCTCGACAGCGATCGCCGCGACGGTCCGCTTCTGACACCGGAGCAGCAGCGGCTGCTGGATGCTCTTGCCGATCAGGCAGCCCTTGCCATCGAACGCGTGCAGCTTGTCGCGGATGTCGACCGTGCGAAGCTCGCCGTCGAGGCCGATCGGCTGCGCTCCGCGCTGCTGACGTCCATTTCGCACGATTTGAAGACGCCGCTTGCGGCCATTCTTGGTGCTGCGGGAACGCTGCGCGATTATTTGGAATCGCTGTCGCACGAGGATCGCGTCGATCTCTTGTCGACCGTCATTGACGAATCCGAGCGCCTCAACCGTTTCATCGCCAATCTGCTCGACATGACCAGGATCGAATCCGGTGCTATGGAACCGAACTATGCCCTGCACTATGCCGGCGATATCGTCGGCAGCGCGTTGCGACGGGCGGAAAAGATCCTGGCGCATCACCGTGTCGATGTGCAAATGCCCGTCGATCTGCCGATGGTGAAGGTCGATCCGGTCTTGTTTGAGCAGGTGCTGTTCAACCTGCTCGACAATGCCGCCAAATATGCGCCGGAGGGTTCGGCCATCCGCCTCGAGGCCTGGGCCGATATCGACAATATCATCTTCAGGGTCATGGACGAGGGGCCTGGCATTCCGCCCTCCGACCTGGAGCGCGTCTTCGATACGTTCTACCGCGTGCGCAAGGGCGATCAGGTTCGTGCCGGCACCGGCCTTGGCCTTTCGATCTGCCGCGGTTTCATAGAGGCGATGGGTGGCACGGTCGCTGCCGGCAACAGAACGGATCGGCAGGGAGCGGTCTTCACCATTCGGCTGCCGAAGCCAACAGATGTCCCGAAGCTGGATGACCTGAAATGAACACCACTGCCGTCAAGATTCTCGTCGTCGATGATGAGCCGCCGATCCGCAAGCTGCTGCGCGTCGGCCTTGGCGCCCAGGGCTATGTCGTCAATGAAGCGCAAAATGCCGCGTCAGCTCAGGCATCGGTGGACGAGGATCAACCGGATCTGATCGTGCTCGATCTCGGACTGCCGGACAAATCGGGCCAGGATCTGCTGTTGGAATGGCGCGAGGATGGGGTGCAGATCCCCATCGTCATCCTGTCCAGCCGCACCGATGAAGCTGGTATCGTCAAGGCGCTCGAAAGCGGTGCGGACGATTACGTCACCAAACCCTTCGGCGTCAACGAGCTTGCCGCCCGCATCCGCGTGGCGCTGCGCCATCGTCTGCAGCAGCAGGGCGAGAAGGCGATCTTTCAGACGGGCGGCCTTTCCATCGATCTCGTCAAGCGAATCGTGAAGGTCGACGGCAAGGAAATCAAGCTGTCGCCGAAGGAGTACGACATCCTGCGGGTGCTCGCCCAGCACGCCGGCAAGGTGCTGACGCACCAGTTCCTGTTGAAGCAGACCTGGGGACCGGCTGCCGATGTTCAGTATCTGCGCGTCTATGTCCGCCAACTGCGGCAGAAGATCGAGGAGGTTCCCGATCGGCCGCACTATATCACCACCGAGACGGGCGTGGGCTACAGACTGCGAGAACCGGATTAAGATCCCCGGGATTTCTAACCATGGGATCGAGATGATACCGGCTCGGCCCATGGTGATGAGCATCATTTCAGAACCAGCAACTGCTTGGCCCTGAGGGCAATCATGGACCTTTCCACCATCATTCTTCCCGAACATGTTTTTGTCGGCGTCTCGGCACCGACCAAATGGCGGGCGCTGCAGATGCTGTCATCGAAGGCTGCCGGTTGTTTCGGCCTGGACGAGGGAACGGTTCTGCGGGCGCTGGAGACACGCGAAAGACTGGGCACGACCGGGATCGGCAACGGCGTTGCCGTTCCGCACGCCGCCGTCGCCGACATGACGCGGCCGCGGGGATTGATGGTGCATTTTGCGCATGCCGTCGATTTCGAGGCCATCGACGATGTGCCGACGGAATGGGCATTCGTCCTGCTCTTCGGGGAGGGCGGCCGGAGCGATTATCTGAACGTGCTTGCCGCGATCGCGAGGCGCTTGCGTACAGAAGGTATTCTGACAGCGATGCGGCAGTCAAAGAGCGCCGACGAACTCTATTCCGTGTTCATGTCCAGCACCATTGTCTGACGCGTTGTCATCGCGCACTGATTGTCTTGCGGGAATGTGATTTCACTTTTCTCGATTCTATGGGATGTTGTTCTCGGGAGTTGCCCAAAACGGGAACTGTCTTCGTTACTTTATACGACTAAGTTGATAGGGTTTAAGGACAAACGAAGGGGGTGCATCCATGCAGACCACAAAGCTTTCCCGGCTTCTCGCCACGGCAGTTCTGATCGGCAGTTTTTCGATCGCAGCCATCGCGCCGACTTGGGCGGCGGACAAGACGCTTCTCAATGTTTCCTACGATCCGACCCGCGAGCTCTATAAGGACTTCAACACGGCCTTTGCCGCCAAGTGGAAGAAAGACACGGGCGAAAAGATCAACATCAAGGCTTCACATGGCGGCTCCGGCGCGCAGGCCCGCTCGGTTATCGATGGTCTCGATGCCGATGTCGTGACGCTGGCGCTCGAAGGCGATATCGACGCGATCGCCAAGGCAACGCACAAGATCACCGCCGACTGGAAGACCAAGTTCCCGAACAATTCCGTGCCCTATACTTCGACCATCGTCTTCCTCGTGCGCAAGGGCAATCCGAAAGGCATCAAGGATTGGCCCGACCTGATCAAGGACGGCATCGAGGTCATCACGCCGAACCCGAAGACCTCGGGCGGCGCGCGCTGGAACATTCTCGCAGCCTGGGCCTGGGCCAAGCAGGCCAATGGCGGCGACGATGCCAAGGCGCAGGACTATGTCGCGCAGCTTCTGAAGCATGTTCCGGTGCTCGATGCCGGTGCGCGGGGTGCGACGACGACTTTCGTGCAGCGTGGTCTCGGCGATGTTCTCCTGGCCTGGGAAAATGAAGCCTATCTTTCGCTCGATGAGCTCGGTCCCGACAAATTCGAGATCGTCACGCCATCGGTTTCCGTCCGCGCCGACCCTCCGGTTGCCGTCGTCGATGGCAATGTCGATACCAAAGGCACGCGCAAGGTTGCAGAAGCCTATCTGAATTACCTCTACTCGGATGAAGGCCAGAAGATCGCCGCCAGGCACTATTACCGGCCGATCAAACCGGAAGCCGCAGATCCCAAGGATGTCGCCCGTTTTCCGTCCCTGAAGCTGGCAACCATTGACGATTTTGGTGGATGGTCCCAGGCTCAACCGAAATTCTTCGGTGATGGGGGCATCTTCGATCAGATCTACAAGCCGGGACAGTAAGACTGAATGCATTCTATAACCCGCAAACGGTGGCGGTTACGGCAGCCGAGCGTCATTCCGGGCTTCGGATTGGCGCTCGGCGTTACCTTGGCTTGGCTCATCTTCATCGTTCTCATTCCGCTGTCGGGATTGCTGTGGAAAACCAGCGCCCTTGGCTGGGAGAAATTCTGGGCTCTGACGCTTGATGTGCGCACACTCTATGCGCTGCGCATGAGCTTCGGCGGCGCCTTCATCGCTGCGCTCGTCAACGCGGTGCTTGGGCTTATTCTCGCTTGGGTGCTCGTGCGCTATCGCTTTCCGGGCAAGCGCATTCTCGATGCGATGGTCGATCTGCCGTTCGCGCTGCCGACGGCAGTCGCGGGCATTGCGTTGACCACGCTCTATGCGCCGAACGGATGGGTCGGTCAGTTCCTGACGCCGCTCGGCATCAAGATCGCCTTTACCCCGATCGGCATCGTCATTGCGCTGATTTTCGTCGGCTTGCCTTTCGTGGTGCGCACCGCGCAGCCTGTCATGGAGGAGATCGACCGCGAAGTCGAGGAGGCGGCGGCAACGCTTGGAGCCTCCCGGTTTCAGACGATAACCCGCGTGCTGCTGCCGGGATTGGCGCCTGCCGCGCTGACGGGTTTCGCGCTGGCATTTGCGCGCGCGGCAGGCGAATACGGATCGGTCATCTTCATTGCCGGCAACAAGCCTTACGTCTCGGAAATCGCGCCGCTGCTTATCGTCATTCGCCTGGAGGAATATAATTACGCCGCGGCAACGGCGATCGCGACGGTGATGCTGTTCATTTCCTTCACCATGCTTTTGATGATCAACCTTATCCAGTCGTGGAGCAGAAGGAGGTATGGCTATGGCGCATGATCTTTCTGCATCAGCCGAAACCGGTCCCTCGGTCATCACTGAAAGCCGGGCTGCGCGTATCATCTTCATATTGATCTCGCTGACTTTTCTGACGCTGATGGTGCTTTTGCCTCTGGCTGCCGTTTTCGTCGAGGCTTTCCGCAAGGGGATCGAGACTTTCTTCGAAGCCCTGATAGACGAGGAAACCTTTGCGGCGATCCGATTGACCCTGATCGTTGCCAGCATCAGCGTGCCGTTGAACCTTGTCTGCGGTGTTGCGGCCGCCTGGGCGATCGCCAAGTTCGAATTCAAGGGCAAAGCCTTTCTGACAACCCTGATAGATCTGCCGTTCTCGGTGTCGCCGGTCATATCGGGCCTGGTCTTTGTGCTATTGTTCAATTCCAACAGCACGCTCGGCCCCTGGCTGCAGAGCCATGGCATACAGATGCTGTTTGCGGTTCCGGGCCTGGTATTGGCGACGATGTTCGTCACCTTTCCCTTCGTCGCGCGCGAACTGATCCCGTTGATGCAGGAACAGGGCAGTGCGGACGAAGAGGCCGCATTCTCCCTCGGGGCGAATGGCTGGCAGACCTTCTGGTATGTCACGCTGCCGAACGTCAAATGGGGGCTGCTTTACGGTGTATTGCTCTGCAATGCCCGCGCCATGGGCGAGTTCGGCGCCGTCTCGGTCGTCTCGGGCCACATCCGCGGCGAAACCAATACCATGCCGCTGCAGGTCGAGATTCTCTATAACGATTACAAATACGCCGGGGCCTTTGCGGTCGCCACGTTGCTTGCCCTGCTTGCCCTCGTCACACTGATACTGAAGACGCTGCTGGAAATGCGCTACAGCGAAGAGATCGCAGCCAGCCGGCGTCACTGAAGGAATTCTTGATGGAAGTTCGCGTTCAAAACCTGCGCAAGGAATTCGGTCGATTCCCCGCTCTGCACGATGTCTCCCTGGACATCCGCTCGAGTGAGCTGATTGCACTTCTCGGGCCGTCCGGCTCCGGCAAGACGACGCTGCTGCGCCTGATCGCCGGCCTGGAAACGCCGACGGAAGGCAGGATTTTTTTCGGCGAGGATGATGCTTCGCTGAAGACCGTGCAGCAGCGCAATATCGGCTTCGTGTTTCAGCATTACGCGCTGTTCCGGCATATGACGGTGCTCGACAATATCTCCTTCGGCCTGCAAGTCCGCTCGGCGTCGCGTCGTCCGCCGCGTGACGAAATTCGCCGGCGCGCGCTGGAGCTTTTGGAACTTGTGCAGTTGAACGGATTGGAGAAACGTTACCCGGCTCAGCTTTCCGGCGGTCAGCGGCAGCGTGTGGCGCTGGCGCGCGCCATGGCGGTCGAGCCGAACGTCCTGCTTCTCGACGAGCCCTTCGGCGCGCTCGACGCGCAGGTGCGCAAGGATCTGCGCAAATGGCTGCGCGAGATCCATGACCGCACCGGCCATACCACCGTTTTCGTCACCCATGATCAGGAAGAGGCGCTTGAACTTGCCGACCGAGTCGTCGTGCTCAACAAGGGGGCGATCGAGCAGGTGGGCACCCCGGACGAGATCTACGACACGCCGAACTCACCCTTCGTCTATGGCTTCATCGGCCAGTCCAACCGCGTCAAGGTGCGCATCGCCAGCGGCGAGATCTGGTTCGACGACAAGCCTTTGGGGCTCAGCACGCCGCACGAGCCGGATGGCGAGGCATATCTCTATTTCAGGCCGCATGACATCGAGCTTCGCGACGGCGACGCAGGCTCTATCGCCGGACTGCTGGTCGCCAGCCGTCGGGTTGCGGGTACCCGCCATCTTGAGATCGAGATAGGCGCGGGGCATGAAGGCATCGAGATCGAATTGCCACCGAACAAGGCCGATGCGCTTGACCGCAATCGCATCGCCTTCAAGCCGACGCGCTGGACGCTGTTCCGCAACGAAGCTTGACGATCAATCCTCCGGATGGGCTGCCGAGGCGAAGCCGCCGCCCTGGTAGATGACCGTCGGATCGTTCGGGTCCTCCGGAGGCGTTCTCTCCAAGATTTCCGCCCGCCAGCGGGCGGCGTTATCCTGCGGTTTCCAGCCGAGAAAGGCAGCATTGCCGTTGTCCCACCATTGCTCGTCATTGTCGGAGGCACCATAGACGATCGTGTGGCCGAGCCTAGGTGCGTCGAAAGCGCAGCCGCAAAGGGATAGGAAATCCCTGACGCTGAACCAGGTGGCGAGCATGCGTGAGTTGCGCGGCTCGGGAAAGCACGAGCCGATGCGCACCGAAAGCGTCTCCTGGCCGAACTTGTCGAAGTAGAGACTGGCAACTGCTTCGCCGAACACTTTCGATACGCCATAGAGCGAATCCGGGCGTGTCGGCACCTTGTTGTCGATCCGCTCATCCCGGCGATAGAAGCCAATCGTATGGTTGGAGCTTGCAAAGACGATGCGAGGCTTACCGGCGGCGCGCGCCGCTTCATAAAGATTGTAGAGACCGATGATATTGCCCTGCAGGATCAGGTCGAATGGCTTCTCCACCGAGATGCCGCCGAGATGGATGATGCCGTCAACACCCTTGACCATCGCCTCGACGCCGCCGCGGTCCGCGAGATCGCAGGCCACGAAACGCTCGTTTGGACGCAGGTCGCTTAGCGGGGCAAGATCGGACAATACGATGTTTTCAGCGATTTGCGACAGAAGCGGCCTGAGCGCTTGGCCGACGCCGCCGGCAGCGCCGGTCAGCAGCAGAGTTTTCAGCATGAATTGTCTCCCGGATCAGTCATTTCGGCGGGCAGACTATAAGATGGTTTTCCGGCAGTCATCATATATATCCGTGCGGTCGATATGACGCATGCCGATAAGCGTTACGCAGTCCGCGAATGTACCTTGATATCGGCGTCGAGCGCTTCGAGACTGAGCACGGCCTTGATAGGTAAATGATCGGAAGCGACCCGCGCGAGCGGCGAATCGTGCACTTCGACCACGGAAATCATGCCGCGCCGGTTTGCCATGATGCGATCGAGCGCCAGAAGCGGCAGCGTCGACGGAAAGCTCGGGACGGCGGGAGGCAAGGGTCCAAAGGCATTCTGGAAGGTGTTGAGGGAAGAGCGGTCGCCCAGGCGCCATTCGTTAAGATCGCCAAGCAGGATCGTCGGCGTCTCGCCGCCGTCGTTCATCAGATCGACGATCAGGCGCGTCTGCTGGGCGCGCGAGCGATGCAGCAGGCCAAGATGCGCGGCAATGATCCTGATGCTTCCGCCACGAGCCAGCTCCAGTTCCGCGATCAAGGCGCCTCGCGGCTCGAGCCCGGGCAGATTGATCTGATGGACGTCGCGGACCGTACCCTGCTTGAAAAGAACGACATTTCCATGCCAGCCATGCGCTTTGGTGACGCCGGTGATCGGCACCGGGATAAGCCCGGTCTCACGTTCGAGCCGGCGCAGATCGAGGATGCCCGTGCGCTCCCCGAAGCGCGTGTCGGCTTCCTGCAGGCCGATGACATCGGCATCGATTTCATGAATGACGCGGCTGGTCCGTTCCGGATCGAAGCGCCGGTCGGCACCGACGCATTTATGGACATTATAGGAGGCGATCAAAGTGCCTTGGGGGCGATCCGACTTGCCGGCCGGCTGCCTGGCTCGCGACTTGTTTCGGTTCTTCAGACTTTCCAGAATGCTCGCACGGAGACTTTCTTTCTTCTTTCGCATCTGTCTGTCGACCGTTCCTTGATCAGACCATATCCGCTGCATGGAGGGGAGTATAAGAAGCGATCGTCGGCTTTGTCATGTAAAAAGGCTGCGACAAGCATGGATTGCCCGGTGGTGAGACCGTTAGAGATAGGGCGAGCCAAGCCAAAGTACCTTTTCGACAAGTCGCACGGCAAAGGGCCGCGCCCGAAGTTTTTCGAGATCGACGGGATGCGCGGTTTCCAGGATCGATCCGATATGGGCGTCGATCGTGCCGGCAAAGCCGCGGTCGAGCACTTCGAGATCCACCTCGAAATTGAGCCGCAGGGAGCGGGGATCGAGATTGGAAGAGCCGACATAGGCCCAGATGCCGTCGATGGCCAAAAGCTTCGAGTGGTTGAACGCGCCTGCGGCGCGCCATATGCGGCAATAATTCTTCAGCATCTGGTCGAATTGGGCCGTCATGGCACGGTCGACGAGCACGAGATTGTTGGCGGTCGGCACGACGATATCGACCTCGACGCCGCGCCGGGCCGCCGTTACCAGCGCGCTGATCAGCTCCCGGTCCGGCAGGAAATAGGGCGACATGATGCGGATGGATCTATGTGCCACCGAAAGCGCGCCTATCAGCATCTTGTGATTGGTCTCGACGCTGCGATCCGGGCCGGACGCGACGACCCGCATGAATACGGGCGCCCCTGGCTCGTTGGCGGGAGCGGCAATCCGCCATTCCCCGCCGCTCAATACTTCGCCGGTGGTAAATTGCCAATCCTCGGCTGCCGTATTGAAGAGGTCGGCAACCGCCGGTCCCGTCACACAAAAATGCATATCGCGGGCGCAGTTATCCTGCGCGAACTCGCGTGTGAAACCCTGGCGTATGTTCATGCCGCCGGTAAAGGCCACTCGCCCGTCGATGCTGAGGATCTTGCGGTGCGTGCGCAGATTGGCATAGGGCAATCTGAGGCCGATGATGACGTTGCCGTTGAAGACGTCGACCTGCACGCCGCCCTCGCTCAGATAACCCATGATGCTCGGTACGGAATAACGCGCTCCGACGGCATCGATCAGCACGCGCACGCTGACGCCGCGTTTGGCGGCGGCGATCAGACAATCGGCGATGCGGAGGCCGATCGGGTCGCGATCGAAGATATAGGTCTCCATCAGGATGCTGCGCTCGGCGCCGTCGATGGCAGCTTTCATCGCGGCATAGGCGACATCGCCATTCGTCAGCATCTCGATCGTGTTGCCCGTGCTCATCGTATAGCGGACCACACGGTCTCCAAGCGTCTTCATTGAGCCGAAGCGATCGCCGAAAAGCCGCCGCACCTCACCGTCATCGGCATCGAAGCCGGCGAGTTCACCATTCGCATCCTTGCGGAAAAGTGCGTCGCGCTGTGAAAAGAGAGAGGCTCGGCGGATACGATTGATACCGGCAACGGCATAGAACAAGGCCCCGATGATGGGCGATAGGATGGCGACGCCGACCCAGCCGATCGCTGCGCGGACATCCTCCTTGGTCATGGCTGCATGGATTGCAGCGGCGGCCCCCATCGCGATGGACAGGACGGCGAGAATTTGGCCCCAATGGGCGGCCACGAGGTCGATCATGACGCAAGTATATCCTTGCCCGCAAAAGCCGCAATGAGCCGGCTCGCGATCAGCGGGATGCCATGGATAGCGGTGCGAAAACTCATCCTGTTAGATATTTTCAATTGAACCCCGTTCGTGCCAGCTTCATACTTAGGGTGCTTCGGCTGCTTCGCTACCGTTCCCCCACGGTAACCTGTCTTTTGTTTGAAGCGCCACTGCGGTTCGAGAGTCGAGACCGAAGAAACGAGCCTGGCATTTTAAAAGTCATGGCGTCTTGGCTGCTCGGGGGAGGCGTGAAAGCCCGCATTTCAAGAACGGGCATTGCTCATCAAACATTGTTCAATATACGAACGGAGGACAGCAGATGTTGGAATCTCGAGACGAATGGATCAAGAAGCGCGCATACGCCATATGGGAGGAAGAGGGACATCCCGCAGGACGCGATATTGAGCACTGGGCGCGGGCGAGCGGTGAACGCATCGCGCTTGAGGAGAGTGTCGCAAACGGTGGCAAGGTCGACGTCAAGCCCAAGGCGAAGCGCAAGGTGTCGGTCGCCGCAGCGCCTGTTGCCGAGAAGAAGGTATCCAAACCCGTAACGAAAGCCTCGAAGAAAGCCACAGCCGCAAAGACGTAGGACGGGCCAGTTTCAGGAGTGCGGCGAAGACGAGGGCGGCTCGGCGGCAACATCGGGCCGCCTTTCTTTTCACGACGGCCGCCGGCGAAATATTCGCAATCATTTCGGTAATTTGGCTCCTATCCGCGAAATAATTGTCACACATCGATGCTACGAATTGTCAATGGAGTTCGGCGATGTGTGGCAGCGATATGGATGATCTGGAAACGACTGTTGCGACGATCGTCGCATCGTGCAGTCTTTTTTATTTCGCCGGCGGCCTGGATGCAATGCGATGATATCTCTCCTCGTCCTAGCTGCGCTCTATCTCCTGGCGGCCCTGGTCCTCATCCTGATCATCGACCGTTCGGTCGGCGTCTTTTTCCCGGCTACCGCGAAGCAGCGCACTGCCAAGCCGCATGACCGGCGCTTCTGGATTCTTCCGATCAATCGCAATGCCCCCGCTCGCATATCGGAACCTTTTCCTTAACGACGGGTTGGTCTTTCATCCCCAGCCAAGGAGAAAGATCATGCCTCAGGGAGACAAATCCGCCTATACGGACAAGCAGAAGCGCAAGGCCGAGCATATTGAAGAAGGCTATGAGGACCGCGGCGTTTCTCATGAAGAGGCGGAGCGGCGCGCTTGGGCGACCGTGAATAAGGAAAGCGGCGGCGGCAAGAAATCCGGCTCGGGTCGCGGCCATGCCGAGACTCATGAATCCTCCAAAAAGGGCGGCAGGATCGGCGGGCGCGCCTCGGCAGATCGACCTGCGTCCGCGCGTTCCGCATCCGCAAAGAAGGCGGCAGCGACCCGCAAACGCCACGAGCGCAATGCACATTCCTGACTATGACAGGAAGGCAATACCGTCTCATAGGATCCTTCGCGAAGATGGGGATGAGGCCAATGTCGTTTCCGGTGCATGCGCATCGGTCTGGAATCGTCGATTTCCCCCTTACCTTCCGCGCTACCGACGCTAGATTGTAGGCTCGATTTGCGACGGCAGCCCGCTGTGAAACCGATGAGAAGGTGGCGAGTCGGTCGTCACGTCGGTCGCCGCGGTGCGGTTCTTGGGAGGGAAAAACCGAATGGCCTATGAACTCTATTATTGGGATGGCATCCAGGGGCGCGGCGAATTTGTCCGGCTGGCTTTGGAGGAGGCGGGTAGCAGCTATGTCGATGTCTGCCGCGGCTCTGCCAGCAAGGGGCAGGGGACACCCGCCATGTTCGCCATTATGGATGGCAAGTCCCAGTTCGATTTACCGTTTGCCCCGCCGTTTCTGAAAGACGGCGATCTGATCATTCCGCATGTGGCGAATATCCTGATGTATCTCGGGCCGGCACTTGGCCTGGCGCCTCGAGACGAAGGACAGCGCCATGTACTGAACGGTCTGCAATTGACGATCACCGATCTTGTCGCCGAGGTACACGATACGCACCACCCCATCGCCACATCGAAGTATTACGAAGATCAAAAACAAGAAGCCAAGGCCCGCGCCGCCGAATTCATCGAAAACCGCGTCCCGAAGTTCCTCGGCTATTTCGAAAGCGTCCTGGAGCGGAACCCGCTGGGGCCATCGCATGTCTTCGGCAGCGAACTAACCTATGTCGATCTCTCGCTTTTCCAGGTCTATGAGGGGCTGCGCTATGCATTTCCACGCGCGACAGCCCATCTGGACCGCCGCTATCCACATCTTGCCGCATTGCATGCCGCTGTCATGAAACGGCCCAACATTGCTCGCTATCTTCAATCCGATCGCCGCATTCCCTTCAATGAGAACGGTATTTTCCGGCACTATCCGGAATTGGATAAGGATGTGGCGTAAGCAATGCTCCTCTATCAATTCATTCCCGCATGCTGGATCGTCTGGTTGGTGATCTGGCTTTTCGCTTCGTTCGGCGTCAAGAAGAGCGTGCGGCAGGAAGATCCGCTGTCGCGGCTCGGCAACACCGTGCCTATCTGGATCGGCGCCTTCCTCCTTGTGGTCAATCCATCCTGGCTGGGGCCTTTGCGGTTTCGCATCATCCCGCAGGACCTCACCTCCTATCTGATCGGCGCGGTCCTGACCTTTGTCGGCCTCCTGTTTGCCGTCTGGGCTCGCTATCACATCGGGCGCAACTGGAGCGGGGTCATTACCCTCAAAGAGGACCATGCGCTCGTCCGCTCCGGCCCCTATGCGCTGGTCCGGCATCCGATCTATTCTGGCCTGATGCTCGCCATTATCGGCTCGGCAATTGCGCGCGGCGATATTGCGGCCGTCCTTGCGATCGTCGCCGTTCTTTACGCCGTGCTACGTCGCGTATCCATTGAAGAAAATTGGATGAGCGAAACCTTCGGCTCGGCCTATGCCGACTATAAGGCCAGCACGCCGGCTTTGGTGCCGTTTCTGGTTTAGAGCAAGGTGTCGAAAAGTGTCAGGCGATTTCGGGCGATGTCATGCCCTACCTCTTTGTTTCTAGAGGGGATTTAGATTTAGGTCCGACCACCTGAAATCGTCCGGCTCTAGAGCATTTCCGGTTTTCTTCGAATCGCGAAAACGCTCCATCCTTTTGTTTCTTTACGCAATCCGGACGGAAAACC
The DNA here is from genome assembly GCA_039593415.1 of Rhizobium sp. Lineage (GTDB taxonomy): Bacteria > Pseudomonadota > Alphaproteobacteria > Rhizobiales > Rhizobiaceae > Rhizobium. Next base: position 4,087 of record JBCNPI010000053.1, on the reverse strand, counting down.
GCTACGCACTTTTCCTGGAAATGCTTCTTGCATCACCTTTTGAGCGGCGCTGCTGCCTTGAAGAAATCGGCCCAGGGATCGGGGCTGGATTGGCCGAGGCGTGGGGCTGCATTCTTGATTGTAAAAGAGGCCGGACCGATTGCGCCGTCCAATTCCTCCCAACTGATCAGCATCGAGATAGCAGCACCCTTTCTTGCGCGCGCTGAATAAGGCGCCACGGCGGTATTGCCGCGACCGTTGCGCAGATAATCGACGAAGATATGGCCCGTTCGCTTCGCCTTGCTGGCGACCGACAAATATGTCTGAGGAGCGTCGGCGCTCATGGCATGGGCAATCGCCTCGGCAGCATCCTTGATGCGCGGCCAGGTCGCCTGTGGCTTGACGGATGCGACGACATGCAGGCCCTTGCCGCCGGATGTCTTGACGAAGGAAGTCAATCCCAGCGCGGAGAAACGTTCCCCAACCTCTTTCGCCGCGATCACGACCTTGCTCCAGGCAACCTCCTCGTCGGGATCGAGGTCCATGATGATCATGTCAGGCTTTTCCCAATGATCTGTCGTCGTGCCCCAGGGGTGAATTTCCAGTGCCGCCGACTGGACGAGAGCGGCCAAACCATCGAAATCCTCGATCTTCAGCAGCTTGGCGGCATCCTTGTCTGTAGGATCGGCAATTTCCTCGATGTGCCGATTGATCCCCTTCCAGGCATGTTTCTGGAAAAACCGCGGCCCGTCGATGCCGTCGGGGCAGCGCAGGAGCGCCAGCGGACGATTGATGACGAAGGGCGCCATGCGCCGCCATGCCAAAGCGTAGTAATCGAGAAGGTCCTGTTTGGTGACCCCGTCATCGGGCCAATATATCCGCTCGGGATGGGTCAGCTCCACCGACGTCTTGATGCCGTCCTGAATGGGCGTCTTTGCCATCTGCATGCGCTCCATTTTCTGCGAAGTAAGAGCCTTCGTACCGGGCAAGACTAGCATTGCCCGGCACATAAGGCGACAGACAGCCGCATTCTTACGGCATGAGCTGGCCGCCATTGACCTCGATGATCTGGCCTGTGATGTAGCCCGATAGTGTGGGGGAAGCGAGGAACAGATAGGCACCGACGCAATCTTCCGGCGTGCCGACGAAGCCCATGGGGATCGTCTTGCGCTGCAGCTCCATCTGTTCATCATCGGTATAGCGTTCGTGGAACGGCGTCGCGATGACGCCGGGCGCTACCGCATTGACGCGGATCTTGTCGTTGACGAATTCCTTGGCGTGGCCATGGGTAATCGTCGAGACGAAGCCCTTGGAAGCCGCATAGAGGATCGCGCCATTGCCGCCGCCATTGCGTGCGGCGATCGAGGTCGTGTTGATGACGAAACCGCCCTGCTGCTTGAGATGAGGATGAGCGGCACGGGTTGCGGCAAGCACGGAGCGCGCATTGAGGTTCATCACCCGCTCGTAATGCTCATTGGTCATTTCGGCGGTCGGAAGCCGGCCCAGCATGCCGCCGGCATTGTTGATCAGGCCGTCGAGGCCACCCAAGGCGTCGGCGGCATCCTTGACGACGCGTTCGGTCTCGCCATCCTGCGAGATGTCGCCCTGGATAAGATGGACTACCCCGCCGCCGGCTTTGATTTCCGCCGCCAGCCGTTCCGCCGGCTCGCGGCTCGCATTGAAGTGCAGGCCAATCTTAATTCCTTGCGCTGCAAAGGCGCGTGCGACGGCAGCACCGATGCCGGTCGAAGCGCCTGTTATCAATACCCTTTTTCCGGCAAGGTCGGGAATGCGGATGGACGCAAGCGATTGCGCGAGTTCTGCCATGATGACTCCTCCTGAACGTCAATCAATCATATGACGAAATATGCCTTGTCTTATCAGGCTTGGGGCCGGAAAGGCAATCACGATGGGGACGACAAGAGGACGCTTAGCGCCGATCCCTGAACAAATGAGGTGAAACGATCTGGCGTGGTGGCTTTGCCGCAGCTAATGAAGGTGCCAGGGAGTCGGGCGCCTGGGCTTCTTCACGATGAAGCGATGGCGACCGCGGCTTACGACAACAAAGAGAGACCGAATCTATCATGAGCAAGAACAAGCTGATCCGTTTCGATGTCGCCGATGATCAGGCTGGCGGCCAGCGCCGTCCTTTCGCGAAAGCCGTGAGGGCCGGAGATTTCGTCTATGTCTCGGGCCAGGTGCCGACCAGCGGCGGCGAAATCGTTGCCGGCAATATCGTCGCGCAAACCGAGCAGGTCATCGCCAACATCAAGGATGTTCTTGCCCTTGCCGATTGCACGCTTGAGCATGTGGTGAAGGTCAATGTCTGGCTGGATGATGCGCGCGATTTTTCGAGCTTCAATGCCGTATTCGAGAAGCATTTTATCGATCACCCGCCGGCGCGCTCGACCGTTCAATCGCCGATGATGGTGGATGTGAAGATCGAGATGGACGTCGTCGCCTATAAGCCGCTCGACTGAGCGCAGGCTCCTTGCCGGTGCGATTGCGACCGGGTCGTTGCCGTATCGCAATCCGTATGTCCAGTGTTAGGCACGCCTCGCGGCAAGGTTTGCCCGGATTGAGCGGCTCTGCGTTTAAAGTGAATCCCTCTGTTCCCTCGGCGATTGGGGAGGTCTTTACTATGGCAGACGTTCGGCTAGAGTCCGGTTACCTCGGCCTTTTGCTGAGGTTTGTCCTGGAGGATTTCAATGATCAGACTGCTCGGACTTGCGATTTTTTCTACCTGCCTCGCCACTGGTGCCATGGCGGCTGACGCCACTTGCAAGGCGCAGGCTGCCGACAAGAAGCTGGCGGGAGCTGCCTTGACCAGTTTTAGCAACAAGTGCGCCAAGGATGCAGCAAGTTCGTGCGACGCTCAGGCCGCTACAAAGAAGCTCGCAGGCGCCGCCAAGACAAGTTTCGTCAAAAAGTGCACCGCCGATGCCGTCGGCGGCTGATCACTGAATTCCGGTTTTAGCAAACGCCCCGGCGCCGTTGGCCGCCGGGGCACGATATTTTTGGCCGCAGGCCGAGAACTGCCTATACCCGGTTCATGCGATGGCGCCTGCCATGCCTTCGTTTCCCGTTCGAGAGCGGAACTATATCATTGCCGACGGTAGGTGCCCTGCAATGTCACGCCATCGGCGAGATTGCACACACCCGCCTGCGACACATGCCAGGTCCTTACGCCGAGGCGATCGAGACCGATCTTGCACGCGTCTCTGGAAAGCTCGGCATGTTCGTTCGTCAGTGGAACGACACCGTCGATGCCGTCGGCATTGACATCACCGGCTTCGGCCCCGCCTGGCCCGACATAGGTCGAGGAGAGCGAAACTGCGAGAAGACCGTCCACCGGGCCGAAGATCGCAAGGTGGCCCTCATTGCCGTCCGCGCTGTTCGACTGGAAATCCGCTGATGCGCTTCGTCCGCCCTTGGTCATCATGAGAGAGCTGATCCGGTCATCATAAGCCTGCCGGATGCATGCCGCATCGCCGCAGGACCGCACTGTCGTAATCCAGTGCCGTTGCCGTTCCCGTATCCTGTCCGCGTCGTCGCGCTTCAGCGCGGCGGCATAAAGATCGCTCACCATCGCGTCCCGAGCGAGCAGCGATTTGTCCTGGCAAATCATATGATCGCTTGTCGAGCCAGGCTTCGCGCAATCGATCCCTGCAGCATCGACGGGCGCGACAAAAAGGCTGACGATAGTCATCGCCGAGGCGGATCTCGAAAATCTCATGGGAACCCTCCATTCTCCAATATCCGAGCTAATTATGGCTGGTCGCCGCTTCGTAAAGGCCATGTCGGATGCGCGGACAAATTGTCCAGCTTTCCGCTTCTGGGTCGGGAACTCGAGCGGCTGCTGCAGCAGGACAAGAGCTGATTTCAGGAGTCGTAAGGTAGGTTGTCTGCGCGCGTTCGGCCGGCTCTTGAACTCGATAAGGTGACATCTCATTTGAATAGTCACACTTCAACCTGTCAAACCGACAGCCTCCTGCTTCCCAACAGTTGCTGCCGTTCCTCTATGCGACGCGTCCGCGTCGGGGGAGTTTTCATGGGCTTCATTGATCGTGACATCCAGCCGTCATCCGATGCCGGGCTGCTGGATGCC
>JBCNPI010000529.1:0-2804 GCA_039593415.1 Rhizobium sp. | reverse complement strand
CCAATCAGCATCGCAGCCAATCCAGGAAACACCAGAGCGAGAGACTTCGTCGCCAGCAGCGCCGCCGCCCTCGTCAGTGATCGGGCTTATAGACCCTACCTCCCGACATAGTCAACACTCCAACTGTAAAAATTCTGACATTTTTGTAACCGTTTGATATGCAACAGGAATTTGTGGGATGCGCAAAAATCGAAGAGGTTTTTGCCTGATTGAGTGCGATTTCCGGAATCATTTTGCGTCCCTCGTCAGAATCGCCCGGATCGACGCTGGCAAACTGGTTCTAACGGCTCCACAGGCATGTGCTTTGGACGTCTCATTGCCAGCCACACGCCCAGGACCTAATAGACATCGAACGCATAAGGAAACGGAGCATGTTGTTTCTTACCAAAGACCAGGCGCAGACGGCGTTGCCCCGACCGGCCTTGATCGATGCCAGGGTCCCATCTTGCCGACTATTGTGCAATGCGCATCCGGCACCGTCCTACCCAGTGCAATACGGAGCCGGCAGGCGTGACATATAGGGTGCCTTCATTGCCGGAACTTCCGGTCTCGCATGTGCTTGCCGATATCGGCACGGCGCTCGCCAGTGAGCGGCGCACGGTGCTTTCCGCGCCACCCGGCGCCGGCAAGACGACGCTGGTGCCACTTTATCTCCTAGGGCAGGCATGGCGCGGCGATGGCAGGATCATTCTCCTGGAACCGCGGCGGCTGGCGGCAAGGGCAGCGGCTGCCCGCATGGCCTCGCTGCTCGGCGAACAGGTGGGCGATACCGTCGGCTACCGCATGCGGCTCGACAACCGCATTTCTGCCAAGACCCGCATCGAGGTGGTGACGGAGGGTGTCTTCGCACGGATGATCCTCGACGATCCCGAACTATCAGGCATCTCCACCGTCGTCTTCGACGAATTCCACGAGCGCTCGCTGGATGCGGATTTCGGCCTGGCGCTGGCGCTCGACGTGCAATCGGCATTGCGCGAGGATCTGCGCATCCTTGTCATGTCTGCGACCCTGGACGTGGAGCGCGTCGCTGCACTGCTTGACCATCCGCCCGTCATCGAAAGCATGGGCCGCAGTTTTCCGATCGATATCCGCAACCAGGATCGGCCGGCGGGAGAGCGGATAGAGGACACGGTGACGCGGGCCATCCTCAATGCGCATGCGAGTGAACAGGGTTCCATCCTCGCTTTCCTGCCGGGGCAGGCGGAAATCACCCGCACGGTGGAGCGGCTGGAAGGCCGCTTCGGGTCGAAGACAATGATCGCGCCGCTTTATGGCAATCTTAGCCAGAAGGAACAGGATGCGGCGATAAAGCGAGCCGCGCCGGGCACACGCAAGATTGTGCTGGCTACCTCGATCGCCGAGACATCGATCACGATCGACGGCGTGCGCATCGTCATCGACAGCGGTTTGCAGCGCCTGCCTGTTTTCGAGGCTTCGACCGGCATTACGCGACTGGAAACGGTTCGCGTGTCTCGCGCCTCGGCCGATCAGCGCGCCGGCCGCGCCGGGCGAACCGAGCCAGGCATCGCCATCCGCTTGTGGCATCCAGGGCAGACGGCAGCATTGGCGGCCTTTACCCCGCCGCAGATCCTTTCGAGCGACCTTTCCGGTCTCGCGCTCGATCTCGCGCACTGGGGCGTGCAGGATCCGGCAACGCTGGCCTTCGTCGATCAACCACCCGCAACGACGCTTGCCGAGGCGCGGGCCTTGCTGCGGCAGCTGGGCGCGCTCGATGCGGAAAACGGGCTGACGGCGCGCGGCCGGCTAATGCGCGAACTCGCCTTGCCGCCGCGGCTGGCGGCCATGGTGATTTCTGCGGCCGAATTCGGCCAGGCCCGAGAGGCGGCGCTGCTTGCCGTGCTGCTGACGGAACAGGGGCTCGGGGGACAAAGCATCGATCTGGAAGACCGGCTACGGCGCTTCAAGACGGAGAAGGGCGAGCGGGCGGAGGCGGCACGTCGCCTCGCCGGGCGCCTCGCTCAGGCGGCCAGCGGCAATGGCGGCCCCATCGCTTCCACTCCTCCGCTTGCCGGGGCGCTGCTGCTGCATGCCTTTCCCGATCGCATCGCGCTGCAGCGCGGCGGCCGGGGGCGATTCGTCATGGCCAACGGGCGCGGCGCGGAGCTGCCGGAGACCGAGCGGCTGGCAGGATCGCAGATGCTCGTCATCGCCGACCTGACGGGACGAGCAGCGCAAGCGCGCGTACTCGCGGCGGCGGAGATTTCCCGCGCCGATGTCGAAGAGCACCTGCCGGGCGAGATCTGCACCGAAGATCAGAGCTTTTTCGACAAAGCGAGCCGCCAGGTGCGGGCTCGGCGGGCGACGCGGCTCGGTGCCATCATCTTCGACGAGACGCCGCTGCCCCGCCCCTCCGGCGAACAGGCGGCCAAGGCGCTGGCCGACGGCATCCGTGAACTGGGAATCAGCGTCCTGCCTTTCTCCAAGGAAGCCACGCAACTACGGGACAGGATCGGCTTCCTGCATCGGACGATCGGCGAACCCTGGCCCGATATGAGCGACGAAGCCTTGGCTGCCCGGCTCGGTGAATGGTTCTCGCCGTTTCAGAGCGACGCGCGCGGCCTTTCCGATATTTCGGCCGGCGGGCTTTCCGGCGGATTGATGTCGCTGGTGCCGCACGAGCTGCAGCGCGATCTCGCCCGGATGGCGCCGACACATTTCGAGGCGCCCACCGGCCAGCGCCACCCGATTCAGTATGATGGCGAGGAACCGCTCTTGACCATTCGCGTCCAGGAGCTCTTCGGATTGAAGCAGCATCCGGCGATCGGCGGCGGCCGGTTGCCGCT
>JBCNPI010000528.1:0-2854 GCA_039593415.1 Rhizobium sp. | reverse complement strand
TCAAGCGCCAAGGCCTCGCAGTAGCGTAGATGCGCATGCACATACATGAGCCCGATCTCGCGGCCGAAGAAGGAGGAGGATTCGGCGCGGCGGAAGAGCTTTTCCGGGCCGCCGGAATAGGTTGCCGGCTTTTCCATCAGCCGCACGCCATCCGGAAACAGCAGGTTCTCGCGGATGATCTTCATGTGCGCGTGGCGCTGTTCGGGCGTGAACAGGCCGCCGATCATCGGCTGCGTCATCGCGATGAGCGAATAGTGCAGGCCCGTGCGCGTATCTTCAGGGTGCAGCAGTAATTCGACACCCTCATGACTCGGATCGAAAACACCATAGCCGGCAACGATGCCGTCGCGCATCAGGAGCCGGTTGAAATCGGCGCGCATAGCGACCGCCGTCGCCTGCAGCGACTGCGCTTCCTCGTTGCGGCTGGCGAGCGTCAGGATATTGGCGTAGCGCACCAGCTGTTCGTAGAGCAGGGACACCGTCCAGCTGCTGACCATCCAGTCGCGCAGGTGCGGATCGGCCGGTTGCAGGCTGTCGTTCCAGTCGCCTTCGCCGTAGCGGATGAGGCTCGTGCCCGGCACGAAGCGGCTGCGCACCGTGTCCAGGAGCTTTTCGACGTGATCGGAGATCGTCGCGTGCTCCGAGGTCAGCTGCATGGTGTCGTCAGCACGCCACGGCACGGTTTGCGCAAGGAAGGCGATGTCGCCGGTCGCTTCGATATAGTCGCAGAGCGCCTTCAGCGGCCAGACAACGATATCGCCATGCGCTTCGCCGGCGCGGATGTTGGCGTAGGGCTCAAGCATGAACCATTGCGGCCAGTCGCCGCGATCGCGGTATTGCTCGGAAAAGAGCGTGGAGAGGATCTGCCGGACCTCTTCGTCATGCTCGTAGGCGAGCAGGAATTCGATCGGCCCCTGGCAGACGTCGCGCGTTCCCCAGGCAGCACCCGTATATTGTTCGAGACCATGCGGCACGCTCAGATGGACGATCGCGTCATGCGCGATCCAAGGCAGCATGACGGCTTGTGCCGCCACATCGCGGCCTTCGCCCTCGATGCGCGCGCTCCGCGTCACATGGTTCCAGAAGCGTTGTGCGGGCGCCAGCATTTCTTCGCTTTCGACGCCAGCGCTGTACCGCGCAGCAAGGGTTTCGGCCGTATCCGGATCGGTCATTGACCCGGTGACGGCAAAGCACAGTTCTTTCGTCGGGTGCGATTTCAGCGCAATGAACGGGCCGTTGCGAGCGGTGCCGTCGGTATACAGGAGTTCGTCGCCGCCGAAAGCCTCGAAAGCATCCGGCGTTGAGGTGACGAGATGATAGCCCGCTTTCGGATAGCGATCCCATAGCCATGACGGCTGCGGCCGGAAGGAGATGCGCTTGGCCGACGTATCGACGGCGATATTTGCCACGGCTTCATAGTCGCGTTCGCCAAGCACGATATGACCGAAGGCCAGGAAGCGGCAGGCGTCGCCTTCGACGGAGACGTTCCATTGCATCGCCGCGTCGTCGCCGGAAGCGATGGCCGAAACGATGATGGTCCGGCCCGGAAGCTTGTAGATCCATTTGGTATCGCTGAGGCCCATTTCGAATGCCGCGGGCACGCCGAGCAGGCGCCAGCCATCGTCAAGCTCGACAAGGATGCGCAGGCCGCTCGACCGCGTCAGATTGTAAGGGTCGCGCGAGACGGAGAACAGCTTGTGGAAGGAGGTATTGCCGATGGTCAGTTGCGCGGCAAAAATGCCCTGCATCCAGCAGGTGGCGGCGAGCGTCTGGTCGTCGAGCAGCATGTTCTGACCGCTGCGGACGATGGCGCCGTGGCGGCGCGCCACCTGCCGCTCCTTTTCGCGCAGCACGATATGCCGGTTGTGTGATCCATCCGGCACGAAGAAGGAGATGAGCTTTCCATCGTCATGTTCTTCCAGCATTCGCTTGGGATAGAGCGCCTCGATTGCTGCCTGGTCCAGGCCTTCGCTTTCGGCAAGCGGCGCGTCCTGCACGAGGCTGCGCGCCGATTGTGCCGCTGATATCGTGTCGATCGCCAACTCGCTCTGAAGCTTCGGCACGCCGTCGAGATTGGCGAGATCGGCATCGCTGGAGGCAGCCGGATGATCGGCGGCGAAGAGACCGAAGAAGGTCGTCGTGCCCGATGCGCCTGGGGCAAGCGAAAGCGGTTCCGATTGGATTGCCGGGCAGGCGACTTCATGCTGACGACGTGTGCTTGGCAGGCTGGTGCCGAAGTCCGGCACCATCACGCCATCACCACCCTTTGATGGCACGAGCAATTGGATTGCGTCGGTCGCGTAGGCCGCGGCACCCTCAATGCAACCCTGTGCGAGCCAGGGATTTCGCCCGCCACCCTGCTTGAGGTTCTGCCTGACCATGATGACGGGACCGAAGGCGGCGTGGTTGCCAATATGATGATCGATATATTGCGAGGCATAGGCTTCGCTGTTCATCAGGAAGCCACGGTCGCCAAGACCGACATCCTGAACGAGAACGAGATCGGCCGAAACCGTCGCGCTCGTGGTGTTCTGCAGCGAGATCTGCCAGAACCATGCTGTCTGACTTGGGTGCAAGTGGAAGGTCACGGTGTGTCTTATGCCGGCCGTCTCGCCGCTCCAGGAAAAGCCGTTTCTGCCATGGCCGAACTGGACGGCAGCCTTCGGACCGACGATTTCAGCCGTTGCCGGTTTGGTGCCGCCGACGCGAAGATATAGCCGGCCAATGCCGCCATAGACAGGCGAACCGAGCACCTGGTTGATCATGACGCCGCCCTGCTGATCGGCGAAATCGATCGAAAACACCGTGCCGTTCTGCAGGATCGAAGCCGAAAGGCCGGCGCAGTTGCTGAGCG
>JBCNPI010000527.1:0-2874 GCA_039593415.1 Rhizobium sp. | reverse complement strand
GTGGCCGGTTGGTCGGGCATGCAATTCTCTGGGTCAAAACCTGTCGTATCGCGCGGCCGATGGCGCGCGCAATATCCACCTGCCATCGTGGCATAGTTTTTTGTGACTAATGTGGCTTATTTTGCCGGAATTGCCGCAGGAGGAGCCGTCATCCGCCCCGCGAAGGCGAGGATCAGGTCGCGCAGTTCCGGTTCATTGACGCGTCTGGCCGCTTCCTCACAGGAGACCCATTCGAGCGAGCGTTCGCCCTTCTCCTTGAACTGTTTCGCAAGTTCGCGGACTTCGAGCGCGTAGACCTGCACGCGGCATGGTATCTGAATGCCGTCTCTCAGCACCTTGTCATAGCCGAAGCTGCCGAGCGGCTGCGTTTCCACTGTCCCACGCACGCCCGCCTCTTCATAGGCCTCGCGTGCCGCAACCTCGTGGGAGAGCTTGCCGGGCATCGGCCATCCCTTGGGAATGACCCAGCGGCCGGTGTCGCGGCTGGTCAGCAGTAACATTTCGAGATCACCCGTCTTCTTCTTCAGCCGGTAGCAGAGCGCAGCATATTGCTGTCGCGGCGGACGCCGAAACATCAGTTGCACATCATTTGCTATACGGCTGAGAAAGGCCAATTGTCGGGTCACCTTTTGGAAATTCGAGTGAAGGATCGATTCTATATTAGCATCGTGTGGAAAAATTTTGCACTCCGCAGAATGCCATATGGTATTTCCCCACAAATTTATTGAGAGGTGAGTATGTAAAAAGGTGCGGATTTGTCTTCTGATATTCGCCAGCCATTGCACTGAAAGCGACATTGAACAGCATTTTCATGCCGCAGATGACGTAGCTGCTTGAACGAAACCTCCATCGTGCCAGGAAGAAAGATAAAACCTTGCCATGTCCGAACCTGCTTCGTCCCGACGCCTGCCGCCTCTGAACGCGCTCCGCGCTTTCGACGCAGTGGCGCGGTGTGGCAGCATCCTGAAGGCGGCCGATGAGCTCGGCGTCGTGCGCGGCGCAGTCAGGCAGCAATTGAACCTCTTGGAAGCCTACTTCGGCGTCGCCCTTTTCGATCGCGAAAACGGCAGGCTGGTGCTGACGGCAAAGGGGAGGGCATTTGCCGATTCCGTCGGCGTCGCCTTTGGCATTCTCACGCGGGCGTCGACGGAACTTTCGATCGGAGGCCGGCGGTCGATCCGGCTCGGCGTTCCCTCCGCCTTCGCCGTCTGGTGGCTGATGCCGCGCCTCGCCGCGCTTCAGGCAGCTCTTGAGGATATCGATATCGACATCGTGCCGATGGCAATCGTGGAGCCGCTCGCCAAGCGCGCCGATCTCGAAGCGGTCATCATGGGCGGAGAATACCGGCCGATGCGCGATATTACTGCCATCCGCTTCATGGAGGATGAGTTCGGCCCGGTTGCCGCCTCCAATGTTGCCGATCGCCTCGGGCTTGCCAATGGCGTTTCGGCGCTCGGCGGAGCCATTGCCCTATCAAGCCGCTCCGCTCCGAGCCTGTGGGAGGATTGGTTTGCCGAAAGCGGTCATGCGCCTGTCAGCTTTGCCGGCAACCGCGAATTCGAGGACCTGCTGCTTGCGATCGGGGCAGCCCGCTCCGGACTCGGCGTTGCGATCGCGCCGCGCACGGCCATCGGCGAGGATATCGATCGTGGCGCGCTTGTCGCACCCTTCGGCTTTATCCGCAGGCCGGCAGGCTACAGCCTCAGCATCCGCAGCAGCGATGTGAAGGACCTGGCGCTCATCCGGCTGGCGGAATGGCTGAGCCGAGCAGGCGCCGAACCGGCTTGGCAAACCATCGAAGCGAGGCGCATCTAAATGGCAGATTTTCTGCCATGCAGCGCATCGCAATGTCCATCGACATGTCTTTCGCCATCGTGCCAGATCGGAGCATCCAACCAGCCGGCAGGAGCCCATCATGGATCAGTCTTCTTCTCTTTCGCGTATCGACTGGGTGGCGCGCAGCTGCCGGCTCCTGGCCGCAACGGCCACGGAATTCCGCGACACCAGGCCTTTTGCTGATCTCAGCATCGGTACTGGCATTCATCTCGAGCCGAAGACGGTGGCGCTGCTGATGACGCTGCGCGCCGGCGGCGCCGATCTCGTTTGCACCGGTAACCTCAACAGCACCCAGCCGGAAACGGTGGACTATCTGCGCGCTCAGGGCATCAAGGTCTTCGCCACACAAACCCGCGACGCCGACGAGCATGGAGCGAGCCTTGATGCGATCCTGGCGGAAAAGCCGGATCTCCTGCTCGACAATGGCGGCGATCTCTTCGCCCGCGCGGCCGCTAAACCCTATGTCAATCTCCTCGGCGGCACGGAGGAAACCACGTCCGGCCGTACCCGGCTCATGCCGATGCGCGACAGGCTCAACATGCCGATCCTCGTCATCAACGACAGCCCGATCAAACAATTCGCCGAAAACCGGCATGCTGTCGGGCAGAGCCTGTTCGAGAGTTATCTCCGCTTCACCAACCGTTCCACCAACGGCAAGCGCGTCACCGTTTTCGGTTACGGCGCCTGCGGCAAGGGCACGGCCGCATGCTTCCGTAACGCATTCTCCGCCGTCAGCGTCGTCGATATCGATCCGGTTACCACGCTTGAAGCCCATCTTGACGGTTTCTCGACGCCGCTGCGCGAGGCAGCGATCCGGTCCGCGGATGTGCTGATCACCGTCACCGGCCATCGGGACATCATCACGGTCGCCGATCTGCCCTTGGTCAAGGATGGCGCCATCCTGATGAATGGTGGCCATTTCCCGCATGAGATCGATGTCGAGGGCTTCCGCAGCAACCCCGATGTTATTGGCATCGACCGTCATGAGGCCGAGCAGATCGAGACCATCCGCATGCGCGACGGCCGCGCCTTCCATGT
>JBCNPI010000526.1:0-2914 GCA_039593415.1 Rhizobium sp. | reverse complement strand
TCATGTTGGTCATGTGCGGTGTCCCCGGATGCTGTCGATGACCGCATCGAGGATGACGGCCGATGAGAAGGCGAGAAAGACCGTCGGCACGGCGCCGAGCAGCACGAGGTCATTGGCCGTCTGGCCGATGCCCTGGAAGATGAAGAGGCCGAAGCCGCCGCCGCCGATCAGCGCCGCCACGGTGACGAGGCCGATCGCCTGTACCAGCACGATGCGGATGCCGGTGAGGATCACGGGAAAGGCGAGCGGCAGATCGATGCCGGTCAGGATCTGCCGGCGCGTCAAGCCCATGCCGGCGGCGGAATCGCGCACGGAGGGATCGACGCCGGCAAGACCGACGACGGTATTGGCGACGATCGGCAGCAGCGAATAGATGACAAGCGCCACCAGCGCCGGCGCCGCGCCTATGCCCTTGACGCCGATCGCAGCGGCGAAAGGCACATTGGCGGCGATATAGCCGAGCGGCAGCATGAGGATGCCGAACAGCGCCAGGCTCGGAACAGTCTGTACCAGGCTCAATGCCCGCAGCACCACGGCGCGGACGCGTGGCTGCCAGTAGCAGAAGATGCCGAGCGGCATCGCCAGCACGATGGCGATGGCGACGGAGCCGAGGGAGAGGAAAACATGGTTGAGCGCCTCATGCCAGAACTTGTCGGCATTATTGGCGTATTCCTTCATGATCGAGAGATTATCGAGGAGGCCGGAGTGCAGGACGACGGCGAGTAGGGCGGCATAGATCGTAAGTGCTGCGACCCTTAGCCAGGGCGTCAGCCGCAGCTTTACAAGGGCGTCCGAAATCATCAATCCGACGACGGCCAGCAGCACCCAGAAAGAACCGCCTGGCGTAATGCGCGCCACGGTGCTGCCTATCGGCGTTGCAGCGGTCGAAACGAGGCCGAGCGTGACGATCAGCATGGCGATCGCAAGCGTCGCGATGCCGACGCGGACGAACTGATTGTGCAGGAAGAGTGCGGCAAGTGCGGCTGCGGCCAGAAGGGCGAGCAGGGTTATGGCGGATGGCTGGCTAATGAGTTGCGTGAGCAATTGCGGCTTGCCCGCGGCGATGCGGTTTGCCTTGACGATGATGAACGGCATCCAGGCAACCGCCATCGCGCCGCCCGCCACCAGCACTATTCCGAGACGATCCACTCTGCGGATCGCTAGCGCATCTTCCATAGGCAAGCTCCGTCAGTGCATGAGCCCAAAATTCAAGGCGGGTTTGGACAAGATCGTGCCCATTGGAGGTCTCCCGCGACTTCACCTTATCGAACTGAAATCGCGAGAGCGGCGCCAAAGCCTTACTTCAGGAAGCCATTGTCCTTGAGGTAGGATTCGGCAACGGCCTTGGCCGGCTCGCCATCGACCTGGATGCGGCCGTTGAGCTTACGCAGCACATCGGCGGTCAGGCCCTTGAAGATCGGAGCCAGAACCTCTTCGATCTTCGGATTGGCCTTGAGGACGGCCTCGCGGATAATCGGCGTCGGCGCATAGACCGGCTGCACGCTCTTGTCGTCTTCGAGAACGGTCAGTTCGGCGGCCTCGATGGCGCCGTCGGTGCCGTAGACCATCGCGGTGTTGACGCCATTGGTCTGGTCGGCCGCCGCCTTGATCGTCGCCGCCGTATCGCCGCCCGAAAGCACGACTTCCTGATCCGGCTTCAGCTTGAAGCTATAGGTGGTCTCGAAGGCCGGCAAGGCTGCCGGAGAGTTGACGAACTCGGAAGAGGCCGCGAGTTTGACGGGGCCGCCGCCGGAGACCCATTTGCCGAAATCGGACATGGTTTTCAGCTTGGCCGGGCCGGCGACATCGTTGCGCACGGCGATCGCCCAGGTGTTGTTGGCCGGCGAGGGCGTCAGCCAGACGATCTTGTTGGCATCGTAGTCCAGCTTCTTGGCCAGATCATAGCCCTGCTGCAGGTTCTTCCAGGCCGCATCGTCGGCCTTGTTGAAGAAGAAGCCGGCATTGCCGGTATATTCGGCATAGATGTCGATCTCGCCTGATGTGATCGCCTTGCGCACGACCGGTGTCGTGCCGAGCGCGATACGATCCTGCGCCTTGATGCCGTTGGCATTGAGCGCGGCGAGGATGATGTTACCCAGAAGGGTGCCTTCCGTGTCGATCTTCGAGGAAACGACAACATCGGCAGCGCTGGCGCCGCTGGCAAGGAGAGCCGTCAGCGTGGCGGCAAGTGCAAGCTTCTTGAACATGGTATTTCCCTTTGTACCCCGTTAACCTTTGTTCTGCCTGCCCGTGCCGCCTCCAAAGGCGCAGTCCGGACGGGCAGGTTTCGAGCGGGCCGGCGGCCCATAGGCGAATTCGTGGCTGCTTCAGGTAGGTAGCGCTTATCGCGGAAAAATCGATGCGCTCGGATTCCCGTTGCAGTCGCGCGATTATGGCGAGCGTACTCGACATTCGCGCGAAATTGGATTTCTTTTTTTGGGGGCAAGTGCGTTTGTTTTTGTTCCCCTTACCCGTTTGGCGCTGTTCCGATCTCATTTTTGCGGCCGGATCGGTAAAGCGTCGAGAAAACGATAGCCGGCGCCTTTCGGCTTAGGGATATCTTTTTTTAAGAACACATCATATCGTCGGGATATTGTTGATATCGCCGCAGCCGAACCAGGATACGCGCTGCGGATAAGGGTATAGGATTTGTATCTCGGGGCTTTGGTCATAGCCGATACGGTATTCTCGGTCGGCTCCGTAAGGGAAACCGCGCGCCGGCTTTCCTTTTCGGCCTCGACCGTCTCGGGCGCGCTGCGCAGGCTCGAGACAGAGCTGGCCCTCAAGCTCGTCGAGCGCGCATCCGGCGAGCTTGCGACCCTTTTGGCGAGCTCCAAGGTTCAGAAGGGCCTGCAACCCATTCTCGGCTGTATCCGCCAGCTCTCCGCCTTGGTGAAAGAGCCGCCGGCGCCGC
>JBCNPI010000525.1:0-2919 GCA_039593415.1 Rhizobium sp. | reverse complement strand
GCCGGCACGAAGAACGAGTTCGAAGCAGCCGTTAACTAACGCTGCCTCGCACGTCTTTCGTAAATTCATTATGAAACCCGCGCTGGCGAAACCGGCGCGGGTTTTGTGTTTTGCAGCATACGCTTTCCATCGTGTCAGGCTGTCTTGTCGGGCGAGACCCGAAAAACGGCCGTGCATCGGGTGACAAGTGCCAAGGACCGCATTCTTGCGTGTTTTTGTCATTTGCCCGGTTGATTGGCCGCTTGCACATGGATAGTGATCTGCAGCGCCTCATCGTTGCCGCAAGCTGTCTGATGTGGGCGTTCATCCATTATTCCGCGGAATGAGCGGCGTTCCAAGCCCGCCGCCCGCAAGGCAGGATCAGATGACGGAACTCGTAACACTCGAAACCCAACTCATGGCCGAGGTCGCCGCGGCGAACGACGAGCAGGCGATCGAGGCGGTCAGGGTTGCCGCGCTCGGCAAGAAGGGCTCGGTTTCGGAACTGTTGAAGACGCTGGGATCTATGTCGCCGGAAGAACGGCAGACCCGCGGCGCGGCGATCAACGCTCTCAAGAATTCCGTCACCGACGCGATCAATGCCCGCAAGAGCGAGTTGCGCGATGCGGCAATCGACGCGAAGCTGAAAGCCGAGACCGTCGATGTCAGCCTGCCGGTCCGCTCGTCGCCCGCCGAACGCGGCCGCATCCATCCCATCAGCCAGATCGTCGACGAGATCACCGCCATCTTCGGCGATATGGGCTTCTCGATCGCCGAAGGTCCCGATGTCGAGACCGATTATTATAACTTCACGGCGCTGAACTTCCCGGAAGGGCACCCGGCCCGCGAAATGCACGATACCTTCTTCTTCCAGCCGGATGAAAAGGGTGAGCGCAAGGTGCTGCGCACGCACACCTCGCCGGTGCAGATCCGTACTATGGAAGCCTCGAGCCCGCCGATTCGCATCATCATCCCCGGGAAGACCTACCGCCAGGATAGCGACGCTACGCATTCGCCGATGTTCCATCAGGTCGAAGGTCTCGTCATTGACAAGACGGCGAATGTCGCCAATATCCGCTGGGTGCTGGAAGAGTTCTGCAAGACCTTCTTCGAGGTCGACAATGTGACGATGCGCTTCCGCCCGTCCTTCTTCCCCTTCACGGAACCGTCCTTCGAGGTCGATATCCAGTGCGACCGCTCCGGCCCGATCGTCAAGTTCGGCGAAGGCACCGACTGGATGGAAATCCTCGGCTGCGGCATGGTGCATCCGAACGTGCTGCGTTACGGCGGTCTCGATCCCGATGAGTACCAGGGCTTTGCTTGGGGCATGGGCCTCGACCGCATTGCCATGCTGAAATACGGCATGCCCGACCTGCGCGACTTCTTCAACGCCGATGTCCGCTGGATGAACCACTACGGCTTCCGCCCGCTCGACATGCCCACACTGTTCGGCGGTCTGAGCGCGTAGTCATGCCGACAATTCTGCGGTGGAAGGAATATCGTTTCTTCTTTTATTCCGCAGACGGTTGGGAGCTGGCGCATGTTCATATTGCAAAAGACGGAAAGGAAGCCAAAATTTGGCTTCACGATATGCTGGTCGCCGCCAATCTTGGCTATTCGGCAAGGGAACTGAACGAGATAATCCGGAAGACACGCGACGAACGCGACGCTTTCTTGGAGGTCTGGAATGACTATTTTGCAGATTGAGATCGAAGACAGCAGGCCTGTCGAAGCCCATTGCGACGATTCGTTTCTGCACGTTTCGCTGGCTGATGGGCGCAGCGTGAGTACGCCGCTCTGGTGGTATCCGCGCCTCCTCAAGGCATCCGAGAGCGAGCGTAATACGATCGAATTCATGCCGATGGGCATTCACTGGCCGGAGATCGAT
This sequence comes from Rhizobium sp., assembly GCA_039593415.1. Lineage (GTDB taxonomy): Bacteria > Pseudomonadota > Alphaproteobacteria > Rhizobiales > Rhizobiaceae > Rhizobium. The sequence goes on along the minus strand of JBCNPI010000525.1, from coordinate 1,052 downwards.
GAGGACATCTCCATAGCCAGCATGCTGCGCGGCCAGCGTGCGCCTGGCGCCATCCCCCCTGCGGCCAACTAATTTCAAACGAGATCGCAAACGATGAAATTCACACTCTCCTGGCTGAAAGAGCATCTGGAAACCGACGCCACGCTCAATGAGATCTGCGCCCGCCTGACGATGATCGGGCTGGAAGTGGAAGAGGTCGACGACAAGGCCGCGTTCAAGCCCTTCGTCATCGCCAAGGTTCTCTCGGCCGAAAAGCACCCGCAGGCCGACCGCCTGAAGGTGCTGATGGTCGATACCGGCAGCGGTGCGCCCGTTCAGGTCGTCTGCGGCGCACCCAATGCGCGCGCCGGCCTCATCGGCGCCTTTGCGGCTCCAGGCACCTATGTTCCCGGCATCGACGTGACGCTTGCCATCGGCAACATTCGCGGCGTCGAGAGCCGCGGCATGATGTGCTCGGAAAAGGAGCTGGAAATCTCCGACAGCCATGACGGCATCATCGACCTCCCCGAAGATGCGCCTGTCGGCACGAGCTTTGCTGCCTATGCCGGCCTCGACGATCCGGTGATCGAGATCAACCTGACGCCGAACCGCCCCGATTGCACCGGTGTCTATGGCATCGCCCGCGATCTCGCCGCCTCCGGCCTCGGCACGCTGAAGCCTCGCCTCACGCCGACCTTCCCCATCCAAGGCGAAACGCCGACAGAGCTCAAGATCGTGCTGGACGACACGCGCCTTTGCCCGGGCTTTGCGCTTCGCCTCGTGCGCGGCGTCAAGAACGGCCCTAGCCCGAAGTGGATGCAGCAGCGTCTGCTCGCCATTGGTCTCCGCCCGATCAGCGCGCTGGTCGATATCACCAATTACATGACCTTCGATCAGGGTCGCCCGATGCATGTCTTCGACGCCGCCAAGGTCAAGGGCAATCTGGTCGTACGCCGCGCCAGGGACGGCGAGACCGTGCTGGCGCTCGACGAGCGCGAATACAAGCTCAACCCAGGCAATGTCGTCATTGCCGATGACAATGGCGTCGAATCCATCGGCGGGATCATGGGCGG
>JBCNPI010000524.1:0-2946 GCA_039593415.1 Rhizobium sp. | reverse complement strand
GAGGGCATCAAGTCCGGCGTGAACTGCACGCGGTTGGAGGCAAGGCCGAGGACCGCGCCGAGCGTCGTCACGAGCTTCGTCTTCGCAAGGCCGGGCACGCCGACCAGCAGGGCATGGCCGCCCGCAAGCACGGCAAGCAGCGTGTTTTCCACGACGCTTTCCTGGCCGAAAATGACCTTCGATACCTCCTGGCGGACGGCGGCAATATCGCTGAGCGCCTTTTCGGCGGATGCGATGATGGCCTGTTCGTCGAGGCTCGTCTCGGTCGATTTGATCATGCCCATTTGCGTCTCCAGTGGCAGAAAAACGGTGCGCGCGATTCGCAGACCTTACACATTTGCCTCATAATCAATACAACTTATCGCCACCAAGACGGCTGACAAGCACGTTTCAAATGACTATCTCGTGAGAAACCGTCGTATTTGTCACTAACGGCCAACCGGGACAGAAGAATGGCAACCGAGGAAATCAAGGCGACTGGCGATGCAGCGAGCCTGGCGGCGCTGATATCGCGTGCGGCCGGCGATAGCGGCGGCCGCAAGAAGGGATTGCCGCCGGTCGATCTCTGGAATCCGCCGTTTTGCGGCGATATCGACATGGAGATCCGCGCCGACGGCACCTGGGTTTATCTCGGCACGCCGATCGGCCGTGCCCCGCTCGTGCGGCTGTTTTCCACAGTCCTGCGCAAGGATGCAGACGAAAAGACCTATCTCGTCACGCCTGTCGAAAAGGTCGGCATTCGCGTCGCCGACGCGCCGTTTGTCGCTGTCGAAATGAGCGTCACGGAGCGCGACGGCAAGCGCGTGCTGACGTTCCGCACGAATGTCGGCGATGTCGTCGAGGCGGGCAGGGATCATCCGATCCGTTTCGTTATCCGCGGCGAAAACGACGAGCTGAAACCCTACCTGCACGTTCGCGGACGCCTGGAGGCCCTGGTGACGCGTGCCGTGATGTATGATCTCGTCGAACTCGGCGAACCCATTGAAATTGCCGGACGTGAGATCTTCTGCGTACGCTCCGGCGGCTCGATCTTCCCGATCATGCCGGTGGCCGAACTGGATGCGCTGACTCGATGAGCGAATTCCCCCTTTATTCCGCGGATGAGTTCCGCCGCCGCGCCCTCCATCAAAGCGGCGGGCCGGTGGAGCTTGCCTGGCGCGATCATGGCGATCACCTCCTCAATCCGGAAACCATATCGCAGGTGGCGGATCTGAAGCTGAAGGATGCGGCCGTGCTCGTGCCTGTCGTCGACAATGGCGACGATGCCAAGGTGATCTTCACGCTCAGGACATCGACCTTGCGCAAGCATTCCGGTCAGATCGCCTTCCCTGGCGGTGCCATCGATCCGGAGGATGCATCGCCGGAAATGGCGGCAATGCGTGAGGCAGGCGAGGAAATCGGGCTGGCCGATATATTCATCGAGCCTGTGGCACGGCTGCCGCATTATCTGGCGGCGACCGGTTTTCGCATCACGCCCATTCTTGCCGTGGTGAAGCCCGGCTTCCATCTCGCGCTCAATCCGACCGAGGTCGAGGATGCCTTCGAGGTGCCGCTCTCGTTCCTGATGAATCCCAGTCACCATGTGACCGACACGATGCTCTGGCAGGGGACCGAACGCCATTTCTACCGAATGCCCTATGGGCAGCGCATAATCTGGGGCATTACCGCGGGTATCGTCCGCACGCTTTATGAAAGGCTATATACATGACGTCCGTTGCCGGCGAGGCATGGTTTCGCGATGAGGCACTGCAGCAGGTGCTGGCACTGCTCGACGCCGATGGCGGCGAGGGACGTGTGGTCGGCGGGGCGGTTCGAAACAGCCTGCTGGGGCTGCCAGTCGCCGATATCGATATAGCCACCACTCTTTTGCCGGAAGCGGTCGTCGAAAGAGCAGGCGCAGCGGGGATCAAGGCGGTACCAACGGGAATCGCGCATGGCACGGTCACTCTGGTCATTGATGGAAAGCCGTTCGAAATCACGACGTTGCGGCGCGATGTTGAAACGGACGGTCGGCGTGCCCGTGTCGCTTTCAGCCAGGATTGGCAGGCGGACGCCGAGCGGCGCGACCTGACGATCAATGCGCTCTACGCGTCCGCCGATGGCGAGGTCGTGGATCTCGTCGGCGGGCTTGCGGATCTGGAGCGACGCAACATACGATTCATCGGCGATGCGGCGACACGTATCGCCGAGGATTACTTGCGCATCCTGCGTTTCTTCCGCTTTTTCGCCTATTATGGCAGTGGCCGTCCCGATGCCGATGGGCTGCGCGCCTGTGCTGCCGCGCGGTCGAAGATATCAACGCTCTCGGTCGAGCGTGTCTGGTCCGAGATGAAGAAGCTGCTGGCGGCTCAGGATCCGGGCAGGGCGCTGCTCTGGATGCGCCAGATCGGCATTTTGACCGAAGTGCTGCCGGAAACCGAGAAATGGGGGATCGATGCCATTCCGGGGCTGATTGCCGCCGAGCAGGCTTTCGGCTGGCCGGCGGAGCCCTTGCTGCGGCTTGCCGCCATTGTGCCGCCCGATGCGGTGAGGCTTGCCAAGCTGGCTGAGCGGCTGCGCCTCTCCAAAGCCGAAGGCGCCTATCTTCAGGCCTGGGCGATCGCGCCCGTCGTCAAAGACGATATTTCGGAAGCGGCCTTCGACCGTCTGCTTTATCGCCATGGTCCGACCGGCATTGCGGTTCGCCTGAAGCTGACGCTGGCCATTGCGCGGAGCAAGCCGGAGGGCGATTTCGACGAGATGGCCCGTGTTGCCCGGCTGGGGAAATTGCTGGAGCGTATGGCAAAATGGAAGAAGCCGGTTTTTCCGCTCAACGGCGCGGATGCGCTTGCCGCGGGCGTCAGCGCCGGGCCGCGCGTGGGTGAGCTTTTGACCAAACTCGAGCATGAGTGGCTCGAGGGGAATTTCGCGATGAACCGGGCGAGCCTTCTCGCCCGACTCAAGGAT
>JBCNPI010000523.1:0-2994 GCA_039593415.1 Rhizobium sp. | reverse complement strand
TGTCAAATGGTGCGGCAAGTTCTATGTGACGGACATTGGCCACTCGCCTCTCGATGTCGTTGCCTGGCACGGCAACTACATCCCGTACAAATACGATCTGCGGACGTTCTCCCCGGTCGGCGCCATCCTGTTCGATCACCCCGATCCGTCGATCTTCACGGTGCTGACGGCACCAACGGAAAGTGCGGGCACCGCGAATGTCGATTTCGTCATCTTCCCGCCGCGCTGGCTGGTGGCCGAACACACCTTCCGACCGCCCTGGTACCACCGCAATATCATGAGCGAGTTCATGGGCCTTATCCACGGCCAGTATGATGCCAAGGAAAAAGGCTTCGTGCCCGGAGGCATGAGCCTGCACAATATGATGCTTCCGCACGGGCCGGATGCCTCCGGTTTCGAAAAGGCATCCAGTTCCGAATTGAAGCCGGTGAAGCTGGATCATACCATGGCCTTCATGTTCGAAACGCGCTTCCCTCAGCAGCTGACGAAATATGCCGCGGAGCTCGAAACGCTGCAGGACGATTATCTGGAATGCTGGGACGGCCTGGAACGCCGGTTTGACGGAACCCCCGGCATCAAGTGACGATTGCCCTCGCATTCTCTGACAGTGGAACCGGAACATGAAGCTTGCGACTTTGAAAGACTCCACAAGGGACGGCCGGCTCGTGGTCGTTTCGCGCGATCTCACGCGCTGCTCCGAGGTCGGTCATATCGCGCGCACCCTGCAGGCCGCACTCGATGATTGGGAGCATGTATCTCCGAGGCTGGCGCGCGTTGCCGAAGGCATAGAGACCGGAGCCCAGCCGACGATCCGGTTTCACGAGCACGACGCCGCTTCGCCGCTGCCGCGGGCCTATCAATGGGCCGATGGTTCGGCCTATGTCAATCATGTCGAATTGGTGCGCAAGGCGCGCAATGCTGAGATGCCGGCAAGCTTCTGGGTCGATCCGCTGATGTATCAGGGTGGTTCCGATGGCTTTCTGGGGCCGCGTGACCCGATTGCGGCTGCCGATGAGGCCTATGGCGTCGACATGGAAGGCGAGGTGGCCGTTATCGTCGGCGATGTTGCCATGGGCTCGACACCAGAGGCTGCCCGTCAGGCAATCCGTCTGGTGATGCTCGTCAACGACGTCTCGCTGCGCGGCCTGATCCCGGAAGAGCTGGCAAAGGGTTTCGGCTTCTTCCAGTCTAAGCCGGCTTCGGCTTTTTCTCCGGTCGCGGTTACGCCCGACGAGTTGGGCGAGGCCTGGGATGGCGGCAAGCTGCATCTGCCGCTGTCGGTGATGCTGAATGGCAAGTTGTTCGGCAAGGCGAATGCCGGCATCGACATGACATTCGATTTCGGCCGGCTGATCGCCCATGCGGCCAAGACCCGCAGCCTCGTTGCCGGCACGATCATCGGTTCGGGAACGGTGTCGAACAAGCTCGATGGCGGACCGGGCAAGCCTGTGGAAAGCGGCGGCGTCGGCTATTCCTGCATTGCCGAGATCCGAACGATCGAGACCATCGAAACCGGATCGCCGAGGACACCGTTCCTGCGCTTCGGTGATCAGATCCGCATCGAGATGCAGGATCGTGCCGGCCACTCGATCTTCGGAGCGATCGAGCAGACGGTTGAAAAATATCAGGGACCGTGGTCGAGATGAACAACGTCATCCTGTACGACTACTGGAGATCCTCGGCGAGTTACCGGGTGCGCATCGCGCTCAACATGCTCGCGATCGACTACAGAACCGTGTCGGTGAACTTGCTGGAAGGCAAACAAAGGAGCCCGGAATATCTGGAACTCAATCCGCAGGGCTTCGTTCCGACGCTGGTGATCGACGGGCAGATCATGACGCAGTCGCTTTCCATCATCGAATATCTGGCGGAGCTTCGGCCGGAAAACGGGCTGCTCTCGGCCGGCATAACAGACCGGCAGCATGTGCGGGCGCTTGCCTATGCTGTTGCCATGGACATCCATCCGATATGCAATATGCATGTTGCGGCCTATGTCGGAACCTTGACAAACAAGGCCGACGCTCGTGAGGAATGGATGAGCCATTTCATTGATGCCGGCCTCCGCAAATTCGAGATCATGTTAAGCAAGCTCGATGGCACGTTCTGCTTCGGCGACTCGCCGACCATGGCGGACATCTGCCTCGTTCCGCAGGTCTATAACGCCCGTCGCTGGGGCGTGGACTTGACCGATTTCAGGCGCATCGTCGAAATCGACGACAGATGTGCCGAATTGCCTGCATTTCAGGCGGCGCATCCGGATCGGGCAAAGACCTGAGATGGAGCGTTGAGCTGGGCCGGGTTTCATTCCTACGCTGGCGATGGGCGAGCCCTTCGCCAGCTGAAGTTCCTCAACAGATTGCGCAGCGGCTTCTCGACCAGTTCATAGGCAAATATTCCGAGCAAGGTTCCGGATATCGCGCCAATGAAGGTCACCACATCGGAAGGGATCGGCGTCGATGTTGCAAACTTCACGATCACCGAGATCGCCAGCGTGTGCCATAGATAGATGGAGTAGGAGGCGTTGCCGAGATAGGTAAGCGGCACGATCTGCGGAAGCCTGCCGCTGCGCTCGACCGAAACCATGCCCAGAACCAGCGCTATCGCGAGCGGACCGCAGGTTATTTCGTTGAATTCGAGACTGAGAACCTCGATGGCCGTGAAACCGGCAATCGAGGCTGCCATCAGGGCAAGGCCGAGTCCAAATCCGGGGATGTGTCCCTTCAGCCAGAGCTGTCCGAGAACGGCGCCTGCCACGAATTCGAGAATGATCGGCCTGGTATAGGTGACGGCGAGCGGTGACTGCGAATGGATGACGGCACCGGCGATGACGAAGGCGGCGAAGGTGCCGATCAGGCTGGCGAGGCGAAGGCGTCGCGGCAGGAACAGGCAGGCCGCGAAGATGACATAGAAGAACATCTCGAAATTCAGCGTCCATCCCTGCACCAGCACCGGCCATATCTCGCCATTGTCCGCGCTTGGCGAGCGGACCGGAAT
>JBCNPI010000522.1:0-3018 GCA_039593415.1 Rhizobium sp. | reverse complement strand
TTGCATGTCGTTGACGCTGGCATGAATCGTCGTGGTGCGGTCGGAAAGGATCGATATTTTGACGCCGGCGGGGATGAGCCGCTGCAGCTCGGGGATCAGTTCCTTCACACCTTCGACGGTGGCGATGACGTTCGCATCCGCCTGTTTGGTAATGTTGAGCAGCACGGCCGGCTTGCCATCATACCAGGCGTCGGAGCGGCTGTTGCGTACGCCGGGCTCGATAGTGGCGATATCGGAGAGGCGCACCGCCGTACCATCGCCGCTCCGCACGATGATCCGCCCATAGGCCTCCGGTGTCCGCAACTGGCTGTTCATGGCAATCGAGAAGGCGCCGCCCGCCCCGTCGATCGAACCGAAAGGACCGAGCACATTGGCATTGACGATCGCCGTGCGGATGGCATCGAGCGACAGGCCCATTGCGGAAAGCCGGTCCGGATTCAGACGGACGCGGATGGCGGGCTGGTCGGCACCGCTGACAGTCACGCCACCGACGCCGTCCACCTGCGAAATGCGCTGCACGACCACGGTATCGGCCGCATCGTAGATGGCGCTTGCCGGCACATTGTCCGATGTCAATGCAAGGATCAGAACGGGAGCCGCCGCCGGATTGATCTTGCGGAACGACGGCAGGGTCGGCAGATCGCCCGGCAGGTCGGTGGCGGCTGCGTTCAGCGCCGCCTGCACGTCCTGCGCCGCGCCGTCTACACTGCGGGAGAGATCGAACTGAACGATGATCGTGCTCGATCCGAGCGAGCTGACAGACGTCAATTGCGTGACGCCGGCAATGGTCCCGAGATGACGCTCCAGCGGAGCGGCCACGCTCGCCGCCATACTGGCGGGATCGGCGCCGGGGCGGCTTGAGGAAACGACGATCGTCGGCAGATCGACGGTCGGCAGGCTCGCAACCGGCAGGAAGCGATAGGCAACGATGCCGAGGATCATCAGCCCGATCGCCAGAAGCGTCGTCCCGACAGGGCGTTTGACGAACGGCTCGGAGATGTTCATGTCTCGCCACCCGCCAATTCGCTCATCTCGGCGCTCTGCGCACCGCTGGTGCGGCCGACGACCTTGGCGCGCAGGCGCTCGAAGGCCAGATAGATCACCGGCGTCGTATAGAGCGTCAGGAGCTGTGAGAGTACGAGACCGCCGATGATGGTGATCCCGAGCGGAATGCGCAGCTCAGCGCCCGTGCCCTGTGCCAGTGCCAGCGGCAAGGCGCCGAAGAGCGCCGCCAGCGTCGTCATCATGATCGGCCGGAAACGCAGGATGGAGGCCTTAAGGATGGCCTCCCGCGGCTCGAGACCTTCCTTGCGCTCGGCCTCGAGCGCGAAGTCGATCATCATGATGGCGTTCTTCTTGACGATACCCATCAGAAGCACGATGCCGATCAGCGCGATGATCGACAGATCCTGCCCGAAGAGCATCAGCGCCAGAAGCGCCCCGACACCAGCCGAAGGCAGCGTCGAAAGGATCGTGACCGGATGGACGGCACTTTCGTAAAGCAGGCCGAGCACGATATAGATCGTCACGACTGCCGCCAGAATCAGCCATGGCTCGCCCGCAAGCGACGAGGCGAACTCCTCGGCATCGCCGGAATATTTGCGCTGGATGTTATCGGGCATGCCGATATCCCGTTCCGCCGCCTTGATCTCGGTCACGGCGTCGCTGAGCGAAGCGCCCTTGGCAATATCGAAGCTGATCGTCACGGCCGGAAACTGTTCATCATGGCTGATGACCAGCGGCGCCGTCGTGAAACTCGCCGTCGTAAAGGCGTTGAGGGGAACCTGCGTGTCGCCGGCACCGGCGACATAGAGCTTGTCGAGCGATTTCGGATCCGATTGATATTGGGGAGCCGCCTCCAGGATGACGCGATACTGATTGGCCTGGCCGTAGATCGTCGCGATCTGCCGCTGGCCGAAAGCGTCGTTCAGCGTATCGCTGACAGCCTGCATCGACACGCCGAGCCGCGAGGCGGTTTCGCGGTCGACGCGAACAAAGATGCGCCCGCCCCCCATTTCGACCTCGGAAGCGACGTCTATCAGCTTCGGACTTTCCTGCAGCCGCTGGGCAAGCTTCTGCGCCCAGTCGACCACCGTATTGGTGTCCGTACCCGTCAAGGTATATTGATAGGGAGCACGGCTGACCCTGGTGCTGATCGAGATGTCGCGCACGCTCTGGAAGGTGACGTGGATGCCGGGCATGCCGGCGACTTCATCGCGCATCCGGTCGATGATCTGATCGGCGGAGGCGTTGCGCTCGTTCCGCGGCTTCAGCACGAGGCTGAGGTTGCCGGTATTCAGCGTCAGATTGCTGGCGCTGGCGCCGATGACGGAGACCACGCCACTGACATCGGAATCCTTGCGCAGCCGATCGGCCACATCGGCCTGTATCTGCTTCATGGTTTCGAAGGAAGTCGTCGGCTCGGCCTCGATGACGGCTGTGATCAGGCCAGTGTCCTGGGCCGGCAGGAAGCCCTTGGGAATGACGACATAGAGCGCGATCGTCGCGGCCAGCGTCGCCACCGTGATCACGAGCATGAGCCTGCTGCGATCCACCGCCCAGACGAGGCTGCGCCGGTAGCCTTCGATCAACCATTCCGTGAAACGGTCGGCACCCGCCAGGAAGCCGCCCTCGTGCTCCTTAGGCTTGCGCAGGATACGCGCGCACATCATCGGCGTAAGCGTCAGCGAAACCACGGCCGACACGACCACGGCAATGGTGAGCGTCAACGCGAATTCGCGGAACATGCGGCCAACGATCCCGGTCATGAACAGCAGCGGAATGAATACGGCAACCAGCGAGACGGTCAGTGAAATGATGGTGAAGCCGATCTCGCCGGCACCTTTCAGCGCCGCCTGCATCGGGTTTTCGCCCTCTTCGATATGGCGGGCGATGTTCTCGATCATGACGATGGCGTCATCGACGACGAAGCCCGTGCCGATGGTCAGCGCCATCAGCGAGAGATTGTCGAGGCTGAAGCCGGCGAACCACATGACGCCGAAGGTCGCGATCAGCGAT
>JBCNPI010000521.1:0-3047 GCA_039593415.1 Rhizobium sp. | reverse complement strand
TCGTCGATCGGCATCGAGATTGCCAATGCCGGCCATCCGGGCGGGCTGCCGGATTTTCCTGATGCGCAGATCGAAGCGGTGATCGAACTGTGTCGCGATTGCGGCCAACGCTGGGCAATCGCGCCTGAACGGGTGCTTGGACACTCCGATGTCGCACCTGTGCGCAAGGTCGATCCGGGCGAAAAATTCCCTTGGGCGCGGCTGGCTGCTGCAGGCGTAGGGCATTGGGTTGAGCCGGCTTCGATCACCGGCGGTCGCTTCTTCCAGAAAGGCGATGCGGGCCAGCCGATCGAGGCCTTGCAGTCGATGCTCTCGCTCTACGGCTACAGCACTGAAATAGATGGCGAATTCTCGGAAAAGCTGAAGGGCGATGTCGAAGCCTTCCAGCGCCATTTCCGGCAGGAGCGCGTGGACGGCATTGCCGACTTTTCGACGATCGATACGCTTCATCGCCTGCTGGCCGCGTTGCCGCGCTATTCCTGAATTCGTTGCATGGTCTTATCGACGTTTATAGCCGGCTATAGATGCGAAAACGCGTAACTCCCTGCTACGCCACAGCTTTTCCCTATTATCTCCGCATTGCATTGGTCTAACAGCGCTCGCTGAACGGCGGTCGCGCCGTCTGGTTTTGTGTGTCGCGCGGCCGTAGACGACTAATGGGGACTGTGCATTCCGGCGGCTTTTTTTGCCTCCAGCCGGACGAGATGGCTCGCGCCGTCTGCGGTCCCGCCCCCTGGAGACAAAAGACTACATGAAAAATTTGATTGTTGCGGCTGTAGCATGCGTAGGCGTGCTGCTGGTGGGATATGATTGCGCCTTTGCGGGCCAGCGTCACGCAAAGCATAAAACGGTTCCTCTCAAGACCGTCAGCCGTACCACTGGCTTTCCGGTTCCCAATGTTCCCGCCGAATTGCGCGATGCCGAAACCTCCTTCGCACGGCAAAATCGCTATTCCGCACTGATTGCCAAATATGCCAAGCAGAACGGTGTTGCCGTTGAACTGGCGACTGCCGTCGTCAAGATCGAAAGCAATTTCAATCCGAAAACCCGGGGCAGTGCAGGTGAGATTGGCCTGATGCAGATCAAGCCGGCAACCGCCCGGCTGATGGGATATACCGGGGGCGCCAAGGGGCTCTATGATCCTGAAACGAACATCAAGTTCGGCATGAAATATCTCGCCATGGCACAGGATCTCGGCGGCGGCCCGACCTGCAACACCATCCTCAAATACAATGCCGGCCATGGCGCCACACGCATGAACCCGATCTCTAAGCGTTATTGCGGCAAGGTGCTGGCGCTTCTCGACTGATATCGTCAGGAGGATTTTGGATAGGGTGGAGACGCTTTCCGTGCTATCGAACCTGCGGTTATACGCAGGGGCATGGTATGGCAGCGGATTTCAGGTTCATCGTCGTCGGCCGGGGCATGATGGGAGCGGCCGCTGCCCGTCACTTGGCAAATCAGACGGATGGCATTGCAGTCATCGGGCCGGATGAGCCTGAAGATCGCGCCAGCCATCAAGGCGTATTCGGCAGTCATTACGACGAAGGCCGCATCGCCCGCACGATCGACCCGGACACGGACTGGGCTCGCCTCGCAAACCGTTCGATCAGTCGCTATGCGGATATCGAACGAGACAGCGGCATTCAATTCTATGCGCCCGTCGGTTGCCTTGTCACCGGTCCGAAGCGTGGCGGCGAAACGCGCTATGTCGGCGATGTCTTGGAAGCGGCCAGCCGGCTTGGCGTTCAAACGGAACTTCTCGGCGATGCCGGACTCAAGGCGAAGTTTCCGTTCTTTGCCTTCTCATCCGGAAGCGAAGGGGTATTCGAACCGCATGGGGCGGGTCATATCAGCCCGCGTCGGCTGGTCAAAGCGCAATCGCTACTGGCGGAAAAGGCTGGCGCTCGGGTTATCAAGCAGACGGCGCTATCGATCCGCGACGAGGGCGGTCTTGCGGTCGTGACGACGGCCGAAGGCGAAACGTTCCGCGCAGAAAAGGTTCTGCTCGCAGCCGGCGGTTTCTCCATTGCCGAGAATCTCTTGCGGCAGCCGGTTGAGATGACGGTTTATGGCCGCACAGTCGCTTTTTTCGAGGTCAGCGAGACGGAGGCGGAGGCGCGTTCCGGCATGCCTTCTTTGATATCGAAGGCACATGATGATCTAGACAGCATCTATATGCTGCCGCCGATCCGCTATCCCGACGGCAAATATTATATGAAGATCGGTGGCGATCCCGACGATCTGCAATTCAAGACCGAGGCGGAGCTGCGCGCGTGGTTCCGCACAGCCGGTCGCGACAAGGTGCGCGAGCATCTGGTCCGGATATTCCAGAGGCTCGTTCCCGACCTAAAACGACCGCCTGCTTTCACCAATTCCTGCGCTGTCTCCCATTCGCCGACCGGCTATCCAATGATCGGCTATACGTCTTCGCCGCGGGTGGCGGTCCTGACAGGCGGCTGCGGCACGGCTGCGAAAAGCTCGGATGAAATCGGCCGGCTGGGAGCGGAGCTGCTGCTCGCGGGTCGAATCAAGGACGAGGGCTACGACACGGATTTCTCAGCGCATTTCCGTGATTGATGTAGAGCCCACATAAGGCCGCATATTTAGGTGGCAATTGTGGGCGGTCTCGGCTAATGAGCCTGTGCCAGTTGGCTGGGCAGCCGCGCTTCATCAATGTCGAAAGGCGATGAGGTGAGGAAAGTCCGGGCTCCACGGAAACACGGTGCCGGATAACGTCCGGCGGGGGCAACCTCAGGGAAAGTGCCACAGAAAGCAAACCGCCCGGTCTCAGGATCGGGTAAGGGTGAAAGGGTGGGGTAAGAGCCCACCGCGTCTCTGGCAACAGCGACGGCACGGAAAACCCCACCGGGAGCAAAACCGAATAGGGATGACGCGGAGCGCGCAAGCGCTCCAGCCTGTTTCCGGGCCTGTCATCCGGGTGGGTTGCACGAGGCGTCGCGTAAGCGCCGTCCCAGATGAATGGCTGCCACGTTCCGGCCTTGGCCGGAGCCATACAGAACCCGGCTTACAGGCCAACTGGCAAA
>JBCNPI010000520.1:0-3056 GCA_039593415.1 Rhizobium sp. | reverse complement strand
CTTCATCATCGCCATTCCGCCGCCCTCGATCCGCGGCGTTGGCAATTCCGGCGGCTTCAAGATGCAGATCATGGACCGGGAAAATCCGGATATGCGCCGCATCCTGCCGCTCGCATACCAGATGATGGGCGTTGCCGCACAGAATAAGGGCGTCAGCGGCGTCTTCACCACCTTCTCCGCCAACAGCCCGCAATATTTCCTGGCGATCGACCGTGACAAGGCGCGCGCGCTCAACGTGCCGATCCCGAACATCTTCGAGACGCTGTCGATCAATCTCGGCACGTCCTATGTCAACGACTTCAACGCTTTCGGTCGTGTCTATCAGGTGCGGGCGCAGGCCGATCAGCAATATCGCATGGATCGCGAGGATATTCTTGCGCTGAAGGTGCGCTCGGCGACAGGCGCGCTGGTTCCGCTCGGCACGCTGGTCGATATTCGCGACACGACCGGCCCGGCGCTCGTCCAGCGCTACAACATGTATGTCTCGGTTCCCCTGCAGGGCAATCCGGGGCCAGGCGTTTCCACCGGCTCAGCCCTCGATATCATGGAGGGAATTGCCAAGAACCTCCTGCCTTCGGGCACGACCTTCGAGTGGACGGAACTCGCCTATCAGGAGAAGCATACCGGCAATACGGCGGCCTATATCTTCGCCCTATCGGTCATCTTCGTCTTCCTGGCGCTGTCGGCGCAGTATGAAAGCTGGATCCTGCCGCTTGCCATCATCCTGATCGTGCCGCTTGCGGTGCTGGCCGCGCTGATCGGCGTCCATCTCAGGGGCATGGACAACAATATCCTCACGCAGATCGGTCTGATTGTGCTGATCGGCCTTGCGGCCAAGAACGCGATCCTGATCGTCGAGTTTGCCCGGCAGGCACAGCTCGAAGGAAAGAGTGCGGTGGAGGCGGCGATCGAGGCCAGTCACTTGCGCCTGCGCCCGATCCTGATGACAGCCTTCGCCTTCATCTTCGGTGTCGTGCCGCTGATGATCGCAACTGGTCCCGGCGCGGAAATGCGCCAGTCGCTCGGCACAGCCGTCTTCTCGGGCATGCTTGGCGTGACGCTGTTCGGCCTGTTCCTGACGCCGGTCTTCTATGTCGTGCTGCGCAGGCGGCGCAAGCAAGTGGAGACTGCCGGAGAAGAGCCGGTGGCTACCGACGTGGCGGCGCAATAGCGACGATCGGGATGGAGAAGCGTTCCACGGGAATCACTCGACCACTCCATTGTTCGCCTGCATGAAAGCCCGGCCGGAACCTCGCCGGGCTCTTCCCTTATCGCGCAAGAATAAAAAGACCGGGCGCGTTCGCGATTCGAGGAAAAGCGGAACTGCGTCTAAAGATGCGGATTGCGCGGCCGGTACTTCTTGACGAGCTGCTGATTGGTCTCCTTGGCGCCCGGCATGTTGGCGCTGAGGTAGACGGGCGGATTGCCATCCTTGCAGAGTTCGGCGGCAACATCGGCGAATATTGCGTTCAGCACCGTAGCGCCGACGGCTGTCGAGGCCGGGCCGACCTTCAAGCCGGTGCCTGGCAGATCGATCATGGCGTCCCCCGGCGGCAGGCCATTGTCCAGCACGATATCGGCGATGTCGGCGAGCTTTCTGCGCCCGTTGGCGATGGCGGCCGAATAGGCAAGCGAGGTGATGGCGATCACCGTTGCGCCGATTTCGCGACCATAGTCGGCCGCCTCGATCGGCGCGGCGTTGACGCCGGAATTGGAAGCGATGATCAGTACATCGCCCGGCTGCATGCCGTAGCGCTCAAAGATCGGGCGGATTAGGCCCTCAGTGCGCTCATAGACCGAGCTGATGACGGCGCCCTCGTGCAGCATGGCAGAGCCGACCAGCACGGGAATGGTGAAGGCAAGACCGCCGGCACGATAATGCACCTCTTCGGCCAGCATATGCGAGTGGCCGGTGCCGAAGACATAGACGCGGCGATCGGCGCGCGCCGCCGCGCAAATGGCGGCCGAAGCTCGGGACATAGATTCCGCCAGCGTTTCACGCAGGGTTTCCAGCCGGCCGATGAGGGCGGAGAAATAGCTGTCCGTGACTGCGGTCATGCCGAATGTCCTTTCAGAGCATTTCCAGGAAAAGTGCGAAGCGGTTCTCTGTCCGGAATGCGTATGAATAACAGATGGGGCGTTTCAGCGATTCGAGGAATGGCGGAAACGTCCATCAGGCGGAAGCTTGACCCGAGATCCATGTTTCCGTGACTTCGATGCCGTCGTTGATGTGAACGAGATCGGCTCGCATTCCGGGCGTCAGATGACCGCGATCCGCCAGCCGCAGGAAGCGGGCGGGGTAAGACGTCGCCATGCGCAGGGCTTCCGCCAGTGGCAGCTCGAGGATATTGACGCCGTAGCGGATGGTGGAGGCCATATCGACATCCGAGCCGGCCAGTGTGCCGTCGTCCAGCGTCAGCTTGGAGCAATAGCCGCCCTTGGTGCGATAGACCATGCGGCCGTTCAGCGTGAAGCTCGGCAGATCGGTGCCGACCAGCGACATGGCATCGGTGACGAAGAACAGCCGGCCTTCACCGCGCTTGGCGCGCAGCGCTATGCGCAGCGCCGTAGGCTCGACATGATGGCCATCGGCGATGATGCCGCACCAGGGGGCGGGGTGGTCGATTGCCGCGCCGACCAGACCGGGCGCGCGATGACCCATCTGGCTCATGGCATTGAAAAGGTGTGTAACGCCACGCGCACCGGCATCGAAACGGGCATTGGCGGCTTCGGCCGTGCAATCACTATGGCCGATATTGACGATGACGCCGCCTTCGGCGAGTGCCTGCACCTGCCGCTCGGTGACCTGCTCGGCCGCGATCGTCACCAGCAGCGTGCCGATCGCTTCGCGGGCGCGAATGAAGGTTTTAACGTCGCTGTCTTCGACCGGGCGCATCAGTTCGGCGAGATGCGCACCCTTGCGGGCCGGTGCCAGATGCGGGCCTTCCAGATGCAGGCCGGCCACGCCGCGATTGGCCTTCACGGCTTCGACCGCCGCTTCGATTGCGGCCGTCGTAGCGGGCGCCACATCGGTAATGAGGGTCGGCAGCAGCGAG
>JBCNPI010000052.1:0-23259 GCA_039593415.1 Rhizobium sp. | reverse complement strand
GTCTGCGATAAGAGAGAGGCCACCCCATCGCCGCTCCATGTCTTCCACTTCTTCCGACGCCTGCCAGAAAAACAGATATGGGCTGATGGTGGTGCCAAAGACACCTGTAACCACCGCCGCAGCATCTGAACCAAGTGGAAACTTGGGCCAGATCGTTCTCAGGCCAACCTCACGCCAGGGAACATGTACTGTAAACAGGACTGCGGCGTAGGCGAGCAGCGACAGGGTCAACCATTTCAGAAATACGACGTAGCGATGATAAGGAATGAACACCTGAAGCAGCAAAGTGGAAACGACGAAGAATATAGTCATGGCGTGACGGTTGAAACCGGTAACCAACTCCGCGACCTCACCCATGGCGGCAACATCGGCGGCAATATTCAGGATGTTGGCAATGAGAAGAAGAAGTACGACACCGCGGAGTACGGAGGGCGGAAAGGCAAGCTTGATATTGGCCGCCAGTCCCTTACCCGTCACCCGGCCGATACGCGCACACATGGATTGTATCGCTGCCATCAACGGAAATGTCAGCGGCATCGTCCACAGCATATTGAGCCCGAATTGCGCTCCCGCCTGGGAATAGGTCGCGATTCCGCTCGGGTCATCGTCGGCCACGCCAGTGACAAGACCCGGCCCGACACGCGCAAGCGGATGCTCCTTCAAGCGAGACCAGAGAAGATCGCCGATCCTTGCGCGCCGCGTCTGGGCAGTATCTTCGGAAGATGCCATATGCGCCTTGTCTCCAGCCGGAACAAATCAGGAATTCCATCAAAATCAGAACGGCATACATGAATACTGAAGATGAGCCTCCGAAATATCGGAACCCGGTTTCTTCCAGCCCATCAATTCCACCGCTTGCGAGCCAGCCAAGGCAGGCTCGTATCGGCCCTGGAGCACTCTAATTGCCGCTCAGCATTACCTCTGACGTACGACGGAGCATTGCGCTGGATCAAGAAAAAGTTGAAGACCTCGAGCACGAATAGCTGCCGCGTCGATCAGGTCTCCAGCCGATTTGACCTCCGCCCGATCGACCAAACGGAATGCTGTGCGCCACCGTAAGCCAAAAGCGGCAAGACAGAAGGAGGATGCGCGGAGAAGAATGGCCGGTATGCGCAGGCACAATAGCAGGCGATCAACCAAGAAAATCAGTGCCGCGAGCATGGTCGTTACAGACGGAGAACATGGATAGCCCATCAAGTGAATTTACGCTCGTTTGATCGCGGTCAATGCTGGTCTTCCTGCCGTCAAGCTATATTGCCTGCAGTGCTATTCTGCCACGCGCGTCCTTAGAGAAGATACGCATGCGCTGCGTCATTGGAGACGAACGATGACTCAAGAACCTGTCATCACGCGAAATGAGGAGGCGCTCCTTGCCGGTGCGGGTTATGCACCGGCACCGACGGAGCGATGCGATTTTCGCCTTAGCCGCCTGGATGATTCACGCTGGCAGTTCGAGGCCGTTTCTCCGCGCGCTGCGGCATGGATACGCGAAACTCTCTCATATCAGCTAAAACAGTCCTTTGCCGGCGGAATCGTGGTTGACGTGTTGAGCGCCGACCGGCTGCTGAGGGAGGCGCATGCAATGGGGTTAAGGACAGAATTCACCTGTTGCTCAGGCAGGGACGTGATTTAGGGGGCGCACAATGTATACCCGTATCATTTGTGCGATCGGGCTCGGATCTCGCGAACGCGCCGAGCATATTCTGCAAACATCCTATTCCTTGCTAGCGCCCGGCGGTGAATTGACCGTCGCGCATATCGTCGAGCGTTTCCCCGCCGGACAACAAAGTCCTGACGGCTGGGCGATTTCGGTGATAGGCGACGCGGAGGAAAAACTAAGCGCATTGTGCAAACGCCTCGATATACCGGCATTCATCCATGTCCGTTCGGGCCCAGCATCGCGAACGCTCTTGAAGATCGCCGATGAGAGAGAAGCGGATCTGATCGTCGTTGCCGCCCACGTCACCGATATATTCGACCGCATATTCGGCTCGACGGTCGACCACATCGTACGGCACGCCCGATCCTCCGTACTCATTGATCGGATCGCCAAAAATCAGGACGACAAAGCGGGCAACTAGATTCAACGATTCATTTGATTGCGGTCAAAGCGAGCGATGAAAATACCGGATATCTCTTCATCAACGATTTCGCCGAGGTGCTCGGATATATCGTCAGATAAAGCGAGGAAGCGATCATGCTTATTCATGCCGTCATGACATCGCCCGCAATTGCCGTTCGGCCTGAAACGCCGATTGCGGAAGCTGCGAAAATAATGCTCGACAATCGCATCAGCGGCCTGCCGGTCGTCAATGCCAACGGCGATCTGGTCGGCATCGTCAGCGAGGGAGACTTTGTCCGGCGCGCCGAACTTCGTACCGAACGCAAACGCTCCTGGCTGCTCGATTTCCTGACCAGTCCCGGGAAGCTTGCGGACGAGTATGTTCTCACCCACGGCCGCACGGTAGACGAGGTCATGACTTGCGACGTCGTCACGGTAAAACCGACGACCATGCTGAATGAGGCGGTTGATTTGATGGAAAAACATCATGTGAAACGCCTTCCGGTCGTGTCACGCGGCAAGATTGTGGGAATCGTGTCTCGATCGGATCTCTTGAAGACCCTCACCCAATATCTTCGTGCGCCGACTTCAACGGCAAAGGATCAGGAAATAGAGGCGGCGATCATAAACGAACTGGCGGCTCAGAGCTGGGGGCGCGCCGGCTCGATTCGCGTCAAAGTCGTCGATGGCGTAGCCGAGCTTTCCGGCGGAATACTCGACGAGCGAGAACGTCTCGCAGCAAAGGTCGCAGCCGAAAACACGCCGGGCGTGCGCGCCGTCTCCGACCAGCTCGTCTACATCGACCCCCTCATCGGTATCGGCATCGTCTGACACGCGGAAATGCAACGAAAGCGGCCAGTGCTGCCTTATCGGCAACGCTGGCCGCATTTTATCCAAGATGGACCAAGATTTATTTGCCGCGGCAATGGCTATCCTGTGATGCTTTTGTCCTTCGCTTGCATTTGCGTGCGGTACAGTCGCATGGATCGATGCAGGAACTTCGATCCAGCAAGCAGCCAATCTCATCGCAGTGAAATCCAGCTTAGCGCAGCTGCGTAAGCGGATCGGGAGGGACACGAAATGTCCCTCGCCGCTCAAATTGGCCGATGGCTTATGTGCTGCCTCAATGCCTCAGCGGCCCATGAGAACCGGCAGGGTTGAATGTTCAAGCATTGCCCGCGTGACTCCGCCAAAAATCCGCTCCCGCATTCTGGAATGGCCATAGGCACCCATGACCAGCAGGTCAGCGCCGACATCTGTGCCGTGCCGTTGCAGTGCTGCATCGATTGATCGCGTGCCGCTTGCGATGACATCTACCGATACATCGATTCCGTGGCGCGCGAGATAGGCTGCGATATCGGCGCCCGGTTCCTCGCCCTGCAAACCTGGCAAGGCAACGGGGTCAACCATCGCGATGTGCACCCGCGCTGCCGACTTCAGCACGTCAAGTGCCTGATGGACCGCACGGCCGGCCTCATAGCTGGAATCCCACGCAACCATCACGGTCCGGGGCGGCCATGCGAGCGAAAAATTCTTCGGCACGATCAGAGCCGGCGTTGGAGCGTGGAACAATGCGCCATCGACGGCAAAATTTCTAAGATCTTCGTCGGCCGCCAGCTCGCCACCAATGAGCGTGAGGTCGGCATAGAGCGCACGCTGTCCCAGCAGATCCGGGGCCCATGGAAAATCGCTGAAGAATTCCTGTATTTCATAGGATATGCCGGCAGAAGCGAGCTTCGTTTTAACCGAGGCGACCTTGTCGTTCAGAACTGCGGTCTCGTGTTCGCGCTCGTTGATCCAGATGCTTGCCGCATCATCCGCATATCCGCTGTAGGGCGGGATCGCGGCGAATGCGATGACGAGGAGAACAAGGTGGGCTCCCGTGATATCACTTAAGGAAATGGCTGTTTGCAGATCCTTGTCGCCGTGACGTGCGGCGATGACACTTAGAATTGTTTTGCAGGACATGATTTTCGGCCTCCGCTGATGGGGTGATCGAAGGTTAGGCAATTCGTTTCATCCTGGCATTGATCGGTATCAACAACCGGCTTCCAGACGGCTCCTCCATCGATCTTCGCGATTTGTCGGCTTGCTTGCGGAGATTGATGCCGATCAATGTTCGCTATTGTGAATTTGATGAAATGCAAAAAGCTGGGATGACGGTAGCGTGATCCGGGTAGTGGCCGCTTTATCGAAAGAGATTATCATGCACGCACGAGATATCATGACCACCAATGTTATTACGATCGATGTCAGTGCCAATGTTAGCCATGCAATCCGCTTGATGATCGACAATCGCATCAGCGGCCTGCCGGTCGTGGACGAGTTTGGTTGCGTTTGCGGAATGGTGACGGAAGGCGACCTGCTGGCGCGTTGTGAAAACGTTCCCTCATCGCGGGTTCCCGATGATCCGGAGCTGCCCGTTTGCGATGTCCGGCAATATATCAAGATCAATGCCTGGCGCATTGGCGACGTGATGACCCCGAATATCGTGGCGGTTACACCGGACGCACCGGTTTCGATTGTTGCGAAGCTCATGGCTGTTCATAACATCAAACGCATCCTGGTTCTTGCTCATGGCCATTTGGTAGGTCTTGTAAGCCGGCATGATCTTTTACGTGCCATCGCCAGCACGAAGCCGGATATCGTCGCAACCGGCGATGACGCACTCAGGCTGGCGATCGCCACAAGGCTGAAGGCTGAATTGGGTCTCGCCGACGACCGGATCGACGTGGCGGTTCGAAACTCGCAAGTTTCGATAACTGGAAATATCGATTCCGAACTTCAGCGCCAGGCGGTCAGAGTCCTTATCGAACGCATCAACGGCACCAACGGCTTCGTCGATGGGCTGCATGTGGCATCGAAAACCGCGTGAATTCCATGTAACTGCCGGTCCAGCGACCGAGCCGGGTCAATCGACATCTCGATTGCATGTGAACGATCATCATAGATGATCGTTCGCCTTATGGGGCCAACATCATCGGTCGAATTTCCACATCGGGTCAAATTGTCTTTGCATGGGCTTTATCAATCCAGTGATTTTCGAAAGCGCATTACGCTCAAAGCCAACATCCCTATCCCCAGAGCAGTCATCCCCCATAGTTGCGGCCAGAGGACTTCGATTGCGACGCCTTTAAGAAATATGGAACGGATGACAACGAGAAAATAGCGAAGCGGATTGATAAACGTCAGCCACTGCAGGATTTTTGGCATTGCCGATATCGGAAATGCAAAGCCAGATAGAATGAACAGGGGATTGATCAAGAAGAATGTCAACGCGAAGGCCTGCTGTTGTGTGTATGAAAAAGTCGACAACAGCAACCCCAATCCAAGCGCAGACAGCAAGAACAGACACGCGCTGAGTAGCATCAGCCAAAAGCTGCCGACAAAAGGGATATCGAACCAGACGACTCCAATCACGCCGACGAGCAGGATATCGCTCAAACCGATCAGAAAGAACGGTATGGTTTTGCCGAGAATGAACTCGACCGGGCGGATAGGGCTTACCATCACCTGCTCCAAAGTCCCAACCTCGCGCTCGCGAACGATTGCAAAGGCCGTGAGACTAACAACCTGCATCAATGTCAAGGTGCCGATCACCCCTGGTATGAAGAACCAGCGATCGTCCAGGCTTTCATTGAACCAGGGACGCTCCTGCAGGGACAGATTGACGGTCGCCGGAGCGATCTTGGCAGACGCCGGCATCGAGGGGTCGCCAAGGTCTGCCTCGAACCTAGACACGATCTGCCCGACATAGCCCAACGCAATCAGGGCGGTGTTGGAATTCGTGCTGTCCACGACAACCTGCAGGGGCGCCGATTGTCCATTTTGCAGCGTTTTTGCGAAGCCGGCATGTATGAGAATTGCAACGGTCGCGCGACCGGTATCGATGGTGCGCAGGATCTCCGTTTCACTATCGCTGCGATCGACGATGTAAAAGCGCCCGGTTGCGACAAAGTGGGAAACGAGATTGCGGCTGGCCTGGCTTCGATCGAGATCCAGAACCGCCATGGCGGCGTGGTTGACGGTAAAAGTCGCCGCATAGCCATAGACGATCACCTGGATCACCAGCGGCACAACCAGGCGAAATATCGCCCAGGGATCCCGGCGCAGCTCCAGGAATTCCTTCATCAACATCACTTGCAGGCGGTCAAACATATTGTCAGTCCAATCGTTTGCGGAACGCGGTGGCCGCCAGATAACCGATCGCTGCCGTGAAGATGACCAGCGCCAGAACAGGTGCGGCAAGATCCTCGATCGGCGATCCCTTGAGAAAGACGTCACGCAGGATGCTGACATAATACCGCGCATAAACGAGGAAGGTGACGGCCCGAACGGCAGCCGGCATCTGATCGATAGGGAAAGTGTAGCCCGAAAGCATCGTCGTCGGCAGCAGCGTCAAAATCAGCGCAATCTGGCTTGCTCCCAGCTGACTGCGGATGCGCACTGAGAGGAGGTACCCAATCCCCAAAACGACGACGGCAAACAGTGCCGTCGTGACTGCGAGCGTAGCAAGACTGCCGCGGAATGGCACCTCAAACCAGTAGACCGCAACGAGAAGACAGAAAACCGCGTCCGCCAAGGCGATTGCGAAATAGGGCACGAGCTTGCCTAACATGACCTCCATCGCCGTAACTGGCGTCGAAATCAATTGCTCCATCGTTCCCCGCTCCCATTCGCGAGAGATTGTAAGCGAGGTCAGTTGCGCGCCGACGGAGGCCATGATGATGGCGACAACGCCCGGGATGATGAAATTGCGGCTATCCAGGCCTTCATTGAACCAGGCCCGCGAACGCAGATCCACCTGACCGATTTTCGTCTGCACAAGGCCGCGATCAGCAGCCCAGCGCTGTTTGAAATCGGCACTCGCCTGAGCGACGATGCCATTGACATAGCCAGTGGCGATGTTGGTTGTATTGGCGTCCGTACCGTCGAAAATCGCCTGCACGGATGCTTGGCCCTTCACGTTCAGGACACGCGAAAAGTCGACGGGGATAATCACCACACCTCTACAGACATTGCTGTCGATCGCCTTGCGAACCGCGTTGTCGCTATCGACGAGATGAACGGCATCGAACCAGCCGGAGGCCGTAAAACGATGGATGAGCTCGCGGCTCAACTGGCTTCGCTCCTGGTCGAAGACGCATAAAGGAACATGTCTCACGTCCAGACTTACCCCATAGCCGAGCAGTGCCATTTGCATGAACGGCAAGAACAATGCAATTGCCAGGCTGCGCGGGTCGCGCCATATCTGCAAAGCTTCCTTGTGGGCAATAGCAACGACACGGCGCATTTTCATGAATGGGTCTCCTGCTCGTGTGAGACAAGCTGAACGAAAACATCTTCCAGACTCGCTGCTATGCGGCTCGCCGGCATTGCCTGAATGCCTTCCGCCTGCAACAGCAATGCAAAGTCGGGAACCGCCTGCCCCTCCCGCAGCAATATATGCAATCTGTCGCCGAAGATGGCGGCATCGGCGACCTCGGGGATAGTACGGATCGCTGCCAGCGCGGCACCCAAGGGTTGACAGGCAAGCTCAAAAAGCTCCCCGCCCAACCGCTGTTGCCGGAGTTCGCCCGGACTGCCGATCGCAATCAGCCGACCGGCGTTGATGAGAGCAATGCGATTACAATATTCCGCTTCATCCATGTAGTGCGTCGACACGAGAACCGTAACGCCCTGCCCGGCAAGTTCGTGAATGAGATCCCAAAATCGACGCCGCGCCTGCGGTTCGACGCCGGATGTCGGCTCGTCCAGAAACAGGACCGGCGGGCGATGCAGGATCGCGCAGCCGAGCGCCAGGCGCTGCTTCCAACCAGCAGCCAGCGTACCGACCAGGCTATTTTCGCGGCCCTGCAATCCAGCCATGGCGACGGCAGCTGTCAGGCGGGCGCTCAGATCCTGTCGCCGCACATGATACATGCCCGCAAAGAAGCGCAGGTTCTCCCTGACCGTAAGATCGTCGTATAGCGAGAACTTTTGCGACATATAGCCGATATGAGCGCGGACCTTCTCTGGTTCTCGACCGACATCGAAGCCCCCTACCCATGCCCTTCCCGAGCTTGGGTGCAAGAGGCCACACAGCATGCGGATCGTCGTCGACTTGCCTGCGCCATTGGGGCCGATGAATCCGACGATCTCGCCCTTGGCGATACTGAGGCTCACGCGGTCGACCGCCGTAAAGGCGCCAAAGCGTTTGGTCAGATCGACAACCTGGACCGCAGGTACGTCTCCTTGTGAGACGATGGAACTCACGACCGTTCTCCCGCATCCAGCAGCGCAACGAACACATCCTCGATCCCCGGCTCGACAACACCGACTTCGGCGCGGATACCTTTCTCAGCCAGCAGGCTCTGCATCTCGGGGATACGCTGCGCTGCATCGTCCACATGGACATGAACGCGGTCGCCCATCAGCAACGTGCCAAGCACGCCTGAGGCGCCCGTCAATATCGCACGCACATCGCGTGGATTGTCTGAAATGACGGCCAAGAGCGCACCGGGCATGATCCTCTTCAACCGGTCCGGAGTATCGCAATAGGAAATGGCCCCTGTATGAACCAAGGCAAGCCGCGAACAGCGCTCGGCCTCGTCCATATAGGCCGTCGATAGCACGATGGTTACACCGCTCTCACGCAGGCCGTAAAGAATGCCCCAAAAGTCACGGCGCGAGACGGGATCGACGCCGGTCGTTGGCTCATCGAGCAGAAGAACCTGCGGTGTGTGGATGAGCGCGCATACGAGGCCGAGCTTCTGTTTCATGCCGCCGGAAAGCTGTCCAGCCAACCGTTGTTCAAATGCCTCGAGACCGGCTGCCGCGATCAGGTCGCGACCGCGAGCTCGGCGCTCCTTGCCCGGCACTCCGAACAGGTCGGCGTAAAAACCGATATTCTCGGCGACGGTCAGATCTTCATACAGACCAAAACGTTGCGGCATGTAGCTGATCCGCGCCTTGGCAGCCTCGGGATCAGTGACAACGTCCGTGCCGCCAATGCGGATCTCGCCGCAATCGGGAGGAAGTATACCCGCCAGCATGCGCATGATGGTTGTCTTTCCTGCCCCATCTGGCCCAACCAGTCCGAATATTTCTCCACGAGCGACTTGGAAACTGACGTTTTGCACCGCCTTCATCGCGCCAAAACTGCGGCTGAGACCGTCTACCGAGATGACGATGCCTGCCGCGTCGGAGGTCATTGCGGCTCTGCCCTGATGGATATCGCCGCGTCGGCGGGCATTCCCGGCAAGAGGACATGGTTCGGATTATCGATATCGATACGAACGCGATAAACCTGCGTCACCCGTTCCGCATGGGTTTCGACGGTCTTCGGCGTAAATTCCGCCTTCGGAGAAATAAAGCTTATGCGACCGTGATAAGTCTGGCCGGGATAGGTGTCCGTGGTCACATCGACCGACGCCCCGAGGCGCACTTTGCCGATATCCGGCTCGTTGAGATAAGCCCTCAGCCAGATGTGGTCGAGATCGGCTAGCGTGAAGATGGCGACCCCCGGAGCCGCCAACTGACCGAGTTCCGCCTCGCGGACGGCAATGACGCCGGTAAATGGTGCGCGAAGCATTGTGTAGGCCAAGGTGGTTTCGTCAAGTTGCACCCTGGCTTCGGCAGTCCTTGCATTTTCGTTGGCAAGCCGGATGTTCGCCGCCGCGACATCCACCAATGATTGGTCGCGCGCCAGGAGAGCGGACGACTGCTGCTTTGCCGTCAAGGCCTGGTCTCTGGCTTGCTGCGACACCCCATCACTTTTGACAAGCTGCTCGGCACGATCATATTCCCGCTGCTTTCCGGCAAGATCGAATTCGTCGTTGGCGACAATATGTTGGGCGGCATTTAGATTGCTCTGGCCGACGGAGACCTGCGCAATTGCCGTCTTTAAAGCCGCGCGGTCGATGTCGGCCTGCTGGCGATAGAAGCGATCGTCAGCGCGCGCAAGGATATCACCCGACTGAACGGTCTGCCCCTCGTTGAAAGGCAGTTCAACGACCGGAGCCTGTATCTGCGTAAAACTCAACGTGCTCTCATGAGCCTCTATGTTCCCGGAAACAAGCACGGTATTGGCAACGGCCGGCTGGCCGAAAAGGATTTCGCCGATAGGCTGACGATACCATATCGCCGCCGCGCCGATCGCAACGACCAGTGCCGAAGCGATAAGAAGCCTTTGGCGGCGGGGCCGTAAAACCGCATTGGAAGTATCTTCGCCTTCTGCCGGGGCCTTGCGCGGCATCTCTCGCCGCATAGCCGGTGCTGCCTCCTCGGATTGCGCGGATGCTGGCGAGGATGATGTCGTCTGCGGCGATATGACATCGGTCATACCATCTTGTCGATCATGGGCTTCGATGCTCATATCTCACCTCTCATGATCATTGTTATAGGTGACCTTCGTCGATCGACTTTGACATAGGTCAACCTCTTGATATCTGCTTCTTTTGCCAAAGACGAACGGCAGCTCGATATCTATCTGGGTTCCGGAATTACCGGCTTGCCAATTTGATTCAGCGCAAGGTCGATCTGCGCAACCACGGACAAGATGCAGGATGTCAACTCCAGCTGTGAGGGTCGACGCCAAACTCAGAGGAAGCGTTGCGGCTAGCTGATCCCATCGCGCGTTTCAACGGCGCTTATCGGTTCGGTTTTGCCGTCCGGTTACCAGAGCAGGGTGAGTGAACATCATTTGAACAGGAGACCGCCATGTCGGAAGAAAAGTGGAATATCATGACGCGAGAAGGCCTGCAGGTGACAGTCAGACCTGCAAACATCGAAGACGAAAACCTCATGATCGAGCTTTTTGACCATGTCAGCTCGCAGGATCTGCGCTTCCGCTTTCTGTCGGCGATCAAGCATGTTTCACGAAAACAGATTGCCGACCTGATCGGTGTGGATCACAAGGCCATAGAAAGCTATCTCGCTTTCATCGGCGGCAGCGAAATCCCTGTTGCGACGGCAGTGCTGGCTTGCGATCACAAAAAGAAGCGCGGCGAAGTTGCCATCACCGTGCGAAGCGACTTCAAAGGCCACGGTCTCGGCTGGGAACTCTTAAAGCTGATGGTAGAAGAAGCCAGATTACGCGGCTTGGAAAAAATCGAGTCGGTCGAAGACAGAAGCAATTATGATACGATTGAACTGGAAGAGAACATGGGCTTCAAGGCTGAACCATGCCCCGACGATCCCGTGCATCTGCTATTGTCGAAGTCACTGACCGCCTGAGGTCGCAGTTGACGGGCCGATGACTATCTGCATCGGCCCGTCAACTGCAGCCACGAGAAAAAAATCGATCGCACAGCATGTGAGGATGGTCGGCATTTCCATTACGCTCGCAGCCAGATTTTAAATCGAACAGGCTCAAAATCGTTCGGCTCTAGTGATGGCGTTGACCAATGACGACGTCACCATCATTGACAAAATCATCATCCGCCGCTTGAAGCGCAAGAGCCGAGCGGCTGAGGATCTTTATGCCGTGGCGGCTACATACGCTGATAATGCCCTTCTTGGATAATCTGGTCATCGTCCGGGATACAGTCTCGATTGTCAGACCCAGATAATCAGCAATATCGAGCCGCGTCATGGGCAGGGTAATCATTCCGCGTCCCCCTCCGCGGGCTTCATCGCACCGCAATTGATGCAAGAGGAAACTCGCAAGGCGTTCTTCCGCGCTCTTGCACGATAGCAGCACCATTTGATCCTGAGCTGCGGCAACTTCGTCGCAGACTCTCGAAAATACCAGGGGGCGAAGCTGTGGAGATGTGGCTAGTTCCTCTTCGAAAAAGCCCTTGCTTACCCGCCGAAAGGCGACGTCGTCGATCGCCTCGGCGCTATAGAGATATCGATTCTTGAACGAAACGCCCACGACATCACCGCTTCTCAGAAAACCGGTAATGACGCGGCGGCCGTCCGACAGCAACCGGCAAATGCGAAGGTTTCCCTCAACCAGCAGAAAAATGTGTTTGGCCGGGTCGTCTTCGAAGAAGAGAACTTGTCCCGGCTGTGCGTGCTCGAGAGCCTGCCTGCAAAAGATGCTATTGACGTCCGGCAGTTCGGTCGCGACCGATCTATCGCCCCTCACATCCGGAACCAGATGCAGATTGCCCGTGATCATGCCCGTCACTCCTCTGTCTCGATGAGGAACAGTTGACAATTTTCGCGTAACGGGGAAACGCCAGATATGTATTAAGTGGTGCTAATTTGTAACCGAATGTAACAGCACCGGATTAGTTGTCGTCAAGTGGTCGGACCACGGCTGGCGTTAGGCAATGCATCACGCCGTGATTCCAGCGCTGGTAGAAAGGCAAATCGTCAAGTCGGTCGGATATATCGGGCGACCAGGTCCAGATGCGCATGAAATTGCAACGCAAAACGATTGCCCGGCGCTTAGCCTCGCGGAAAAGCAAATCCGCAATGGTTTTTTCATCGAGAACGCTACCGGCAATCAAGATCGGAATGTCCAGTAGCCTATGTGCTATTGGATGCATGCAGGCGGACGAGAGCGTCATCCCACGCACATAGCCGACGCAGTCAGTTGCCACGATGATCGTCCAGCGGCCCTGCCCGGTGATGTCTTGCCAGCGCTCGATGTTCATCTGCGAGTTGAAAGCTCGAAGAAGGGCAAAAGCCGGCACAATCTGGCCTGTCCTTATGGGACCGAGTGCGTAATCGTGTTGCATTCCGCCTCGCTCATGGTTGATCCGCCGATGGATAATGAAAACCAGCCTGGACGATTTGCGTCATTGCGGCAGATCAATGTCGCACCTGCATATTGCGGCAAGCTTCGAGCCCATCGACCACCATTTCTGTACGGACGGAGATTCCCATGGATAAGCTTATGCGGGCAGCCATCGTGAAGGAATTCGGCAAGCCTTTGATTGTCGAACATGTGCCGGTGCCACAACCGGGTGCGGGCGAGATTCTCGTCAAGGTCAAGGCTTGCGGCGTTTGTCATACCGATCTGCATGCAGCCGATGGCGATTGGCCGGTACGTCCCAGCCCGCCTTTTATTCCAGGGCATGAGGTCGCGGGTGTCGTCGCTGCTGTGGGACCCGGCGTTACAAACGTGAAGGAAGGTGATCACGTTGGCGTCGCATGGCTCCATGACGCTTGTCTTCGATGTGAATATTGCGAGACCGGATGGGAAACATTGTGCGATCATCAACACAATACCGGCTATAGCTGTAATGGCGGCTTTGCCGACTACGTCATCGCCGACGCAGCTTTTACCGCCCGGCTTCCCAACCATATGGATTTTGCCGAAATTGCGCCGATCTTATGCGCCGGCGTCACGACATACAAGGGACTGAAGGAAACCGAAGCGCAGCCCGGCGAATGGGTGGCAATCTCGGGTGTCGGCGGCCTGGGGCACGTGGCAATCCAATACGCCAAGGCGATGGGGTTGAAGGTCATCGCCCTCGACATAACGGCGGCGAAGCTCAATCTTGCTCGGATGGCCGGCGCCGACATCGCCATTAACGCAACCTTGCCAGACACCATATCGGAAGTGACAAAAGTCACCGATGGCGGCGTTCATGGAGTGCTGGTAACGGCCGTATCACCGGTGGCGTTTTCGCAGGCCCTGTCGCTAGTGCGCAAGAAGGGAACGATCAGTCTGGTTGGCCTACCGCCGGGCCGGTTCGCCACGCCGATCTTCGATGTCGTGCTCAAGCGCATCACGATTCGAGGATCGATCGTCGGAACGCGTCGAGATCTCGACGAAGCGATTGCCTTTGCCGCGGATCGCAAGGTTAAGGCCGCCATTCATCGCGTTCCTCTCGAGGATATCAACAGGGTGTTTACCGATCTGAAAGAGGGGCGCATCGACGGGCGCGTGGTGCTGGATATGGCCATGGGAGCCGCAAGCGAGAAAGAGGCCGCCAAGCCGCTCTATGCGTGAATGTAGGGAGGCGACTCATATTCAAGCAAGGCAACATCGAAACCATTGCCTTGCTTGCAACCCGCCAATTGCTTGGATGCGTGCCAATAATCGAAAACGGAATGAAGGATTCCTGCAGTCGCCAAAGTCGCGCTGGCGATAATTTCGCGCAATCCCGCCACTGCGACGAAGGCCGCAGCGGCTTCGCATTTTACGATGCGGAGCGCCGGGCGCCTGCGACGTCTATTTTTCCGGCCAATTGAACTTTCAGTTCGCCGCGCGGATTTTGACGGAGGTCAAGGCGCCGCTGCCGCATCGGCACGATGATCTCGAAGCGATCAGCCGTGTTTCATCCGTCGAGATAAAGGGGCGGACCATGACCTTCAAATCCATTCTCGTTCATTTCGACATTGATGCGTGCCCAGAAGAGCGCACAAGGTTTGCGCTCGAGTTGGCGAATAGGTTCGATGCTGAACTGCAATGCATGTCATGCGCAGATCCGCTATCTCCGTTCGCTACGGGGCGAAGTGCTGCACTGGCTACAAGTATCATGCGCCGGGACGTGGCTGCCATCGAGGCGCGTCAGCGTGATCTGCATGAACACATCATGCAGAGCGGGCCATTCCGAAATCACGTCGAATGGCGCGCTGAGGTCGCAGATCCGACAACAATGATCATCGAGCGGGCGTGTTGCGCGGATTTGATTGTGCTGTTTCGCCTCGACAAGGGGCAGGCGGACGATCGCCAAAGAACCGCTGACCAAGGTGCCGTGTTGCTGGCCGCTGGCCGTCCGATCCTGATCCCTTCCCCGAACATGAACGGTCTTGAGGCACGTACAATCGTCGTTGCCTGGAAAGACACAAGAGAAACACGACGCGCGGTCGCGGACGCATTACCGCTATTGCGGCAGGCACAGGACGTCGTACTGCTCACCGTGCTGGAAACTGGCGGGAACGCTGATCCGCCACGGGATGCCATCCATTACCTTCAACGGCATAATGTGAAGGTGAGAAGCATCGTCGAGCCGATGCAGCCGGCCAGCACCGGAGCAACGATTGTCGAGGTCGCTACAAAAATCGAGGCTGACCTGATCGTCGCCGGCGGCTACGGGCATAACCGTTTCAGGGAATGGATATTCGGCGGCGCTACGCAGCATCTCCTGCGACATTGTCCGCTGCATCTCTTTTTGTCCAACTGACGAGGTACGTCTGGGGGGAACGGCGAACCGAAACCTTACCGGCTCAATGATGGGTTCCGACAGTTGCTGGCCAGTTGCCGGATGATCGCCAACATAACTTGGGGCCAATACGGGCGTCCAAAGGAGATTGTGCCATGACATACAAACACGTCCTGTTTCGCTCTGCCGCCCGGGAAAAGATTCTCCGCGGAACGACCCAACTGGCGGACGCGGTGCGCGTTACGCTCGGCCCCCGCTCCAAGGCGGTGCTTATCGAAAAGAAGTGGGCCACCCCGCTTGTCTGCAACGATGGCGTGACCATTGCGAAGGAATTCGAGCTGAAGGATGCGGAGGAAAATCTCGGCGCGCGCATGCTACGCCAGGCAGCGGAAAAAACCGGAGACGTAGTCGGCGATGGAACGAGCACTGCGACGATCCTCGCTCAGGCGATTTTCTCAGACGGGCTGCGCAATGTCGTCGCCGGCGCGAGCGCGATCGATATCAAGCGCGGGCTCGATCGGGGCTTGGCCTGCGCCGTAGACTTTCTTAGACACAACAGCCGGCCTGTGGCGGGCAAGCGCGAGAAGGTGCAGGTCGCCACGATTTCTGCCCACAACGATATGAAAATCGGAAATCTGATAGGCGATGCCATGGAGAAGATCGGTGACGATGGCGTCATTACCGTCGAAGAGTCGAAAACGACGGAAACCATGCTGGAAGTGGTCAAGGGATTGCAGTTCGATCGTGGCTTCCTGTCGCCCTATTTTGTGACGAATAGCGAGCGGATGGAAATAGTCTTGGAAGAAGCCGCGATACTCCTGATCGATCGCAAGTTGAATGCGCTGAATGACTGCGTGACACTGCTGGAATCCGTCGCCAAGGCAAACATGCCACTGCTGGTCGTTGCCGAAGACGTGGAAGGCGAAGCCCTGGCGACACTCATCGTCAATCAGATTCGCGGCACACTGAAGAATTGCGCCGTGAAGGCGCCCGGCTTTGGCGACCGGCGAAAGGCAATGCTGCAGGATATCGCAATCGTCACCGGCAGCCAGGTTCTATCGGAAGATCTGGGAATCAAGCTCGACGCGGTCACTCTGGACCAGCTTGGGCATGCTTCCCGTGTCGTCATAACCAAGGATACGACAACGATTGTTGGCGGCGCCGGCAACAAGAATGCCATTGCCGGGCGCATCGACCAGCTGCGTCGGGAGATCGACGAGACCACCAGTGACTACGACAAGGAAAAACTGCATGAGCGCCTGGCGAAATTGGCAGGCGGAGTTGCGGTCATTCGCGTCGGCGCCGCCACGGAAGCCGAGATGAAAACCAAGAAGGAAGCGCTTGACGATGCGATCAATGCCACGAAGGCGGCTGTCGCCGAAGGCATTTCTCCCGGCGGCGGCCTGGCGCTTCTGCGCTGCACCGAGGCTGTTGCGGCAGAGGAGGAGCGCTGCGAAGGCGACGAACGAACGGGGGTTCAGATCCTCAGGCGCGCGCTGGAAGTGCCGATCCGGCAAATCGCGGAAAACTCCTCCATCGATGGCGGCGTCGTCGTCGCCAAGGTCTTGGAGGGAAGTGGAACCTTCGGCTACGATGCTGAAAAAAAGATCTACGCCGATATGTTCGAGACCGGTATCGTCGATCCGACCAAGGTTATTCGTGTAGCACTCGAAAACGCGGTCTCGGTTGCAAGCGTACTTCTTCTCACCGAAGCCACGATGACAGAAGTCGATGATAATCAGAAGGAAAAAGGCAGCTCGGCCGAAACCGCGCTTCAAGTATAGGGCACGACGCCGAAAACTGTGTAGCGGTTTTCGCACGACATCACGGCCTACGTCTTTGATGCGAGAGCCAAATTGCGGCTTCTTCCCAAGTCATGCGAGCGGTGCCGCCGGGCCGAATAAAGGATGGCGGCGGCTCTTAGTTGTCATGAACCTTCAAGATAGGCACGACGCCTCATCCCACCGATACCGATTCGGTCTCGGGTTGGCCGAGATCTGCCGGATCTGACAATATCCCGGCTTTGCTTGCATCACGAATGAGGGCATATTTGACTTGTGTCGTCTTCAGATCCCGATACCAATCCATCAATGCGCCCCAGGGGTCGGCCAGTTTCGAAAGGCCCGACAGGAACGCAACGACCGTGCCTATCTCGGTCTTCCCCGTGACGACGTAGTAGCCGCCTAGGATGAAGATGCCGACATAGCCAAGCTGGGTCATCAAATTCATCAGGAAGTTCATTACAAACTTCAATCTATATATGCTCATATTGATGGAAAATAGGCTATGAACGTGATCGGATTGAGCAGCATTGGCTTCGGCAGAACCGAGATGCTCTATCATGCCTTCGCTGATGTCACGCATTACGCTGACCTTGTTTCCGATCCATCGATTGATGACAGCCTGCATAATGGGAACAAAGACAATTTGCGGGCAATAGACGACGGCGATGACAAGCGCCATCAACGGTTGGAGGAAGACGAGATATCCGCCGACGGCAGCCAGAATTCCTATCTGCAGCAGCGGCTCTGAGATACTTGTTCCAACAAAGCCTCCGACGGGTTCCGCCTCGGCCAGGATGATCGAAAGTTGAATGCTCTCGGCAACGACTTCCACGGAGGAATCGTCTGGATGAGCTGAAGAAGCAAGGGCCCAGTTTCGCAGCCATCGGATTGCAACTTCACCGATCCAGCTGCGATAAATATTAAGCAGCAGCTTTGTCAGGCCCTCAGCTGTAACAAGGCCGAAATAGCCAAATACCAGCACCAAAATGGCATGATATGCGGCTCCTGTGGTAGCAGCATTGACGATACGTCGCTGCAGTTCCAGCGGCGCGGCCTCGACGACAAAGAGTAGGATAGAAATTGCCGCAAGGGCAACCTGATGACGTCGCCCTACCATCAAGATAAAGCCGAGCAGGCTTCTAGGCACCTTATGGCTCCCTAATTGGCACGCGGCGCGAAACCTCGAGGCTGAAGCCCGTGCACTTGGATCGGTAGCGAGTTGACGTTTACGGACCCAGCGGCAGCTCAAGTCCTCAAGCGTCGATCTGACGCTGCAGATGGGCTTCTATTTCATAGATCGGCAATTTCGTCAGATCCTTGTTCACAACCGCTTTCATTGCAGCCTGGGCCGCTGGCTTCATATGCTGGCGCAGAAGGCCGAGTGTCTTGGCCGGAGCAACCAGTACGAAGTGCTCGATGGTACCGCTCTGCGCATATTCATCGAGTTGATTCGCAACCCTGATAACAAACGCCTCTTCCGCTCTGCGATGAAGATCGCCGTTTTCGACGGAGCTGCGCGTACCGTCTCGGGAGGCATAGACCCGGCCGGGACGGTCCGTGCCGAGGTCATGCGTTGCCTTCAGGGGCTCGTGGAAGCTTAGAATCTCAACGAGATTGAGAGACTGCGCATCACCGTCGTTCCGCAGAAAGAGCGCCTTGGCTCCATCACAGACGATAACCCAAGTCTTCGAACCGATCTTGAACCTGTTCATAATCGCGATCCCCTATATCTTTCTCTTTTCAGACGAACGAACATCTCGATTCGGTCTGGGCAACGACACTCTGCAGAGCGCCGGCGGCTGCGAGACCTGCAGTGCTGCAGGGACGAAGACAATCGTCGCGCAGACAATGCTTGTCCACGTTACACCGTTAGTTGCCGGAATACCGACTACCCAGGGCGACAGGGCAAGCCAGGCTGCCAGCCCCACCCGCTCCCATTCAAGCACTCGTCTATCCCGCATATTCCCACCCGACAGCAGCATCAAACCCGTCAGAGCAAAAGTCACCGATGATACGGCCAGACCAGGTAAGTCGGGGTAAAGAAGCAGCAAGGTGACCGATGCGGCAATCAGGACGGTGCCGATTGTGTCAGCAACATAATCACTTGGATTTTGACTTCGCATCTTGGCCTCCTATGCTTTCCTTATTGCAGGCCTATTGCACCCTGAAGTTTTCACATTGCGTCGGATCAATTCGACGAGACAACAGGTTGCACATGATCGATCAGGGCATGGACATGGCAACGCCGATGTAGGGGTCGATCCAGGTCAGATGGTCAGTGACAGCCTTTACGCCCGGCACATTTTCGGCAAGCACTTTGGCAGCCATGCGCTCACGCTCGTCGAAAATCGAGCCGGAAAGCTCGGCGATCCCATCCTTGACACTCACGCGGATGAAGCCGTTCTGGCTCCAGCTTCTCTTGCCGAGTTCGGCAATGATGACAGCTTCAATCTCCGCATC
This sequence comes from Rhizobium sp., assembly GCA_039593415.1. Lineage (GTDB taxonomy): Bacteria > Pseudomonadota > Alphaproteobacteria > Rhizobiales > Rhizobiaceae > Rhizobium. The sequence goes on along the minus strand of JBCNPI010000052.1, from coordinate 3,907 downwards.
GCTGTATGGCTTGACGCCGTTGGCGAGGATGCCTGCAAGAACGCGCAGGAGGTCGGAACGCGTGACGATGCCGACCAGCTTTCCCCCGTCCACCACCGGCAACCGCTTGATGCCGTTGCGCTCCATCATCTCGACAGCTTCCCCGACCGAGACATGCGCAGAGATCGTTTGTACCGGCGAATTCATGACCTCTTCGACTTTTCTTCCGTAGGCATGCACATATTCATCCGCGAGCCGGCCCGGACTTACGAAGAATTCCAGAAAGGCCGAGCGTTGGCGCTCCGTGTTGAGTTCGCCCCGCCGCAGGAAATCTCCCTCGCTGACAATGCCGACAACCGCGCCATCGTCGCCGATAACGGGAAGCCCGCTTATGTGATTATCCAGCAGCAGTTTCGCGGCATCCACAATCGATGCGGACGCCTTCACGGTTATCGGCGCAGGCGTCATGATATCCTGGATAAGCATGGTCTTCTCCCTTGAGTTGACGTCGAGGAAAGCCAAGCGTGGATCGGCTTTCGGTAAAGCAATGCATCGATGAATAGCGCGGATAGCAAGGATGGAGGTTGATCGATGTCAAAATCCCAAATCAAAGTCTGGCTGCGATCACTTCTCAGGCGAGATTGAGAAACGGCAAGGGGATAGGAAAGATCACCTTCCATGACGGCCAAGCATCTCGATTTTACCGAGCCATTGCTTGCGTCTTTCCTGGCTCACCTGCTCGATCATCCCGAAGAATGTCTGGCGAACCGGTCGAATTCCCGCGAAATTCAAGATGCCGCGCCGCAAGGCATTCGTGCCGTGGGCGCCAAACCAGAAGCGGTAGATGGGAGCCGGCATGCCCATGGTGACGATGATATGTGCAGTGCAGCCGCGAAGCAGCTTCTTGGCAATACCGCTTTCTCCATATTGAAAAGCGATCCCGGGCCGGAATACCTGTTCCAGAAAGGCCTTGAGAAGGGCCGGCATCGTACCAAGCCATAGCGGGAAAACAAAAACGATATGTTCCGCCCATTGGATAGCTTCGCTTGCGGGGACAAGAGATTCGGGTATCGGACCATTTTCAAACGCTTCGCGTGAACGCAGCAATGGAAAATCCAACAGAGAAATATCCAGCCTGCGCAGCAAAAAGCCTGCTTCAGCAGCTCCCGCGGCATAGGAGTCGGCGAGAGCTCCGCAAAGATGCCTGTCATGGCCGTCAGGATGCGCCTCGATGATGAGTATATGCCGTGACAAGATGGGACCTCCTGCATTTTCGAAGAAGAGCATCATCATCACAGGCTGCGTCCTACCGCCCTACCCACTCCAGCCATCGGGCCGGGCCTGATCACAAGCCTGTTCTACGCTTGTCATCATCATCAATCTGGTTGATGGAGCTTTGATCTATCGCAATCCCATAGTGCCTGCAGAATGGCAGCCAAGGCTATTTTCTTGAGCGGGTGCGCGTGAGTATCCGTTCCCGGCTTACGGCTCGCCGAGTTGCGGACGTCGCCGCTTGAAGCGCGGCAGCATCGCGCATATCGAACTTCGCTCATCGCTTCGACTGAAATCGGTGAGCAAAAGCGATGCTCGTCCGGAAATTTGCTTCACCTGCGCCAAATGCCGTCATTTCCGCAAGGTTTGAGCAGGATCAATGCCGTCCGCCTTCTCCAATCGCATGATTCTCGCGGCCAGAGGAGCAATTCAGATGGATAATGTGGTTGAAGTGCCATTGCGGAAGAAGAACGTATCCGCTCCCCCTTCGATGAACAAAACGAAGAAAAGCCGGCTGCGTTCTTTTTGGCTTGCTGGAGTTGCCCTTGTCTCGGGCACGATTGCACTTCTTGTGCTTTGGGACCGCAATGAGCAGCAGCCACCTTCTTATGAAACAGCAGCTGTCGACAAGGGCGATATCAGCCGACAGGTCATGGCAACGGGCACGGTCAATCCGCAGCTGACGATCATCGTCGGCAGCTACGTGTCCGGTCCCATCACGGAAATTCGCTGCGATTACAACACGGTCGTCAAAGCGGGTCAGGTCTGCGCCACGATCGATCCCCGCCCCTACCAGACCGCTGTCGATCAGGATAATGCCGACCTGTCCGCGGCCATGGCTCAACTCAAGAAAGATCAAGCCAATCTTACCTATGCGGATTTAAATTATCACCGCAACCTTCGGCTCAAGGACGCGGATGCGGTCTCCCAGGAGACGGTGGATGTCTCTCGGAACCTCATCGATCAAGCCGACGCGCAAGCCAGCCTTGATCGGGCGGCAATCGAACAACGCAAGGCGGCGCTGTCTGCCGCCAGGATCAATCTCGATTATACGAATATCAGATCTCCGGTCGATGGGGTCGTCGTTTCACGCAACGTGACCCAGGGACAGACGGTGGCAGCGAGCTTTCAAACGCCGACGCTTTTCCTCATCGCCACCGATCTTACAAGGATGCAGGTGGATACCAATGTCAGCGAAAGCGACATTGGCGGAATCAAAGATGGCGAGACCGTCACCTTCACCGTTGATGCCTTTCCGGATCACATCTTCAACGGTATCGTCACGCAGGTACGGCAATCGCCCCAGACCGTTCAGAATGTCGTAACCTTCGATGCAGTGGTAACCGTCGACAATGCCGACCTCCGGCTCAAACCCGGCATGACCGCCTCCTTGAATATCGTGACCGATCAGCAAAAGCATGTTTTGCGCGTTCCCAACCAAGCGCTGCGCTTTGAACCCAAGACTTCCACCGCTCGGCATCCGGATGGCGATAAGTTCGACCGCGTCTGGATAGAACGCGACGGCACCATAACGATGGTTCCAGTGAAAATCGGGATCAGCGATGAATCCTACACGGCAATTGCCGATGGCGATCTGCAGACCGGAGACAAGGTTGTTGTCGCACAGGCAGCATCGCCGAGTGCATCGACAGGCTTCCATTTCCCCAGATTCTAGGTTCGTGCTGCCATGACATATTCGGTAAATGCTCCGATCATAGAACTGAGAGATATTACGAAGAGCTTTGCGATCGGCGATAGCTGGATTGATGCCGTTCGGGGTGTCACCGTCACGATAAAGCGCGGTGAGTTCGTTGCGATCGTCGGTTCTTCAGGCTCCGGAAAGTCGACCTTGATGTCGATTCTCGGCTGTCTCGACCGGCCAAGCGGTGGGAGCTATTTACTTGAAGGAGCCGATGTCGGCGAGCTCGGAGAGCCAGAACTGGCAGCGTTTCGCAGCAAACATCTCGGCTTCGTCTTTCAAAGCTTCAATCTCTTGCCGCGTCGAAGCGCATTGGAGAATGTATGCCTGCCCCTTTACTATGCCGAAACAGGCCCGCTTGCTCGCGTAGCCATGGTCGATCGCGCTCGCCTTTCGCTCGCACGACTGGGCCTTGGCGACCGACAGTATAATACGCCCGGGCAGCTATCCGGTGGGCAACAGCAGCGCGTCGCCATAGCGCGTGCGCTCATCAATACTCCAGAGCTATTGCTGGCAGACGAGCCGACCGGCAATCTGGATACGAAGACATCGCGCGAGATCATGGACGTGATCGCGACGCTCAATCGCCACAATGGCGTAACCGTCGTGCTCGTCACACATGAACAGGACATCGCTGCATACGCCGATCGTATCATCACCATGCGCGACGGCGAGATCATTTCCGATGAACCAAACCCTGCTTCACGGACGGCTGCAGATCATCATACTGCAATCCCGCAACCTTCCATAGATACAAACCAGCGCTCGCAACTCGGTATAGCGGTTTCGTTCTTCGTCATGGCGCTCGACGCGGCCGTGCAAGCTATCATGCGTAATAGGATGCGCTCCCTTCTGACGATGCTGGGTGTCTTTATCGGCGTGGCTGCGCTCATCGTAATGGTTGCGTTGGGTCAGGGCGCCAACGTAGCCGTGATGAAACAGATAGAAAGCCTGGGA
>JBCNPI010000519.1:0-3072 GCA_039593415.1 Rhizobium sp. | reverse complement strand
CTGCATCACCAGAAGGCGACTGGCGGCAACGACAAGCTTCTGCAAGGGTTGGGAAGCTGGTTTCCCCACCCGCAAAATTTCGACGACTGGCTCTTTGTCACGCAACTCAACCAGGCACGCGCGATCAGCTACGGCATCGATCACATGCGCTCGCACCGGCCGACCTGCATGGGCACCATCGTCTGGCAGCTCAACGACTGCTGGCCCGTCACCTCCTGGGCAGCGATCGATGGCGCCGGCCGGAAAAAGCCGCTCTGGTATGCGTTGAAGCATAGCTATGCGCCGCATCTGCTCACCATCCAGCCGCGCGGCGATGGCCTGGCTGCGGTCGCGGTCAATGACGCAACTCTATTCTGGCGCGTTCCCTTCACCGTCGAACGCTTCGATTTCAATGGCACGCTGCTTGCCCACCACCACGTCTGGCGCATTCTCTGCGACCGCTTCGAAAATACTGATATCGATATCCCGGCCGAGGTCGCGACCCCAAGCGATCCGCGCCGCGAATATCTGCGCGCGCGCCTCGGCGATGCCGAAGCCTGGTGGTTCTTCGAGAAGGACATGAAGCTGCAGTACCCGCAACCTCGCTTCGATATCGAGAGCGCCCAGACCACGGACGGAATCACCGTGACCGTCACCGCTCAGACGTTCCTGCGCGACATCTGCCTCTTCGCCGACCGCATCAGCCCCAACGCCGAAGTCGACGATATGCTGGTCAATCTAGCGCCCGGCGAAAGCAGGAGCTTCAAGATCGGAGGCCTCACCAAGGAGGCTTTCGAGAATGCAGACCTGTCGACGATCCTGCGCACGGCCAATCAGGTCGCCGAGCTTCCGCATCACTAAAGCTGGAGGTCGCTTCGATCAAAATGCGCGGCGCATCGCGCCGGATATATGCTCATAACCTCTGCAAACCATCGCTAGTGATCACACGCTCGAATAGGAAAATGCCTCCTATGATCGGGCGCAGCCTTGTGATCTAGTGCCCCTCATCCGATCCATGAATCAGCGAGACGACGCTTATGTCCTCGGACTCCAATCGCAGCTTTCAAACGCCCCGCCGCGAAGAACTCGGCCTTATCACGCTTGGCAACACCGCCGGCCTTTCGGCTTCGATCCTGCCGAACGGCACGGTATTTTCGATCGATTTCGCCGACCAGCAGGGCGGCGTCATGATCAATCAGGTGCTCGGTTCGCCCGTCTATGGCGGCATCGGCCGGCTCTATCTGCGCGTTGGCGGCTCCAAGCCGGCAACGGCTGAAATCGTCGGCCCGAAGGCTGCCGTCCAGTTCGGCCATGGCAGAAGCGGCTTTTCCTGGAGCGGCGAGACAGCCGGCATAAGACACACGGTGAGTCTTCGCTTGCACCCAAGTCAGTCTGCATGGTTCTGGCAGGTCTCGCTGCAGAACACCACGAACGCGACCGTTTCAGCCGATCTCGTTCTCGTTCAGGATGTCGGTCTTGGCGACCGCGGCTTCCTGATGAACAGCGAAGCCTATGCCTCGCAGTATATCGACCACCATATAGGCAACCACGCCGCCCTCGGCCCGGTCGTCATGAACCGGCAGAATCTCAAGCAGGGCGGCGGGCGAAATCCCTGGCTCGCACAGGGCTGCCTCGATGGTGCTGCAGCCTACGCGACCGATGCAATCCAGCTGCTCGTGCCCTCCAACAACAACGATGGCGTGATGGTGCCGGATTTTGGCACCAGCCTGCCAAGCACACGCCGTCAGCATGAGGTTGCCTGCCCCGCAATCCAGTCGAAACCGCTTTCGCTTGCATCAGGCTCATCGGGCACGACGAGCTTCTTCGGCCTCTTCGTCGCCGATCATCCAGCCGCATCCAGCGATGCCGATCTCGCTCATCTCGACGGTTTGCCGAAACTTCAGAACGAGCTCGCATTAGACACGATATCGGCGGCCCAGCCCGCGCGCGGTCTCGTGCAGGACGCCCCCCTTGCAGAGAGCGACAGCCTGGATCAGGCCGCGATCGACGCGCTCTATCCCAAGCGGATGCTCGAAGAACATGCCGACGGAAAGCTGATCTCCTTCTTCGTGCCGGATGGGCCGCACAACAGGCATATCGTGCTGCGCGAAAAGGAGCGGCTGGTTGCGCGCCGCCACGGCGCCATCGTCCGCAGCGGGCAGAACATGCTGCTCGACGACCAGACGCTCGCCGCCACCTGCTGGATGCAGGGCATCTTCGCCGCGCAACTGACCATCGGCAATACCTCTTTCCACAAGCTGTTCTCCGTCTCGCGCGACCCTTACAATCTGACGCGGTCGAGCGGCCTGCGCATCCTTGTCGACCCCGGCGAGGGCTGGCACTTGCTCGGCGTGCCCGCAGCCTTCGAAATGGGCTTGAGCGATACGCGCTGGATCTACAAGCTTCCCGGCCGCACCATCACGGTATCGGCAATCGCCTCCGGCGACGATCCGGCCATGCAATGGAGCGTCTCGGTCGAAGGCGCCGCCTGCCGCTTCCTCGTCTTCGGCCATATCGTGCTTGGCGAACGTGACTATGAAGCTGTTGCCAATATCGCCGTCGATACAGCGGCCAAGCGCATCTCCTTCCGGCCGCAGCCGTCATGGCTCTGGGATCGCTATCCGAAGGCTGGCTATCATCTCGTGACCTCGACCCCGGCTGCGTTCGAAGCCTTCGGCGGCGACGAGCTGCTTTATACCGACGGCATCGCCCGCAATGGCCCCTTCATCACGTTGAAATCGCACCCGACGAAGGAACTGCGCTTTGCCGTCACCGGGTCAATGACCGATCCGGATGCGGCCGAAGCCCTTGCTGCGCGCTACAGCGCTGGCATCGAAAGCGAAGAGATGCTGGCACCGGCGCAGCGCTTCTGGAGCCATGTGACGCGGGGCGCGCGCATCGAAGGCGATGGGCGCGATGTGGCGGCACAAACCGTGATGCTGCCCTGGATCGCGCATGACGCGATCGTGCATTTGAGCGTGCCGCATGGGCTCGAACAATATACGGGTGCTGCCTGGGGAACGCGCGACGTCTGCCAGGGGCCGATCGAATTCCTGCTCGCCTACGAGCACCACGAAGAGGTCCGGCAGATCC
>JBCNPI010000518.1:0-3083 GCA_039593415.1 Rhizobium sp. | reverse complement strand
TTGGCCGCTTCCATCTGAACCTGCGCCTTTTCAGCGACAAGCACGGTTGCCTGGTTCAAGGCACTATCGGCCTCGGCTTCGGCCTCCTTGGCCTGTACCCAGCGGATATGGAGCAGCATGGCCTCACGGGCGCGGATGTCGGCCGAAAGCATCTTGAAACGGTTGGCCTGCCGCGCCTGGCGCTTCAGGCTTTCGATCTGGCTTTCAAGCTGCGAAGTCACATCATCCAGGCGCTCGAGATTGCTTTCGGCGGCACGCAGACGCAGTTCCGCCTCATGCCGGCGCGAATGCAGGCCGGAAATGCCGGCCGCCTCTTCCAAGAGCTGGCGCCTCGCCTGCGGCTTTGCCTGGATCAGCTCGCCGATACGCCCCTGCCCGACCATGGACGGAGAACGGGCACCGGTGGAGGCATCCGCAAACAGCAGCTGCACATCTTTCGCGCGGGCTTCCTTGCCGTTGATGCGATAGATGGAGCCCTGCTCACGCTCGATGCGGCGGGTGACCTGAATCTCGTCGCTGTCGTTGAAGGCAGCAGGCGCGGTGCGGTCGCTATTGTCAAGATAGAGGCCGACTTCCGCGGTGTTGCGCGCCGGACGATTCCCTGATCCGGAGAAGATGACGTCGTCCATACCGGAGGCGCGCATGTTCTTGTAGGAATTCTCGCCCATGACCCAGCGCAGCGCTTCGACAAGATTGGACTTGCCGCAACCGTTCGGGCCGACGACCCCGGTCAGGCCGCGCTCGATCACGAACTCCGCCGGCTCGACGAAGGATTTGAAGCCGACAAGTCTCAGCCTGTTGAATTTCATCGGCTGATCTCCACCCTCTCCTTGAGAGGGAGGATCGGAGCGAAGGTCAGGGATGGAGTGATCATGCGTTCACTCCGGAAATCACCCCCGCCCGCGCGTTCCGCGCGACCTCCCCCCTCAAGGGGGAGGTGATAGAAAGCAGGCGTGCGACCCCAGCCGCCCGCCTGCAATGTGAAAAGGCGCGGATCAGAGCAGGCTGTCGATAAGCTTCGACATGGCAGCAACAGACATGTCCCCTGCATAGCGCTTGCCATTGATCAGGAAGGTCGGCGTTGCATTAACACCGAAATCCTTGGCTGCGCGTTCCCGTACTGAGTTGACATCATCCAGAAGCTTCTGGTTCGTCAAGCATTTCGTGAAGCTATCCTCAGTAAAACCAGCGAGTTTCGACATCTGAAGCAGCGCGGCGCGGCCATCGACGTCAGGAGAAGCCCAGGCGATCTGCTGCTTGAACAGCATTTCGACCATTGGCATGTACTGTTCCTGTGGGGCGCAGCGAGCCAGCATGAAGGCCGCGGCAGCGCGCGGATCGAACGGGAACTCGCGAATAATGAAGCGAACCTTGCCGGTGTCGACATATTTCTGCTTGATCGTGTCGAAGGTCGTAACGGCAAAATGCGCGCAATGCGGGCAGGTCAGTGACATATATTCGACGATCTTGACGGGCGCATCTTCCTTGCCGAGCGCGATCTCCGGCAGCGGGCCGGGCTTCAGCACTTCGTTCATGTCGACATTGCCGTCTGATGGCGGCACTTCATCTTCTGCAGTTGCGGCGGATGCGGTGCCGGCAACGGCAGAGAACGCCACGGAAAGGGCTGCAACGGCAGAGCCGCCCAGCAGGTGGCGTTTGGTCAAGAGCATGTCGGACATCGGCATAGAGTCACCCGTCGTTGAAAGAGGTCTTCGAATGTTTCATGCGATATAACGGCAGCTTGCCGCTAACAAGGCACGGTTGGCCAACTTTCTTCAAAGAATTGTGACCTGGCAAAGACAAAAAGCTAAAATTGTTGTCGCAACTGCATCAGACCAATGAACGGCATCGAATGCCGCGGGATTGAGACTACTTTCGATAGACTTCGCGCCTGTTCCCAATTCGAACGACCAATATCCGCACGGCGCTATCTTCTATATGCGCAATAATCCGATAATCCCCCACTCTGTATTTCCAGAAATCGCCGAGCTCCGAGCCCTTCAATGCTTCCCCTATGGCGCGGGGATTATCCAGCTTGGCCACGCGGTCGTAAAGGAACTTCAAAATTCGGCGGGAACCTTCAGATCCAAGCTTGTCCAGTTCACGCTCGGCAGCCCGTTGAAACTCAATCCGCCACGCCATAGCGCGCCATCAGTTCGGTCAGCGAAACAGTATCGCTCTCGCCGCGACGGAGCTCTTCCAGACGCTTTTCCGCCAGATAGATGTCCTCAAGATCATCAAGATATTCAAGGATTGCTTCACGCGCATAGAAGCTCTTACTGCGCCCCGTACGCTTGGCGAGCTCATCGAGTCTTGCTTCAATCTCTGGCGGAAGCCTTAGGGCCAACATTGCACCAACTCCATCTTGCTATACAAATATAGCAACTCGAAAACGGATATCCAATCCGATTTCGATTTTTCAATCCTATTATCTTCTATCGCCGCTTCCAGGCCATAGCCGTGCCCAGGCGCTGAACGGCGGCCCTGATCTTCTCATCCTCGATGCCGTCCATCATGTCAGCCAGTTTGCGCGCCGCCTCGCCCTTCAGCGGCGGCGGCGTCCGCGAGCGTTTGGACGCGACCGAGACCGGCTTCTGCACGATGCGGATCTGATTGACGGCATAGAAGCCGAAGAAGCTGTTGATGCGCTGGATGAGTTCGCCCTGCGCATGGGTCAAGAAGAGCGCGCGGGCGCCCTCACAGGCGATCGTCAGCACGCCGGGCTGATAGCGGTCGTCCATACCGGGGCCGGTTCGCTTGGCCCAGGCGATCTTTTCCGGCCGCGTGCAGTCGGCAAAGTCTTCGCCGGCGATTTCGTCCCAGCAGCCGAGCAGCGTCGTATTGATGCCGGCACGCTTTGCCAGCACCGGATCGACGATGCCGTTGGTCAGCTCGGAAATCTGCTTCTCGCCTTTTCGGGGATAACTCATCTCAATCGGCTTCCGGTCCATGCTTTGTGCGACGCGGACCTTGATCGCCCGGCGCAGCTTGGCCAAGTATAGAGCACTTCCCCTCGACGCGGCAAATCATGACGACGACTTCAGAATCCCCCACGGCCGCATCCCTGCTTGCCTGGTACGACC
>JBCNPI010000517.1:0-3097 GCA_039593415.1 Rhizobium sp. | reverse complement strand
CCGGCGACGCCGGCTGCGGTGCCAAGCGCGCCGCGCAGGAAGCTGCCGCCGGCTGAAGGCGCTGATGCCTGCTGGCTCCACGGGCCGGACGGCTGTGGTTGCGGCTGGCCAGCCCAGGGGCCGGGCTGAGGCGCATTGCGGGCATAGTCGTCATAAAGGCGGCCTTGCTGCTGTGGATTGCCACCCTGTGGTGCGGCGGCACGCTGCTGCTGGCCGCTGCCGAAGAGCGAGCCGATCCCGCCCAGGAAACCACCGCTCTGGCCCTGCGGATGGTTGTCGGCACCCTGCTGCTCGAGCTCGTGCAAGCGGGCTTCGAGCTGCTGGATGCGATTAGCCGCAGCTTTCATGCCCTGTTCCTGCATGATGACGGCCTGCGCCAGGAAATAGGGGGCATAGGGCTGGTCGCGGACCGACTGGTTGATGAAGGTCTCCGCATCGGGGTCGCGTGGCGTGCTGGCGGCACCGCGCACGCGATCGAAGAGAGAGGCGAGCAATTGACGTTCTTCTGGCGACATGATGGCCTCCTTGGCTATCTGTGCTGCAAATTCGGGGCGCGATTTCTAACCGCGCTGACCTGACGTAGGATCAAATCTCGGCTTTTCAAAGCCATTCAAGTTACATTTCGGTAATCCGCAACCATAACACCATGTTGTCAGTCGCTATTCCCGCCTTGTCTTTTTCCGGCATTGTTTTACGCATTGAGTCGCACTATGTGCGGTGAACGACGCATCATGCTGGAGAGTTGAATGAACGACGAAGACGAACAGGAAGACAAGAAGACCGAGCAGCCCTTGGGCAAGGACGCGGAGGCGAATCTTTTCAAGTCGCGTTCGATCTTCATCTATGGCGGCATCACGCAGGAATTGGCGCAGAAGGTCTGCTCGCAGCTCGTGGCGCTTTCCGCCGCCGGCGACGACGATATCCGCATTTATGTGAACTCGCCCGGCGGTCACGTCGAGTCCGGCGATTCCATCCATGACATGATCAAGTTCATCAAGCCGAAGGTCTGGATGATCGGCACGGGCTGGGTCGCTTCCGCCGGCGCACTGATCTATGTCTCCGCTCCGAAGGAACGCCGCATCTGCCTGCCGAACACGCGCTTCCTGCTGCACCAACCGTCCGGCGGCACGCGCGGCATGGCTTCGGACATCGAAATCCAGGCACGCGAGATCATCAAGATGAACGAGCGCCTGAACAAGATCTTCTCGGAAGCCACCGGCCAGCCGATCGAAAAGATCGCCAAGGACACGGACCGCGACTACTGGCTTTCTGCTGAAGAAGCCAAGGCTTACGGCCTGGTCTCGCGCATCGTGACCTCGCAGGCGGATATTTGATCTAGCAGGTTCCCTAACTGAATTGAGCGCCCTCGCTTGCCCGGAAGGCAGGCGAGGGCGTTTTGTATCGGGGGCTATGGAGCCCATCGGCTTCGATCGGAGGGGGCGTGCTGGCGGCGGAGATATACGCCGCCAGCTTTCGCCGCTCGGGAGGTTGCAACGTTTCCAGGAGCAGCGAACTCGGAAAGGTAAATGAGAGGCAGCGTAGCGGGTGTTCCTATATCGTGATTTCGATCGGCGTTCCTTCGGGCATGGCGATGACGGCCTCGTAGAAGCCGTCGCCCGTCATGCGGGGCGCAGATTTCAGGAAGCCATCCGCCTTGCATCGTTCGGCCAAAGCATCGACGGCCATTTTGCTGCCGAGCGATATGGCGATATGGTCCCAGCCGATGCGTTCGTCGTGTGGATCAAGAGGAAGCCATGGACCGGTCATCAGTTCGATGTGGTCGCTGCTTTCCGGTAAGGAAACGAAGCGGGAGATGAATCCAGGGCGGCGGCTGCTACGATATGCTTCGCCGATCGTCGCACCGAAATAGGTTTTCCAGAAATCGGCCGCGGCATCGAGATTAGGCGTCCATAGAGCGGTATGAGCGATGCGCATCGGCCTCTCCCTGTCCCTGATTGCGGGTGACGATGCCGGCGCAGAGAGGGGCGACGCAGAGCAACAGGGCGAGCATCCAGAAGGCGCCGGGCAGGCCTATATGATCCGCGGCGAAGCCGACACCGGCGGGACCGACGAGCACGCCCGCGTAGCCTGTCATGGTGATCGCCGCGACGGCCAGTCCAGGCGGCATGATCCTCTGTGCGCCGCCCTTGCGGAACAGCACCGGGACGATGTTGGAGGCGCCAAGGCCGATGAGTAGGAAACCTCCCATGGCAAGGATCGAAATCGGGCTGATCAGCAGGACGGCAAATCCTGCAACCGCGACGAGCCCGCCCCACAGCATGATTGCCCGGTCTCCAATTCTTGCGGTGACTGCATCGCCGCTCAACCGTCCGATCGTCATCGCAATGGCGAACAGCATGTAGCCGAGGCCGCCATGGCTGGCATCGACCCGGCCTTGGGTGGTGAGAAGCAGTGCGCTCCAGTCGAGGATTGCGCCTTCGACCAGGAAGGTGATCGCGGCAAGAGCCGCAAGCAGCAGTACGAAGCCGCGAGGCATGACGAAGAGTGGCGCATCTTCCGCTTGAACGGTGCGCAGCAACCGCGGCCAGCCGACGATCATGGCGATCACCATTACCGCCGAGCTTAGAAGCGTTGCAGCAAGGGGGGCAGCCTTGAGGGACAGAAGCAGGGTGACGAGCAGGGAGCCGATGAAGCCGCCGATGCTGAAAAGCGCATGGAAGCCGGACATCAACGGCTTGCCTGCGCCTTTCTCGACTTCGATGGCGTGAATGTTCATGGCAACGTCGAGCGATCCGAGGCAAGCGCCGAATGCCGCCAGCGCAATGCCGAGGGTGAATGGCGTGCTGGCCACGGCCAGCATCGGCAAAATAAGCGCGAGGCCGAAACCGCCCGCGATGATGATCGGCTTGCTGCCATAGCGCGCGCTCAACATGCCGGTCGCAAGCATCGCGGCCACCGAGCCCAGGCCGAGACAAAGCAGCAGCATGCCCAGCACGCTATCATCGACCCCGAGGCGAGCCTTGGCGAAGGGGACAAGGGGAGCCCAGCAGGCCAGCGCAAAACCGCCGACCAGAAAGGCAAGTCGTGTTGCCAGCCGGGTTTCCGGCCGATCCGTGGATTGCATGGTCATTCCTTG
>JBCNPI010000516.1:0-3110 GCA_039593415.1 Rhizobium sp. | reverse complement strand
GATCAAGGATCTCGGCGACCAGGCTCCGGAATATGATCGCCCGTGGCGGGAATCCGACAAGCGCGCCGCCCTGCCCGCCGATCTGGTAGCCGCGCCGGAAGATTACGGTCAGACCCTGCTGAAGCTCGTCGGCTCCCCCAACCAGTCCAGCCGCCGCTGGGTATACGAACAGTACGACACGCTGATCCAGGGCAATTCGCTGCAGCTTCCCGGTGGCGACGCCGGTGTCGTCCGCGTCGAGGGCCATCCGACCAAGGCGCTGGCCTTCTCCTCCGACGTCACCCCGCGCTATGTCGAAGCCGATCCGTTCGAGGGCGGGAAGCAGGCCGTGGCCGAATGCTGGCGCAACATCACGGCGACAGGCGCCGAACCGCTGGCCGCGACCGACAATCTGAATTTCGGCAACCCGGAAAAGCCCGAGATCATGGGCCAGTTCGTCGGGGCGATCAAAGGCATCGGCGAAGCCTGCCGGGCGCTGGACTTCCCGATCGTTTCCGGCAACGTCTCGCTCTATAACGAAACCAATGGCGTAGCGATCCTGCCGACTCCCACCATTGCCGGCGTCGGCCTTCTGCCGGACTGGAAGACGATGGCCCGCATCGGCTCGGCTTCCGAGGGCGACCATGTGCTGATGATCGGTGTCGACGGTAGCCATCTCGGCTCCTCGATCTATCTGCGCGATATTCTCGGCTCGACCGATGGCCCGGCTCCGGAAGTCGACCTCTTCGCCGAACGCCGCAACGGCGATTTCGTCCGCTCGGCCATTCGCAATGGCCAGGTCACGGCTTGTCATGACATTTCATCGGGCGGCCTGGCACTTGCGCTTGCAGAAATGGCGATCGGCTCCGGCAAGGGGCTGCGCGTCAATCTCGGCGAATGCAGGACCCTGCCGCATGCCGCCCTCTTCGGTGAGGATCAGGCGCGTTACGTCATCACCATTCCGGCCGATGTCGCCGATTTCGTCTGCATCAATGCGGAAAGTGCCGGCGTGCCCTTCCGCCGTCTCGGGACCGTCGGCGGCGATGCGCTGGCTATCGACGGCCTGTTAACGCTTCCGGTTGAGCAGTTGCGCAAGGCGCATGAATCGTGGTTTCCTGCCTTCATGGACGGCGGCGCACTCGCCGCTGCCGAATAGATCGAGGTACCACCCATGCCCATGAACCCCGGCGATATCGAAGACATGATCAAGACTGGCATCCCAGGAGCCAAGGTGACGATTCGCGACCTGGCCGGGGATGGCGATCACTATGCTGCCGAAGTTGTCGCGGAAGCCTTCCGCGGCAAGAGCCGCGTACAGCAGCACCAAATGGTCTATGATGCCCTGAAGGGCAATATGGGCGGCGTGCTGCACGCCCTTGCGCTGCAGACATCAGCGCCCGATTGAGAGCGCCTGCGCTTCCTCGCCGGAGCTGAACGTCAGCTCCGGCAGCTTCTTGAATGAGAACCCGGCGAAATCCGAGGCTGGCAGCGGACCGGCAGTCATCAGCGTAAAATCGAAAAAGGCCCTCACATCGGGACCGAGCACATATTGCCGGTGGACGCGGAGAAAATCGCGCTTGATCTTGGCATAATGCTTCGCCGTCAGCATCTGCTTGAAGCGCACGAACAGGATCGAAGCCTGCTCGGCATCCGGATGACCGCAAATAGCCGCAACCTTCGCCTTATAGAAATGGATCGCATCGGTCAGGCAGTGAACGTCGAGCCAGAAGATGTCCTTGCAGCGGGCGATCAGTCCGACGCGTGAGCGCAGCACCGAGGCCGGCCGAATGAGCGCGCATTGCAGGATGGCGCTGCCAAGCGTGGTGAAGATCACGCGCTTGCCCCGAAGCAGCTCCGGTTCTCGCTCGAGCAGCAGGCCGACGACATGGGCGGCGACGGACGAACCCATGCTGTGCGAGGCGATGACGAACTCGTCGGCATCTGGATCGTCCAGCGCCTGACGCACGCTGATCGCACTCGCCTCCAGCCATTGTTCGACGCCGAGCCCGTCCAGCCACGCCATCGCCACAGCCATCTCCCAGTCGGAAAAGAGATGCAAGGTATGCAGCTTTTCCGCTTGCGGCAGAAAGACATAAAGGAAGAAAGCGACGGCCAATGCGATGCTGCCGATATGGCTCCAGGCCGGCAGCCCAAACAGGAATGGTGCAAACGCGATCGATAGGCTGATCAGCAGCCCCGCAAGCATCAGCAAAAAGGGAAAGACGAAGAACAGGCCGAAGCGCCAGGCGTGACGAAAATAGCCGACCATACCGCCCGCGGCAGCTACCTGTGCAGCCGCACGATAGCCCAGCAGCAATCGCGTGAAGAACGGCCTGCCGTTCAAAGCGCCAACCAGATCGTTGTGATCGACGATATGAATGCGGCTTTGCGTGTGCCAATCCGCACCCGTTGCAGTTACATCGAAATAGGGAGCCCGGCCGAAATTATTGAGTTCACCGACTTCGGCGGAAAAATCCCAAACACCGGCGCTCTGCCGTGCAGAACGCTCGTAGCGCGCCCGATGCGCCGCAGCATCCAACGGCTCGAAACCAGGGAAGTGCAGAACCACCCTCTTCTTGATGTTACCCATATCGCAGTCTGTCCCCGGGGCGCATTTACATATACTTCCGAGCGCCAAGATCATGAGCTGCGGGCTTTTTCAAGGCAGCCCGTCGCAAAAGCGGGCGAACACCCAAAATAGGAAAATCAAAGCTGTGGGACCGTATTGGCAGACGACACAAAGGCAACGACAAGCGTTAACTGCCGCCTCACCGTCGCATCAGCACTCCCGCCTGGGATATGGCGAGACATCGGCGCAGGGATCCGTCGGCGGACCGGTCATGATCTTCTCGACGATTGGAGGAGATGCCGGCCGTTGCGTCGGCGCGGTGGAGGCGCGGTAGCCAAAAGCGATGCTAAGAATAAGAACGATAGCAGTCACGGTGACGGTGCTGTTCAATATCGACGCGCGTGGGGTGCGTACATGCTCATAATATTCCCGCTCGCCTTCGCTCGTATCTTCCCAGCCATAGAATTCCCGCTCTTCACCAACCTGCCCGTCTGAATAGTGATGGTGGCTCATGGTGTCCGCTCCCTCAAAAATCCGAATGCAATGTTCACAAGGGACCGAT
>JBCNPI010000515.1:0-3110 GCA_039593415.1 Rhizobium sp. | reverse complement strand
TTTGAATCGCCGCACCGCATCGCCGCGACCCTTGCCGCCGCCGCCGATGTGCTCGGCGGTGAGCGCAGGGGTGCGGTCTGCCGCGAACTGACGAAGACTTTCGAGGAATTCCGACGTGGTACGCTCTCCGAACTCGCCGCGTTCTATGACGCGGTCGACAATGTGAAGGGCGAGATCGTCTGGCTCGTCGGCCCGCCGGCAGAAAGCGTCGCGGCGGAGGCGGATGTGGATGCCATCCTCGCCGATCTCGCCGGGACCATGCCGACAGCCAAGGCCGCGACCGAAGCGGCGCGCCTCACCGGCCTGCCGCGAAAAGAGCTTTATCAGCGCCTGCTCGACATGAAGGGACGCCATGGCTGATACGAAGCCAGGGTCCGGCGAGAAGCTGAAGCGGCAAAAGGCCTGGCGGCGCGGCCATGTTGCCGAATATCTCGCCGCCGTCTTCCTGATGCTCAAGGGCTACCGCATCCTGGCGATCCGCCATCGCACCAAGCTCGGCGAAATCGATATCATTGTGCGCAAGGGTGATCTCGCCGTCTTCGTCGAGGTCAAATCGAGGCGCGGTGCACAGGAGGCGATCGACGCCGTTTCTTTCTCATCGCAGCGACGCATCCGAGCGGCCAGCGACCTTTGGCTCGCCCGGCAGCCGGATTTCGCCCGCCTGTCGCAGCGCTATGACATCGTCGCGATGCTGCCCGGCCGCTGGCCGCAACATTTTCCGGATGCCTTTTGAGCGCGGCGTTACAAGACCGTCACAAAATCAGCCTATTGCCGGGCCGATAAGCGCCCGTGATTTTTCTGCCGACGCGCCTCCTTTCATTTCGACAGGCCTCAATATGATCCGCAACACTGTTTCCGCCTTCACTGTTCCCTCCCAGGAGGAGCGCAAGAGCTTCCTTTCGCTTGAAAAGACCCCTGCCGTTCACGCCGAAAAGCTCTCATCGCTCCTCTGCTTGAATACGGTGCGCGTCGGAGGTGCGGATGCCGGGATCGAAGTCTTGTCCTTCCCGTTCACGGTCGCTGCCTGGAATCTCGAGCGCTGCCTCTTTCCCGAGGAAAGCGCGGCCAAGCTGCGAGAAACCGGCGCGCCGCTCGTCCTGCTGTCGGAGATGGATCTGGGCATGGCCCGCACTGGGCAGCGTGACCCGACCGCCATCGTCGCCGGCGAACTCGGCATGAACTATGCCTATGGTGTCGAGTTTCTGGAACTGAGCCTGGGTTCGGAAATCGAACGCTCATTCTGCAAGGACGATTTCAACGAGAAAGGCTTTCACGGCAATGCGCTGATGGCCTCTGTCGCTCTGAAGGATGCTTTCATGATCCGTCTGCCGGGCGAGGCCGTCTGGTTCAACGACAGCAACGAGCAGCCGCGCATCGGCGATCGCTGCGCCGTCGGCGCCATCGTCGAGACCGCAGCTGGTCCTATGGCCGCCGTTTCCGTTCATCTCGAGAGTGTCGCGACCGCTGCCTATCGCGAGCGTCAGATGGCGGCATTGATCGACGAGGTTGAAGGTTTCGCACCCGGCCTACCGATCCTGATCGGCGGGGATCTCAACACCGGCAATCACACAGGCGGCGACTATTCGACGGATACGCTGTTCGCCATGGCGGAAAGCCGTGGCTTCGAATGCCATGGCGGGCCACTGGATCAGACGAGCACGCGGCCGAGCCTGATCACGCGCTTTCCCGATCGCACCATGAAGCTCGACTGGTTCATCACCCGTGGGCTGAAGATCGGCGAGAGCCATCTCGTGTCCTCTCTCAACGGGGAGGGCAAGCCGCTCTCCGATCACGACATGGTCGTCTGCACAATCGAAGGTTTTTCCACCTGACCGCTGCAATCGTTAAAATGCGCTGGGTTTGATGAACTTTACCCTTACCCCTTCCATGCGATGAGATGGCAGACGCGCATGGAATTTGGGGGATTGCATGGTTCTGAAACTGATATTGGCGAGCATGGCGGCCTTTGCTGCGCGTGCCGCGCCGGACGTCGTCGCAATGCCGCAGTCGAAAAGCTTTGTGGCCGGCGCCAGCGGCGAAATGGAAATGAAGCCGTCTCCGATCGAGCCGTCTTGGGTTTTATCGGGCAATCCGGTCGCCCGCATCGCCGAGCACTCGCGCGGGCAGGACGATGCCGCGTTGACGGCGCTTTGGGATTGCACAGCAGGCGAATTTCGCTGGTATTTCGGCTGGGACGAAACGGTGATGATCCTTGAAGGCGAGGTGCATATCACCACGGAAGACGGTGTCGAGCGCACCCTGCATGCCGGCGACGTCGCCTATTTCGCCGGCGGCACTTGGGCGACATGGCGCATCGACGCCTATCTGCGCAAGGTCGCCTTTCTGCGCAAGCCGTTCCCGAAGCCTTTGACCATGGCCTATCGCCTGCGCAACTTCGTCCGGCAGGGCGGCACACAGGGACTGGCCGCCTAAGCGCGGCCGGCCCTGACGGAGGTCCTTGAATAGCCGTTGCGTTTGCAGGCGGGCCGACCTACATCTGTCCGCAAATCGAGCGAGGGCTGACTATGGCTGGTATCAAGAATGTTGCGGTCCAGATGGACCATGTGAAGAGCATCAACATTGCGGGCGACTCCACCTTCGCCATGAGCCTCGAGGCGCAGAACCGCGGCTACAAGCTCTTCCACTACACGCCCGATCGGCTGAGCATGCGCGACGGCAAGGTCTATGCCTCCGTCGAGCCCATGATCCTGCGCGACATCAAGGGCGATCACTTCGAGCTCGGTGAGCCCGAGCGCGTCGATCTTTCGACCATGGACGTCGTGCTGCTGCGCCAGGACCCGCCCTTCGACATGGCCTATATCACTTCGACGCATCTGCTCGAGCGCATCCATCCGAAGACGCTCGTCGTCAATGACCCGGCCTGGGTGCGCAATTCGCCGGAGAAGATTTTCGTTACCGAATTCACGGATCTGATGCCGAAGACGCTGATCACGCGCGATCCGGCTGAGATCCGCCGCTTCCGCGATGAGATGGGCGATATCATCCTGAAGCCGCTCTATGGCAATGGCGGCGCGGGCGTTTTCCACTCGACGCGCGACGACCGCAATCTCTCGTCCCTGCTCGAAATGTTCGGCCAGCTCTTCCGCGAA
>JBCNPI010000514.1:0-3129 GCA_039593415.1 Rhizobium sp. | reverse complement strand
TCGGAATACCAGACGCGCACCAATTCCTCGTCGTCGCGCTTGTCGCGGCCGGCGCGGTCGGTGAAGAAGCCGCGGCCCTGGCTCGACCAGGCGAAGTTCGGGATCTGCTTCGCATTGAGCCAAGCCTTCCAATCGTCATCGGAAGCCGAAACGCATCCGGCCCAGATCGGATCCAGCATTTCCGCCAGCGAGAAGTTGTTGGAAAGGGCTGATGGTGCCGTCTTGCCGTTCTTCTCAGCATAGGCAATCGCTTCGTCGAAGCGGGCGCGCGTCCAGTTCGAGCCGCCGAAGATGCCGCGGATACGGCCAGCCTTCACCTCGGCATCCATGGCATCGACGAACTCGCCGACTGGAACGTCGGTATTGTCGCGGTGCATGAAGTAGATGTCGACATAGTCCGTCTTCAGTCGGTTGAGGGATTGGTCGAGCTGCTTGGCGATCACGTCCGGATAGCAAAGCGGCGAGTGCGCGCCCTTGCCGATCAGCACGATTTCCTCGCGCGGCACGTTGCGGCTGGTGTGCCAGTCGCCGAAGATGCTCTCCGTCTTTCCGCCGCCGTAGACATAGGCGGTGTCGAAGGCATTGCCGCCGGCTTCATAGAAGGCGTCGAGCGTCAGCGATGCGGCTGCGAAATTCGGGAAGAACTCGAAGCCGAGCGTGACGAGCGATGCCGGCTTTGAGATGCCCGGAATGCTGCGCTTCGGAATGCTGTTGCCCTTGGTCACGGCCGCACCGGCGATATTCTTCGTCCGCTTCGATGCCTTCTCGACACCATATTCAAGACCGATCGAAGCGCGCCACTGGTCGAGAACACGAAGATTGCCGATCGAATCGGCCCAGCCGATGCCGGGATAGGCGAATTCCTTGTTTCCGGCGCGGATGGCATCGCCGGCCGCATCGACTTCGAAGGAATAGAGCCAACGCTCCTCCTTGACCTCGATGGTCTGGGTTTCGCCACCCTTGATGACGTCGATCCTGCCGGCCCCGCCCTTGTGGCCGGAGGCGAACCAGAAGTCCTTGACCTCGATGCGGCCGTCCGAGCCGATGATGCGCAGCGTGTTGTCCTGGTTCGCCATGATCGAGCAGGACACTTCGGCGATGATGTCGTTCGGGAACTTCAGGACGGCGGAAGCCCATTCGTCGACGCCGGTCTGGCCGAGATGGCCAACGCCGGAGACCTTTTCCGGATCAAGGAACGGCTTGCCATCGGCCGCACCGGCGATCAGGCGAGCCATCGAAACCGGATAGCCGCCGACATCGAGAATGCCGCCACCGGCCATCTCATTGGCAAACAGCCGATGTTCCGGGTTCACTTTGCCCATGTTGAAGCCGAAGGAGGTGCGGATGATGCGCAGCTCGCCGATCACGCCGCTCTTAATAAGCTCGATCAGCTTCGCCGTCTGCGGATGGACGCGATACATGAAGGCCTCGCCGGCGAAGACACCGGCTTTTTTGGCTTCGTAATAGATGGCCTCGGCATCAAAGGCCGAAAGCGCGATCGGCTTTTCGACGAGCACATGTTTGCCGGCGCGGATCGCCTTGATCGCCCATTCGGCATGTCCGGTGTGCGGCGTGGCGATGTAGACGGCGTCGATTTCCTTGTCGGCGAGCAATGCCTCATAACCGCTAACGATGCGCGCGCCCGGGAAATTGTCGCCGAGGCCCGGCTTGTCGGGATTGCGGCTGGCGATCGCCACCAGCTTGCCGCCGCGGGAATGGGCGATACCATCGGCAAAAGTCTGTGCGATCCTGCCGGGGCCGATGATGCCCCAGCGGATTGGTGTCTCAGTGGTCATGGAACGATCCTTTCCTAAATCTGCATGCTGTCTTGGGAGGATGGCTAGAGCGTGATGCCGAAAAGTGTATGCGGTTTTCGAACGACATCACGCTCTACTTCTTCGATTCTAGAGCGGACTCAGATTTTAGGTCGACCGACCGACCTAAAATCATCCGGCTCTAGCGCCTACCGCAATCGGTTGCCGGCGCTGTCGAACAGGAATGTCTTGGCGGCCGAGAGCGCCACGGTGAGCTTGTCGCGGTTGCCCGTATTGCGGGATTCCTCGCGCTCGATGACGATCTGCTCGCCACCTTCGATATTGGCGTAGATATAGCTGGTATTGCCGAGATGCTCGGCGACATCGACATCTAGGGTCATGTCCACATCACCCCGTCCGGCTTCGAGGAAGTGTTCCGGGCGGACGCCCAGCGTCACCGCCTGGCCGATCTCCACTCTGGCTGAGCTGACCGGCAGCGTCAGGCGGACATCGCGCTGGCCCTTGAGCACGACTGCGATGCGGCCCGGTTGATTGTCGGTCACCTCGGCCTGCAGAAAGTTCATTTTCGGCGAGCCGACGAAGCCTGCGACGAACTGGTTGGCCGGATCGTCATAGAGATCGAGCGGTGCGCCCACCTGTTCGATGTTGCCGCTGCGCAGCACGACGATCTTGTCGGCGAGCGTCATCGCCTCGGTCTGGTCGTGCGTGACGTAAATCATCGTCGTACCCAGCTTCTTATGGAGGCGCGAAATTTCGACGCGCATCTGCACACGCAGCTCGGCGTCGAGGTTGGAGAGCGGCTCGTCGAACAGGAAGATCTGCGGCTCGCGCACGATGGCGCGGCCGATGGCGACGCGCTGGCGCTGGCCGCCGGAGAGCTGTTTCGGCCGGCGCTGCATTAGCTCCGTGATCTGCAGGATCTCGGCTGCCTGCTTCACGCGGCGGTCGGTGTCGGCCTTGGGATTGCCGTTCATACGGAGGCCGAAATTGAGATTCTGCTCGACGGTCAGATGCGGGTAGAGGGCATAGGACTGGAAAACCATGGCAATGCCGCGATCGGCTGGTTCCATATCGTTGACCACGCGGCCGCCGATCTTGAGCTCGCCGCCGCTGATGTCTTCGAGGCCGGCGATCATGCGCAGCAGCGTGGACTTGCCGCATCCGGACGGGCCGACGAAGACGACGAATTCGCCGTCCTTCACCTCGAGATTGGCGCCGTGGATGATTTCCAGCGAACCGTAGCGTTTGACGATATTGGTAAGGGACAGTTCAGCCATACGGGTCTCCCGGAATTATTTGATTGCGCCGGCGGCAATGCCGGCGATGAAGTGGCGCTGCAGGAGAACGAAGACGA
>JBCNPI010000513.1:0-3130 GCA_039593415.1 Rhizobium sp. | reverse complement strand
GTCGCGGCGCTCGAAAGTGAATGGCGTGAGCGGCTTGGACGCGTCGGTAGCGGCATAACCCTTTGCGATAGGCATGGGAGATTTCCTTATCTTTTCGGAGGGGTTGGGAGTAGAATTTGGATGGCCCACCATGCATCAGGACCGGGCCGTAGCGTTAGAGCGATCCTGCAAGCTTTATGTACGATCCTGCGAATCTAAATGCGTGGCAGGTCTTTCGCGATCGAACGGTGTTACCTAGATAGGCATCGATATCTGCTCGAAAACAGTTGGTTGCGCATGACACTGCCTTTCAATCCCAATCAGGAACTCGCATCGATCGTTGCACGTTTCGCTCCGAGCGACGGCGAGCACCGCACGCCGATAGACAATCTTAATCTCTATCGGCAGTCGGCTGCGACCGTGTGGCAGCATGGGGCTTATCGGCCCTGTTTTGCAATCGTAGTTCAGGGACGCAAGAACCTGACAATCGGCGCCGAGACCTACAATTACGGTGTCGGCGAGTATATTTTGACCGCGCTCGACCTGCCGGTATCGACGCAGGTCACCAATGTCGGCAGCGATACGCCCTATCTTTGCTTCGGCATGGCGCTCGACAGCGAACGGTTGAAGGAGCTGCTGTCGCGCGTCAGCATTCCGAAGCAGGCGCTGACGGCCGAGCCTGTGCGCGGAATTGCGGTCAATGCCGCTTCGCCGGAACTGCTGGATGCCTCCTTGCGACTGCTCCGATTGCTCGATCGGCCCGAAGATATTCCGGCTATGGCGCCTTTGATCGAGCAGGAAATCCTCTATCGCCTACTGACCGGTCCGAATGGCCCCCGGCTCCTGCAGATCGCCATGGCGGAAAGCCAGAGCAACCGTGTGGCGCGTGCCGTCGCGTGGCTCCGCGGCAACTATACGCAGCCGCTGCGCATCGAAGAACTCGCCGAGCGCGTTGGCATGAGCGTTTCCTCGCTGCATCACCATTTCAAGACTGTTACGGCCCTATCGCCGATACAGTATCAAAAGCAGCTTCGGCTGCATGAGGCACGGCGGCTGATGATCGTCGAACAGCTCGATGTCGGATCGGCAGGCCATCGTGTCGGCTATCAAAGTCCCTCGCAATTCAGCAGGGAATACAGCCGCCTCTACGGCCTGCCGCCGCTGAAGGATGTGGAGGCGATGCGCAACAACGCGGTCGCCGCCGAGTAGATGATGTTATTTCCCACCAATCATTTGCGTCGAGCTTTCTCGATCAACTGACCGGCGCCTGGCAGCTGCCATCGTTTCGCAGCGTGACAAGCACTCTCTTTTTAACGCAGTGCAGCAACGAATTCCGCTTGACGCCTGGTTTGCTGTCCTGCATAAAGCGCCACGAACCGTACCGTACGGTACGCATTTGGGAGTAGCCATCGTGCTGAGCGAAGCAGGACAGTCGAGCGAGTTTTCGCCGCGCCAGAACGCCGTTCTGGAACAGGCGCTACGCTTGCTCGTCGACGGCGGCGAGAAGGCGCTGACGACCTCGGGCGTTGCGCGCGCCGCCAATTGCTCCAAAGAAAGTCTTTACAAGTGGTTCGGCGACCGCGACGGACTGCTATCGGCGATGATCACCTATCAGGCCAGCAAGGTTCGCACCTTCGAGCGCAATGGCGAACGGCTGAATCCGACAAGCCTGCATGAGCATCTGGTCATTTTCGCGCGTGACCTGCTGGAGGTTCTGGCCGGCGATGTTTCCCTCGCTTTGAATCGGTTGGCAATCGGCCAGTCGAACCGCGACGGCTCCAAGCTCGGCAAGCTTTTGCTGGAGCGCGGCCGCAGGCAGATCGACCGCCGCGCCAGCGGTTTGATCGATGCCGGCAAGCGGGCAGGACTGCTGCGCTTCACTGATGCCGACGAGGCATATCACACGCTTTACGGGCTCATCGTCTCCGATCTGCATGTTCGCATGCTGCTCGGCGAGCCCGGTTTGAAGGATACGAGCCGTCAGGCTGAGAAGGCGGTTAGCGCCTTCCTCAAGCTTTACGGCACGGAAAAGGTATTGGCGGAAGCAGCCGCGACCGTCTGACAATTTAAAATCTGCACCCAGACAAGCAAAGGGAAGGACAAACAATGCGCGTCTATTACGATCGTGATGCCGATCTCAACCTCATCAAGTCGAAGAAGGTCGCCGTCATCGGCTACGGTTCCCAGGGCCGCGCTCATGCGCTGAACCTGAAGGACAGCGGCGCACAGAACCTCGTGATCGCGCTCAAGGCCGGTTCGCCAACGATCAAGAAGGCCGAAGCCGATGGCTTCAAGGTCATGACCGTTGCCGAAGCTGCCGCCTGGGCCGACCTGATGATGATGGCGACCCCGGACGAACTGCAGGCCGACATCTACAAGGCCGACATCGCTCCGAACATCCGTGACGGCGCAGCGATCGCTTTCGCGCACGGCCTCAACGTTCACTTCGGCCTCATCGAGCCGAAGGCTTCGGTCGACGTCGTCATGATCGCTCCGAAGGGCCCGGGCCACACGGTTCGCGGCGAATACCAGAAGGGCGGCGGCGTTCCCTGCCTCGTTGCCGTTCATCAGAACGCTTCCGGCAACGCGCTTGAACTCGCTCTCTCCTACGCCTGCGGCGTTGGCGGCGGCCGTTCGGGCATCATCGAAACCAACTTCCGCGAAGAGTGCGAAACCGACCTCTTCGGCGAACAGGTCGTTCTTTGTGGCGGTCTCGTCGAGCTTATCCGCGCCGGCTTCGAAACGCTGGTCGAGGCTGGTTACGCTCCGGAAATGGCCTACTTCGAGTGCCTGCACGAAGTGAAGCTGATCGTCGACCTGATCTATGAAGGCGGCATCGCCAACATGAATTACTCGATCTCGAACACGGCCGAGTGGGGCGAATACGTCACCGGTCCGCGCATCATCACCGAAGAAACCAAGGCTGAGATGAAGCGCGTCCTGAAGGACATCCAGACCGGCAAGTTCACCTCCGAGTGGATGCAGGAATACCGTTCGGGCGCTGCCCGCTTCAAGGGTATCCGCCGCAACAACGACAGCCACCAGATCGAAGAAGTCGGCGCCAAGCTGCGCGGCATGATGCCCTGGATCGGCAAGAACAAGCTGGTCGACAAGGCCGTCAACTAAGCTTTCCGCATTGCTGGAATGGAGG
>JBCNPI010000512.1:0-3131 GCA_039593415.1 Rhizobium sp. | reverse complement strand
GCGCAGACGCAGCATGACGACCGCTATGCGCTGGCCGAGGAATATCTCGAAGTCTGCTACAAGCTGTGGGAGGGCAGCTGGGAGGACGACGCCGTCATTCGCGACCGCGAGAGGGGCATCTTTACGAGACCGGAAAAGGTGCATCCGATCCGCCATTCGGGCAAGCATTTCAGTGTTCCCGGCATTCATCTCAGCGAGCCGTCGCCACAGCGTACCCCCGTGCTCTATCAGGCAGGAGCCTCCAGTCGCGGCAAGGATTTCGCCGGCGCACATGCCGAGTGCATCTTCGTGGCAGCACCTTCAAAAGCGGTCTTGAAACGCTATGTCGCCAATGTTCGCGAGGCCGCAGAGCGCGTCGGCCGCAATCCCCGCGAAATTCTGTCCTTCAATCTCCAGACCGTCATCCTCGGCGAGACCGATGCCGAGGCGCAGCGCAAATTCAACGAATATCGCCAATATGTTTCCCTCGAAGGCGCGCAGACGCTGATTTCGGGCTGGACCGGTATCGATTTCGGCCAGTTCTCTCCCGACGAGGTGCTTCGCCACCGCTATACAAACGCGGTGCAATCCGCCGTCGAGACCTTCACGACAATCGATCCCGGCAAGGAATGGACGGTGCGCGAGATGGCAGATTGGGTCGGCATCGGCGGCTTCGGCCCGGTCTTTGTCGGCTCGCCCCAGACCGTTGCGGACCTCATGCAGGAATGGATCGAGGATACGGATGTCGACGGCTTCAATCTCGCTTATGCGGTCACGCCCGAAAGCTTCGAGGATTCCGTCGATCTTCTGGTGCCCGAATTGCAGAAGCGCGGCGTTTACAAGACCGAGTACCGCGCAGGCACGCTGCGCGAGAAGCTCGGCGGCAGCGGCCCGAGACTCGCCGCACCGCATCCGGCGAGCGAATATCGCAATCTCAGCGAAGCCGCCGCGCCTTCCAGACGCATCGGATAGGCTCCAAACAGGGCGCGTCGACGAAACGAAAGGGCGTCCTCAGCCGCCCCAGGTCTGCTCGAGGACACGAATCCAGTTTTGATGGGCGATCTTTGCGAGCGCCTGGCCATCGAACCCATGCGCTCGCAGGGCATCGATCAGCTTCGGCAGGCCGCTGGCATCTCCAAGCGACTGCGGGATGGTCGTGCCGTCGAAATCGGAACCAAGCGCCACATGCTCGACACCGATCCGCTCGGCAATATAGGCGACATGACGGACGAGGAGATCGAGCGGCGTATCCGTATTCCTCACGCCATCGTTTCGCAGGAACAGCACGCCGAAGTTGATGCCGACCAGACCGCCAGTATCGCGAATCGCGTCAAGCTGCTTGTCGGTCAGGTTGCGGCTATGCGGGGAAAGCGCGTGCGCGTTGGAATGGGAGGCGACCAGCGGCGCATTCGACAGTTTCGCGATATCCCAAAATCCCTGCTCGTTCATATGCGAGAGATCGATCATGATCTTGAGCTCGTTGCAGGCACGGATCAGGTCCTTGCCAGCATCGGTCAGGCCCGGGCCGATGTCCGGCGCCGAGGGGAAGCGGAAAGGCACGCCGTGGGCAAAGACGTTCGCGCGGCTCCATACAGGCCCGAGCGTGCGAAGGCCGGCCTGGTGCAGGATGTAGAGGGCATCCAGGTCGGCCGCCACCGCCTCCGCACCCTCGATATGGAATACGGCCGCAAACCGATCCTCGGTGATCGCCCGCTTGATATCGGCAGCCGAACGGCAAACCTTCACCGCGCCCTCCGACCGGGCTTCGATCGCAAAAAGAAGCCGGGCCATGGCCAATGTTTCGTTCAGCGCATCCGGTTGGGCAGGTGTTGCAAAATCCGTATTTTCGGACCTCGGCTGATCCGGCGAAGGGATGAATATCGCGCAGAGGCCGCCTGCCAGGCCGCCACGACGGGCGCGGGGCAAATCGATATGCCCGGCAGCTTCGCCATTCAGGAAGGCATCGACGGAATTCGAGCCGCCGCGGCGCAGCCGGAGCAGCACGTCGTTGTGGCCATCAAAGACGGGGATTATCGAGGGGTCAGTCATCTCTCATTCCAGAAACTACAGTTGATATTTGCATAGGCAAGCTCGGCTGGATGGGCAAATGCAAATCACGCATAGGGTCTGCGAAAAACGGAACTAGTCGCTCGCAAGACGCGCTGTTAAAGAACCTGGCGAAAATATGATAGCGGCCAAGCCGTGCCAAGCCTTGTCTGCTTGTCTTGAGAGCCATCCGTGATTGTGTTCAAGGGACCGGCTCGAAATGACCCGGTGCGAAACCGAGCTGGCGTATTCTCTGGCGCATCTGCTCCATTGTCCATGCCTCGCGAAATTGTCGCGCCATTACTCTGCCGAACAGCCGGAAGGCACAACAAAAACGGAATAGTTTCAAACCGGCTTTGCAAAGGGTCCCGCGTGGAGTGAGTTTTCATTTAGGCATGAGTGGAAAACTTGAATGGGTATGCCGCTGTTTGAGCTATAGAATACATCGGCACGATACAGGCCGGCTCGGGTTCGCAGCCTTATTTTAGGGCAATTGCTGCGGGAATCTAGGGTTGATGACCCGCAAGGCTTGCCTTTTCGAAAACGCGCCGCAAATGAAGGTATGATGTCATGAGAGTGCTCGGGATACGGCGGGAATTGCAACGGGCCATTGGGAAAGACAGCCCGGAACAGGTTTCGAACATTATTCAATCGAAGCGGGGAGAATTGCTGCCTGCCTGAACTGCAGATGAAGAGTTGACGGCAATGATCATTTTCTATCCCGGCGACATTCGAGGAGGCCGGATTGTCTGATTTGCGACGCGAAGAACACGCCGAATCTGCGTCGATCGAGACGGACGAGCAGCCATGGCGCAAGGAGCGGAAGCCCTCGCGGGCCGAGCGTCGCCGCTTTCCGCGGCCAGAAAGAGCCGCGGCCGACGAACCGTTGCCACCACCGGCTCTCCGGCCACTAGAATTTTCCACGCGCGACCTTGAACCGGCTGCGCAATTTGCCGCATGGCAATCCTATGTCGCCCCTTTGGCCGACGTCCGGCTGCCGGACAATATCCCGCAGGAAGCCGGATTTCCGGCCGACCATGTCGCCTGGAATCTCGGTGGCATGCTGATCGTTCGGCAGGACGCTCCACCGCACAGCTACATGCGCT
>JBCNPI010000511.1:0-3133 GCA_039593415.1 Rhizobium sp. | reverse complement strand
TGCAGACGTCGGATGAATGCCGCTTATTGGCGCCTGGTACTCGAGGCGGCTGCCGTTGCGACGACTCTATCCCGTCAACACTTCTACCCTAATATGCGTTGTATGTTTTATCTGTCACAATAGCAAGGGAAAAGCCAAGTATGCCATAATATTGATGGATTCGTCGGATGATGAGGATGCGGGAGGATATCTTGTCGATTCGTCTCCCGGCGCATCACCGGATGCGGCCATCGCGTCAGACCTGGTTCCTGTTATTGGGGCTTCAAAAACAACGCCGGAACCAATATGGGGCGCGTTGGACATTTGGTAAAGGGATTGCGGCATGTGGCGGAGAGTGGCGTGAGGGCTTTGCGATTTTCGGCAACGGCCTTTGTTCTGACGATTCTGGTTTCGGTTTCGGTGTTTGCGCCCATGGCGGCTGCGGACCCTTTGCTTGCTTACGGCGCGCGTATAGCCGGCGACGATGCACGCACGCGCATCGTCATCGACATGGATCGAGCGCCAACCTTCACCGTTCATTACCTTGACAATCCGGTTCGCATCGTTGTTGACCTGCCGGCAACGGCGTTCGGCTTTCCAGCGGGCGATCTCAAGCCCGCCGGCCTTTTCAGGGATATTCGTTTCGGCACGATGGATGCGGACAGCGCCCGCATCGTTCTGACGGCGAAGAAGCCCGTGAAGCTGGTTGCCGCGAAGGTCCAGGCGGATGAAAGCGGCAAGGGTCAGAGACTGGTGCTCGATGCCGAGATGCTGCCTGCCGAGCAATTCGCGGAGCTGGTGAAAAAGCAAAGCTGGACGAATGAGGACACCGCCAAGGATGTCGGCCCGGTCGAGCCGACGCAAAAGGCCGATCCGAATGCTTTCCTTGTTGCCGTCGATGCCGGCCACGGCGGTATCGATGCGGGCGCGACCGGCACAGACGGCACTACTCAGGAAAAGGACATTACGCTCGCCTTCGCCAAGATCCTGGCCGACAAGCTGAATGCGCAGTCCGGCATCAAGGCTTTCCTGACACGCGACAAGGATCAGTACCTGACGCTGTCGGAGCGCGTGACGATAGCCCGGCAAAATCATGCATCGCTCTTCATCTCGCTGCATGCCGACACGCTGAAGCAGAAGGATATTCGCGGCGCGACGGTTTATACGATCTCGGACAAGGCTTCGGACCGGCTCGCCGGCGAAGTGGCCGATCGCGAAAACAACTCGGATCAGATCGCTGGGGCCGAATCCCAGGCGCAGCCGGCCGCCGTCACCGATATTCTCATGGATCTGACCCGGCGCGAGACGCAGGCCTTCTCCATTTCGCTGGCGCAGGATGTGCTGTCATCGTTCAACGGCCAGATATCGATGATCAACAATCCGCATCGCCACGCCGGTTTCCAAGTCCTGACGGCCCCGGATGTGCCCTCGATCCTGCTCGAACTCGGCTTTCTCTCCAACAAGGAGGACGAAAAGCTGCTGCTCGATCCCGATTGGCGGCAGAAGGTGGCCGACCGGCTGACGGAGGCGGTAAAACAATATCGCGTATCAATCATCGCGAATGGCGGCTGATATGCCAAATGTGACGGGCGGCCGTGGCTTCCATGTAACAGCGTTAAATATTAGAACTGAATGAAACTGGGAATAGCGGAGGCGAGCCCTATTTTGCTCACATTCCCGCCGTTACAGCGAAGTATCATTTGCTCGCGGATGACTCACGGCTTTGTCTCGCTGCCGTCTTGCATTAACACCGCGAGCATGCAAAACGCCCGTGGTTGTGCGATTATCTCGCACGCGTGCCTTAAGAAGAACAAGCACCGGTAGTATCATATGATCAGATTGATTGGATATTTCTTTGGGCTGGGCTGCCTCCTGTTTCTGGGGGTAGCGGCCGCGGCTGCCATCTATCTGAGCGTGGTCTCGAAGGAACTTCCCGACTATGAGGTGCTTGCCAAATACGCGCCGCCCGTAACGACGCGCATTCATGCCGGCAACGGCGCGCTGATGAAGGAATATTCACGGGAAAACCGGCTTTTCGTGCCGATCCAGGCCATTCCCGATCGCGTCAAGGCAGCGTTCCTTTCGGCTGAGGACAAGAATTTCTACAACCATCCCGGCGTTGATATCGGCGGTCTCATCCGCGCCGTAGCGGTAAACCTCCAGAATATCGGTTCCGGCCGCCGCTTCGTCGGTGCGTCGACCATCACGCAGCAGGTCGCCAAGAACTTCCTGTTGTCCGCCGATCAGACGTTCGATCGCAAGATCAAGGAAGCGATCCTGTCCTTCCGCATCGAACAGGCCTATAGCAAGGACAAGATCCTCGAACTTTATCTGAACGAGATCTATTTCGGCCTCAATTCCTACGGTATCGCCGGCGCGGCGCTCACCTATTTCGACAAGTCGGTCAACGA
Source organism: Rhizobium sp. (assembly GCA_039593415.1). Taxonomy (GTDB): domain Bacteria; phylum Pseudomonadota; class Alphaproteobacteria; order Rhizobiales; family Rhizobiaceae; genus Rhizobium. The sequence continues at coordinate 743 of JBCNPI010000511.1, read as the reverse complement.
GCTGACCATCGCCGAATCGGCTTACCTAGCGTCGCTTCCCAAAGGCCCTTCGAACTATAATCCCTTCCGTCGCGCCGAAGCAGCGCTCACCCGCCGGAACTGGGTGATCGATCGCATGGTCGAGAACGGATATGTCAGCCAGAGCGACGGCGAAGAAGCAAAGAAGCAGCCGCTTGGCGTCGTGCCGCCAAAGAGCGGCCCGTCACTCTTTGCTTCCGACTATTTCGCCGAAGAGGTTCGCCGCCAGCTGATCGACCAGTACGGCGAAAAGACCCTCTACGAGGGCGGTCTTTCCGTGCGCACATCGCTCGACCCGCAGATGCAGCTCGAAGCCCGCAAGGCATTGCAGGATGGCCTGGTCGACTATGACGAGCGTCGCGGCTATCGCGGCCCGATCAAGCAGATTGCGACCTCGCAGGACTGGGGAGCCGAGCTGGCCAAGGTTCCGGCACTCAGCGACGTGCCGGAATGGCAGGTTGCGGCCGTCCTTTCTGTCTCCGATCAGGCCGTCGATATCGGATTGCAGCCGCGCGTCGATGCTGCAGGCAAGGTTTCGGCGGAGCGCAAGCGCGGTACGATCGCCGCTGCCGACATGCGCTGGGCCTTCCGCTCGGCAGGCGGCAAGTCGGCCAGATCGCCGAGCGGGGTATTGAGCCCCGGCGACGTGATTTATGTACAGAAGACCGGCAATGCCGATTCGAGCAGCTATCGCCTGCGTCAGCCGCCGAAGGTGCAGGGCGGCC
>JBCNPI010000510.1:0-3142 GCA_039593415.1 Rhizobium sp. | reverse complement strand
CCCTTGAGTGCCCGGCGGACGTCGGGATCTTCGAGCGTCTGATCAAGCGTGCTTTTCGTTCGTTCGATGATCGCGTCGATATCGGCATCCGTACAGCATAGCGGTGGGGCATACCCCAGCACGCCATTGGCGAAGGCGCGGACCACCAGGCCGTTTTCCCAAGCCCGGTCGAAAATCCGACGCGATGGTTGGGCCTCCGCAGGCAGCGGCGTTTTTGCGGCCTTGTCCACGACCAGCTCGATCGCAGCCAGCATGCCGCGACCGCGGACATCGCCCACCAGGGGATGATCTCTCAGGCTCTCGAGGCCGGCCATCAGCCTCACGCCGGCCTTTGTGCCGTTTTCGAGCAGTCCGCCTTCGTAGAGTTTCAAAACTTCCAGGCCGACGGCTGCGCTGACGGGATGAGCGGAATAGGTGTAACCATGACCCACCGCAGAGGCTCCCGCTCCATCGGCAATGACCTGATAGACATGATCCGCCATGAAGACTGCGCCCATCGGAACGTAGCCGGAGGTGAGCCCCTTCGCTGCTGTCATGAAATCGGGAACGATCTTGTCTTCGGAACAGGCAAAAAGCGGGCCTGTCCGGCCAAAGCCGGTAATCACTTCGTCGGCGACAAAGAGAATGTCGAGCTCCTTGCATAGCTCCCGCATGGCCCTCATCCATCCATTCGGCGGGACGATCACCCCGCCCGAGCCCTGGATCGGTTCAGCATAGAAGGCGGCGACCCGGTCTGCTCCAATCGCGTCGACCTTCGCCCTGAGTGCCGCGAGAGACGCTTGGATGATGGCATTCGGATCCTGCCCGACGGCATTGCGATAAGGATAGGGCGACGGAATTTTATGCTGCCAGTCGAGGGGAACGCCGAAGCCGGCATGGAAGTTGGGCAGGGCAGTCAGCCCGGCGCCGACCGTCGAAGAGCCGTGATAGCCCTGCTCGATCGAGATGAACTGATCGCGCTGCGGTTGGCCGCGGGCAAACCAGTAGTACCGAATGAATCGGACTGTACTGTCGATGGCGTCCGAGCCGCCCAGCGTGAAATAGATGTGGTTGAGGTCGCCTGGTGCGCGCTCGGCGAGCTCGGCGGCAAGGCGGATGGCCGATTCACTGCCGAGACCGAAATAGGCTGTCGCATAGGGAAGCTCACGCATCTGGCGCGCCGCCGCCTCCACGATCGTTTCGTGACCGTAGCCGGCATTGACGCACCAAAGCCCCGCGAAGCCATCGATCAACTGGCGGCCTTGAGCATCGGTGATCGTTGCTCCCTTGGCGGATGAAAGCACGCGCACGCCTTGCTGCTCGTGGCCACGGTAGGAGGCGACCGGATGCACCAGATGGGCGCGATCGAGCTCGATGAGGGAATTGCTGTACATGGTCTTCTCCGGATCAGCCAAGCGCCTGGTTGGCGAGGGCGAAAGTGGTGACGGTCGAGGAATTGCTGCGCTCGATAACGGGGTTCGCCATGGTGATGCCGCCACCGACATGGACAAGCGAATGGCTGGCGAGCCACGGTCCGAGACCGGTTTGCGCACCGGTGTCGACACGCAGGAACGCGCCGGTTTTCCGGTTCATGAAGTGGGATAGAAGCGATTTCGCATCTTCTATGTCTGGGGCGACGACCGGCCCCACGACCTCGCCTCGGCCGAAGGGACGAAGGCAGGCGAAAGCGGCGACTTTGCCGTTGCGGCGGATGATCGCGAATTCACCCAGATTCGCAAATCGCGCGATGAGAGCTGAGCGGTCGGCGCCGAAAGCCTCGCGGTCGAGAGCTGTAATGGCCGGGATATCGGCCTTGGTCGCCGCTTCGGTATTTCCCGGTTTTTCGGTTGGCGCGGCAGGACCTTGGTGTTGAACGACGGCACCGGTCTGGCGAAACCCCAGCTTTTCATAGAGGGGCAGGCCATCGGTAGTCGCTGTGAGCCGCAGGGGACGATTGTCCGAAAGAGCCAAGGCAGCCTCCATAAGACGGCGTCCCAGTCCGCGTCCGCGCATGCTTTCAGCCACGATCACCATGTTGATCGTGGCGCAGTCCATTTCGTAAGGTGTCAGGAGCGTGGTGCCGACGACGTCACTATCAGGCCCGATTGCAACCACACCTCTGCTCAGGTCCAGGGCGACTTTCCAGTCCTCCACTCGATGAGGCCAGCCGGCTTCGCGCGACAAACGGACAGCAGCGTCCAAATGTTCGGGACCGAAAGGTCTGATTTCTATCAGTCGCTCCTGCATGGCACTCCTCGCATTTCTTTGCTCAAGTGTCGGAGCGTCCGTGCCGGAAGATTATCTGAAGGCGATGCCGTTGACGGTATCTTTCGCCGTAGCTGCTCGCCCTCGCCGCATCTTATGCCGCCGCTCCGCAGGCAGCGGTCGCGAAAGTGCAGGCGAAAGGCGTCTTCATAGGCCGTTCCTGCAAGCAAATGCCAAACGAACGCCGCTATACGAAACTTTCTGCTCCGAACCTCGCAAAATCAGTGGGCTCACGCGCTGAAAGCAATCCTATTATCGTGTTCTCCACCAATCGCCTCGAGGGGCAGCACGTAAGGACGAAGCGCATGACCACCTTCCGCCCGAAATATATCACCTTCGATTGCTACGGCACGCTGACCAATTTCCAGATGGCGGAGGCTGCGCGCGATCTCTATGGCGATCGTCTGAACGAACAGGCCATGCTGCAGTTCATCAAGAACTTTGCGGCTTACCGGCTCGACGAGATCATGGGTGACTGGAAGCCTTATGCGGAGGTGGTGCACAATTCGCTCGAGCGGACCTGCAAGCGTAACGGTGTCGCCTTCAGGGAGGAAGATGCCAGGATGGTTTATGAGCGTGTCCCGACCTGGGGGCCGCACGCCGACGTTCCGGCGGGCCTTGCCAAGGTGGCGAAGGAAATTCCACTCGTCATCCTCTCGAACGCGATGAATAGCCAGATCATGTCAAACGTCGCAAAGCTCGGTGCGCCCTTCCATGCGGTCTATACGGCCGAGCAGGCCAATGCCTACAAGCCGCGCTTCCAGGCCTTCGAATACATGTTCGACATGCTGGGCTGTGGCCCCGAGGACATTCTGCACTGCTCGTCTTCCTTCCGCTACGACCTCATGTCGGCTCATGATCTCGGTATCAAGAACAAGGTCTGGGTCAACCGTGGTCA
>JBCNPI010000051.1:0-23373 GCA_039593415.1 Rhizobium sp. | reverse complement strand
CTTGCCAACTCCCTGGCAGGTGACAATGCCGATACCCGTGATCACCACATCATTCTGGGCCTTGCTCATTCATCAATCCTCTTCGAATGCGGCGCCGAACAGGCCGGCAGCATCAACCGTTGGCGGCGATCGCGTCGAGAAGCCCGACCTCGCCCGCCCGCTTGCGCACGATATCGGCGAGCGGCACCTCATTAAACGGCATGGTGCGCAGCTTCAACTGCGCATCGCAGATCTTCTTTCCGGCAATGGTGATGCGTGCTTTCGTCACCGCGAAGCCGGAGCCATCGTGCTCCAGCTCAGCCTCGATATCCAGCTCGGCTTCCGGCTCCACGAAAGTCCGCATCTTGGCGCCATCGACCGACATCAGGAATGGCATGTAGGCAAATTTCGTCGCGGCAAGCACCAGCATGCCGGAGGCCTGCGCCATCGTTTCGATTAAAAGGACACCAGGGACGAGCGGCATGCCGGGAAAATGGCCTTCAAATACCGGGCTCTTTGCCGGAACGACGGAATGCGCCTTCAACAGGCCCTTGGACAGATCGACGGATTCGACCCTGTCGATCATCTGGAAATACTCCAGCAGCATCAGTCCCTCCGCTCCGGCCCGGCAAAATACTCTGCGCAAGGCGGGATACGCTATTTAAGAATGAAACCGCCCGGCCGCCACATTCAGGGGCGGCTGGGCGTCAAAAAATGCAAGGATGTCGCTCAGCCCTTGGCGGCGCGCAATTCATCGATCTTCGCACAGAGATTCTTCAGCACGAAGTATTCTTCCGTCGAGACCTTGCCTTCGTTGACTTCCTGCGTCCACTTTTCCAGCGGGATCTTGATGCCGAATTCCTTGTCGATAGCGAAAACGATATCCAGGAAGTCCAGGCTGTCGATGCCGAGGTCGTCGATCGTGTGGCTATCCGGGGTGATCGTGTCACGGTCGATTTCGCTGGTTTCAGCGATGATGTCGGCAACTTTGTCAAATGTAGCAGTCACTGCCCATACCTCTTGAAATAATAATTCAATCCCCCTCATAGGGAAATCCATTCCAAAAGCCAATGGTTTCCACCGGAACCCCCGGCAATTTGGCGAAGCACTGTTGCGTAAACGCAAAAATGACGCTCTCGTCACAATTGCGGAATTACGGCGACATGCGCGCAAGATGCGGCAGGATTGCGGCCGGGCCGCGATCCTGCGACAGCCGGCCAACCCGCGAGGAACTAGTCGCTGATTACGATACGTGTATTGTGGAGCCCAACATCCGACGCCATCGCAAAAAAGGTGGCGGCATTGCGCGTATCGAGCCGCACGCAGCCATGCGAAGCCGGCCGGCCAAGCTGCCGCACTTCATAAGTGCCATGGACGGCGTAACCGCCGTTGAAGAACACGGCATAGGGCATCGGCGCATCGTCATATTTCTTCGAACGGTGATCCTTCGACAGCCATTTAGCGGTATAGGAACCGATCGGCGTGACATAGCCCCTGCGCGCTGTCGATACCCGCCAGCGATACTTGAAAGCCCCATCTTCGGAAACGGTCATTGTTTGCGATCGAAGATCAACGACCGCAAGAACACCTCCGGCTTGGGCCGAAACGGTATGAAATTGCATGCATAGACATGCCGCTGCTGCTAATGCGACGCGCTTCATCTTGCCCCTCCGACTGTTTGCTTCCTCTTGAAGCAATTCAGACGAGGGGAGAGTCTATCGCTATGCTAATTATACCAAATTAATACATATAGTGAGCAATTGCTTAATTCGGAAACGCTCACAGCAGCAGCAGGAAGCCGACGAAGGCGAGGAACGTCAGCATCGAACATGCGGAATAGAAGATGGAAATGCCGGCTTCGATGTCGCTGACGGTTGCCGTGTCGCGGCCGGCGCCGTTGATCATCGGCTCACGCACAAGCTCTCCGCCGTAGATTCGCGGGCCGGCAAGCTGGATATCGAGCGCTCCGGCCATCGCGGCTTCCGGACGGCCGGAATTCGGCGAACGGTGCAGTCCGCCATCCCGGACCGCGATGCGGATCGCATCTCCAAGCCCGGAGATACCTCGCTTGACCAGGGCGCCGACAGCGATCAGCAGGATCGACAGACGTGCGGCCGGCCAGTTGGCCATATCGTCGAGGCGCGCGGCCGCACGGCCGAAATCGACATAGGTTTCGGATTTGTGCCCGATCATCGAATCGGCGGTATTGAGCATCTTGTAGAAAAAGAGTCCCGGCAGCCCGAAAAACCCGTACCACAGAGCCGGCGCGACGACGCCGTCGGAAAAGTTCTCGGCCAGGCTTTCGATGGCCGCGCGGCAGATACCCGGTTCATCCAGCGTCTCGGGATCGCGGCCAACGATGCGCGCGACTGCCAGACGCCCCCCTTCCAGCCCATCTGTGCGCAATGCCCGCGATACCTCGCTGACGTGGTCGGCAAGGCTCTTCTGCGCCATGAAAACCGCCACGAGCCCCGCCTCGACCAATATGCCGAGCCAGCCGAAGAATGCGAGAAAGCCGTGGATGGCCCAGCCTGCGATGATCGCTCCCATCGACAGTGCGACGATCGACATGACTCCATTGCGGCGGCGAAGCACGCCGGGCAGGTGTTTGGCATTGAACCGGCGATCGAAGGATGAAATCGCCTTGCCGAACAGCACGACCGGATGCGGAAAGCGCTGCCAAAGCCAATCCGGATCGCCGACGATGCGGTCGAGCAGCAAAGCAAGAACCAGAATGAGCAAATGTTCGTCGGCGGTCATGTCGAATATTCCTCTAGGGCATGATGCCGAAAACTGTAAGCGGCTTTCGGGCGACATCATGCTCTACTGCTTTGATTCCAGAGCGGATTCAGATTTTAGGTCGGTTCGACCTAAAATCATCCGACTCCAGTGCCCCGGCGAGTCTTCGATCCGCCTCTTCATCCGGCGCCAGTCCGAAACGCAGCCAATTGCGCGCATAATCGAACTTGCGGACCAGGATGCGGTGACGACAGAGATGCGTATATATGCCCTCGGCCCGATTGTCTGCAACCAATGCAAACAGCGCCGTGCCTCCGGCGATATCGAGATGTGAGCGGCGCAGAACCGCCTCCAACGCCGAATGCCGTTCCAGGATGCGCTTCCTGATGGCTATCGTGTCGCTTTCCATAAGAGACGCCGCAATGGAAAGCGCAGGTCCGGAAACCGCCCAGGGTCCAAGCCAATCCTCGAAGCGGCTCAGGATCGTGCCTTCGGCAATCACGAAACCCAACCGCAGGCCGGCCAGGCCGAAAAACTTTCCGAAGGAGCGGAAGATAACGAGGTTCGGCATGGAGGCGGCAAAAGGTGCCAGGCTTGCCGCCGGCTCAGTGTCGCCGAAGGCCTCATCGACCAGAAGAATGCCGCCTTGCTCGCGCTGCCTGTCATGCAGGTGCCGCAACTGCTCGAAAGACAGGGTTCTCCCATCCGGATTGTTGGGATTGACGGCAACGACCAGCCTATCATCTGTGGTGAGCTCGGCGATCGCCTGGACCTGACGAACCCGCATGCCCGCCAGCGTGAAGGTCCTCGCATATTCTCCATAGGTCGGCGACAGGATAGCGACGCCGCCGCCGGGCATGAGCCTCGGCAGCAACTGGATGACCGATTGCGTACCGGGAACGGGCAACGGCAGGATATCTCCGCTGCGATAATACTCCCTCGCCGCCTCGCGCGCGCTCTCCTGCAGATGCTGATCCGGCAGCCGATGCCATGCCGACACGGGGATCTCTGGCAAGGAGACGGGATTGGGATTGATACCCGTCGACAGATCCAGCCACTCCTCTGGGCGTCCGCCATACTGGCGTGCCGCTGCGGTAATGCCGCCGCCATGGACGATCCTGTCCGTCATGCGGCCTCGCCGGCAAGATCGATCAGATGCATGTAGGAGCCTGCGACATTGGCCCGCTGCAGACCGGCCAAGCCCAGATCCGTTCCCAGCGCATCCTTGACTGCAAACAAGCGGTCCGCTTCGCCTTCCGATACGATCGTCGAATAGTGAAACTCATGCGCCGTCATCGGTTTTTCGAAGAAGGAGCCGTCAAGCGGCGCCACGAGCCGATAGCCGAGATGACGCTGTCTCTTTTCGTAGCTGGTAACGACGGGTAAGAGGCCGAGCATCTGATGACGGTTGCCGGCCGCATCCAGAAGGCCCTCGCCGAGCACCATGTATCCACCGCACTCGCCATAGACACGCACCCCACGCGCCGCGACCGCCTTCACGCCATCCCGGAAATGCTGGGCGGCGGCAAGCTTTTCGGCGTGCAACTCCGGATAGCCGCCCGGCAGATAGACGGCATCGACATCGGCCGGGGGCGCTTCGTCCGCCAGAGGGGAAAAGAAGGATATTTCCGCGCCGCGCCGTTTCCAGCCAAGCAGCATATGCTCGTAACAGAAGGCGAAAGCGATGTCCCGCGCCACGGCAATGCGCTGGCCGAATGGCATTAGACGCGCGATATTCGCCACGGATGGACGGACGACGTGCTGCTGCGCTGCCCGCAAAAGCAAATCGAAATCGCAGGTCTCCGAGACGACCGCGGCCGCGGCCTCGATAAAATGCTCAAGCGCCTCATGCTCTGCGGCCTGAACGAGCCCGAGATGCCGCTCCGGCAATACGAGGCTGCTGCCGCTGCGAATGACCGCGACAACGGGCATGCGAACGGCGTTCAGAGCCTGACGCAGCATTTTCTCGTGCCGGTCGCTAGCGACGCGATTGAGAACGACACCGGCAATACGAATATCGGCGCGGAAATTGGCAAAGCCGCTAACGACAGCTGCAACCGATTGCGACATGCGGGAGGCGTCGATGACGAGGACGACCGAAAGGCCAAGCAGGGCGGCAAGGTCCGCAGGCGTGCCGGTGCCATCGGCCGCACCGTCGAACAGCCCCATCATTCCCTCGATGACCAGCATCCGTCCGCCGACGCGATGAAGCGCGGCATTCGCTGAAATCAGTTCGGCTCGCATCGCCCATGGGTCGAAGTTGAGGCAAGCTGAACCCACAGCCGCCGCATGGAAGGCGGGATCGATATAATCCGGTCCGGCCTTGCCGGGTGCGACCGCAATAGCCTTGTTTCGCAGTGCCCGCAGCAGACCAAGCGTAAACGTTGTCTTGCCGGAGCCTGACGAGGGTGCCGCGATCAGAAGGCCGCTCATGCCGGCACCTTGTGCCCGTTCCCACCCGGCATTTCGGCTGCCGGCAGCAACGTGCGTCCGGAAAGAGCACCAAGCCAATCGAGCGATGGCCGAAGCCTTACCACCTCGCCGACGACCACGATCGCCGGCGGCTCGAAGCCGGAAGCCTCGACATCGTCGGACGCACGTCCGAGCGTCGTCTCCAGGACCTGCTGCGCGGACGTCGCCGCATTGCAGACGAAGGCGACGGGTTCATCCGCCGAACGCCCCGCAGCGATAAGATTGGCGCTGATCTGGGCGATATGCTTCATCGCCATATACATGACGATGACAGGCGATCCCTTGCCGATGGCCTCCCAGTCGATCGCATCGGGCACGACGCCGGACGAATCATGACCTGTCAGGAAGGTGACGGCATGGTTGATGTCTCGGTGGGTGACGGGAATGCCGGCATAGGCCAATCCGCCGATGCCGGCCGTAATGCCTGGCACGATGCGGAACGGAATGCCGTGCTGAACGAGCATCAGCGCTTCCTCGCCGCCGCGGCCGAAAACAAAGGGATCGCCGCCTTTGAGACGCAGAACGCGCTTGCCCGCGCGCGCCAGCTCCACCAGCCGCAATGAAATATCCCGTTGTCTGGCAGAGGGTTTACCGCCGCGCTTGCCGGCATATTCCAGCACAGCGCCCGGGCGGGCGAGCTTCAGGCAATCTTCGTTCACGAGCGCATCATGCACGATGACATCCGCCTCGGCCAATCCCTTGGCGGCCAGCAACGTCAGAAGCCCCGGGTCTCCCGGCCCGGCGCCGACGAGCCAGACGGATCCCGGCTCCAAGGCCGGCAGACTGGAAAAAGCGGTATCGTTCATCCTCTGTGTCCTATGCCCGGATGACTGAAATTGCAACGTTGAGAACGGGATAAGACGGTGGCAGCCTGATGTCGTTCCATTACGGATAATAAGCGATGGATGATCCGAAATGCGGCGATGGCGCGCTATGGTCTTTGCCAGGGACGACAGGCGGCAAAAAACAAGGGGCGCGTCGCCCGGGCTTCCGGATTCAACATATCCGGACGTTTGAATATCCCAACGAAAAAACGGTAAAACATATGTAGCGCCTGAGCGGGAAGGCGAAGGGAGCGCCATCGTTCCCTCCGCATGGATCTCAGTGCTTCACCTTTTCCAAAATCCCGTCTCGAATAAGATCGATGACCTCTTGCGAGCGAATGCCGGTGCAGACGATCTGGTTCGGCAGATTGTCCCAATCGCCCGGCGGGAAATGGCGGCCATTCGGCTTGACAATGGTCTGGCCATCGGCAATGCCGCCGCAGACGACACGCACGGGGCCTTGGATCGTATCGAACAGTTCGGGCGCCACGACATAAACGCAGGCGCAGCTATCATGTACCATCATGCCGTCTTCGACGGCATGCCTGTAGAAATCGATATAGGATTGCGACAGATCCGACAGAAGCTGCACTGCAGGTCCGCCGTCCCTCGCCATATCGGCCAGGTAGCTCCGGCTCATGGTCGTGATCGAGGTCACGTCGAGGCCAACCACAACGACCTTCCAGCGGGCTGTCATGACGAAATCGGCAGCTTCGGGGTCGCCGTGAATATTCGCTTCCGCCACTGGCGAGACATTGCCCGGCACATAGAAATTGCCGCCCATGATGACGACGCCCTTCACGAGCGATGCAATTTCGGGATCGTGCTTCAGTGCCAGCGCGAGATTGGTCATCCGACCAACGGCAACCAGGGTTACCTCGCCCGGATTGGAACGAACGGTATCGATGATGAACTGATAGGCCGGCCGAGAATCGGCCGGCAGATCGATCGCCTCGGGAACGTCGATATCGCCGAGGCCATTATGTCCGTGAACGATGGTCGGCCAGGGACGCTCGTGCCGCGTGGGGTCAAAGGTGACGCTGGCGCCGCGCGCGACCGGACACGGAATATTCCACTCGCGCTTCAGAAACAGCGCGTTGCGGGTCGTCGTGTCGACCGAGGCGTTGCCGAAAACTGTCGTTATGCCCAGAAGGTCAATATCGGGGTGACGATGCAGGAAGAGAAGCGCCATGGCATCATCGACGCCCGGATCCGTATCATAAATGACCTTATGCATGAATTTTCCTTATCAACTTACTGAATAAGCTTGATCTTCCGGAAATTTCCTTCCGCCGCAGATCATGCTTGGACTACGGGCATACACGAGAACTGCTAACAGCGGAATGCCGCCGCAAAGCCGCATCGATCATTTGTCGGATTTGACCGGGCTTTCGCGTTCAGGCGATCCTGGCAATTGCCGCCGTGGCAAAGTTGGATTTGATCTTGGGAAGCACGAGCTCTCCATCCGCGCCGGCGGCAGCAAGTGCTGCGGCTTCCGCGACGCCATGGCAGCCGACATGTGCGAAAACCAGCTCGGACGGATTCTTCAGGCGAGGCGTCTCCCGCTCAAGCGTCGCGACATTGAAGAAGCGTGCCGGGAGGCCGAAGTGCGTCGCGGTCACCAGGATAGCGGGTTCGTCCATGCGCGTGTTGATCGATACAACGGCCAGAATCTGATCACTCCCGACCCCGACTTCCTGGAATGCTCTTTCCACAAGCATCCGCACCTCATTCCAGTCCGTGCCGCGCTCGCAGCCAAGACCCAGAAGATAGCGGCGGGTGGAATTGGCATATGTCGTCATATTCGCTCTCAACAGCATCGACCGATATATCAGCTGTAGCGGCCACTTTTCGACACGTCAATTTCGCCTCGTGTGTCCTGATAGCAATTGCGTTGCAGTCGACGAAGTGCCAGAAGGCCGCTGATTTCCCGCCTCCGAGTTCCCGCCTTGCCCGAGATTACATTCCAGATCCTGCTTTTGCTCTTCGCCGCAGCATTCTTTGCCGGTTTCGTCGATTCCATTGCGGGGGGCGGCGGGCTGATCACCGTCCCTGCCATGCTGCTATCGGGCATTCCCCCGCTGCAGACCCTCGGCACGAATAAGGTGCAGTCGATCTGCGGCGCGGCCTCCGCAACAATCGCTTACGCCCGGCAGGGACATGTCGAGCTTCGCGAACAGCTTCCCATGGCGTTGATGGCAGTCATCGGAGGCATGCTCGGTGCGTTGCTGGCGACCGTCATGCCAAGCCAGGTCCTACGCATCATCCTGCCCTTCCTGCTGATCGCAATTGCGCTCTATTTCGCTCTGAAACCCAATCTCGGCGATGTCGAAAAGCATCGGCGCATGAGTGCCGCACTTTTCGGCGTGACGTTCGTGCCGCTGATCGGCTTCTATGACGGCGCCTTCGGCCCCGGAACCGGCTCGTTCCTGATGCTCGCCTTCGTGACCCTCGCCGGGTTCGGCCTGCTGAAGGCGACGGCGCATACGAAGTTGCTCAATTTCGGATCGAATCTCGGCGGCCTGATCGTCTTCATTTTCTCCGGCGCCATCCTGTGGAAGGTCGGACTGACGATGGGGCTTGGCCAATTCCTCGGCGCCCAGCTCGGTTCGCGGCTCGCTATGCGCGTCGGTGCGAAACTCATCAAGCCGCTGCTCGTCATCGTCTGCATCGCCTTTGCGATCAAGCTGCTTGCGGACCCCACCCATCCCGTCAGGATCTGGCTCGGCCTCTAGAATGGGCTTTTGATTACCTCCGACGTAATTGATAGTACTTCGGTACGCGCCGATGATCGCCCTGCCTGAACGGTTCAGGCGATCCGAAGGAGTTGACCGATGACTGACGCTAACACCATTGCAGATCGTTATATCGCCATCTGGAACGAGGCTGATGCCAACCGCCGCCGCGCGCTCATTGCCGAGGCATGGACGGAGGACTGCAGCTACATCGATCCGATGATGCGCGCCGACAACCAGGAGCAGATCCATGCGCTGGTCACGGCCGCCCACGATCGCTTCCCCGGCTTCCGCTTCACCTTGATCACCGACGGTGATCGGCATGGCGACAATCTCCGCTTTTCCTGGGGATTCGGACCGGCCAATGCCGAACCGCTGATCAAAGGCACGGATTTCGCCATATTGGAAGGCGGCCGTCTGAAGTCCGTACACGGCTTCATCGACCAGCTGCCGGCTGCCGCATGATGAACCCGGCCCGCTCTCTCGGCGACCATCTGCGCGAATGGCGGCAACGACGCCGCCTGAGCCAGCTCGAATTCGCCCTCGAAGCCGACATATCGCAGCGACATCTGAGCTTCATCGAGAGCGGGCGGGCGCTTCCAAGCCGCGACATGCTGATGCATCTTGCAGAACGGCTTGGCATACCTTTGCGCGAACGCAATCCCATGCTCCTTGCGGCGGGATTCGCCCCGGTCTTTCCCGAGCGCAAACTGGACGATCCGGCGCTTGCGCCGGCCCGACGTGCGATCGACATGCTCCTGAAGGGGCACGAGCCCTTTCCGGCACTGGCGGTCGATCGGCATTGGACGCTGATCGCCGCCAACGCCGCCGTTGCACCGCTTATTGCCGGTGTTGCCGACACGTCGCTGACCGAGGGGCCGATCAACGTCTTACGGCTTAGCCTGCATCCGCACGGTCTCGCACCCCGCATTGCCAATCTCGCGGAATGGCGTGCGCATCTTCTGGAGCGTCTACGTCAGCAGATATCGGCAATAGGCGATCCCGTGCTGACAAAACTGCTGGAAGAATTGTCGGCCTACCCTGCACCGGCAACGCAGAAATCAAGCGCGCCGGAGCGGGACTTCGCTGGCATCGCGGTGCCGCTCGAGCTCGTCACCGAAGCGGGACAACTTTCTTTCCTCTCCACAACGACCGTCTTCGGAACGCCCGTCGACGTGACCCTGTCGGAACTCGCAATCGAATCCTTTTTTCCCGCAAACCCGCAGACGGCGGAATCACTGAGGACGATGTTGTCTGGCAGCTGAAAGCCCGACTGACGATCAGAACTCGACGCCCGGCTGTCCCTTGATGCCGGAGCGGAAAGGATGCTTGATGAGTTCCATCTCCGTCACAAGATCGGCAATCTCGATCAGCTCTTCCTTGGCGTTGCGGCCTGTCAGGACGACATGGGTCATGTAGGGCTTCTCATTCCTGAGGAATTCAAGCACTTCGTTGATGTCGAGATAGTCGTAGCGAAGCGCGATGTTAATCTCATCGAGCAGCACCATCGAGTTCCGCTCGTCGCGGATTAGCTCCTTGGCCTTTTCCCAGGCGGCGGATGCCGCCGCAACGTCACGGGCGCGATCCTGCGTCTCCCAGGTGAAGCCTTCCCCCATCGTATGGAATTGGCAGATGTCGGAGAAGTGCTTCTCGATCAGGTCGCGCTCGCCCGTCCACATGGCACCTTTGATGAACTGCACGACGGCGCTGGGCTTCCCATGGGCGATATGGCGGAAGATCATGCCGAAGGCGGAGGAGGATTTTCCCTTGCCCTTGCCGGTATGGACAATGATCAAGCCCTTCTCGTCGGTCTTGGTCGCCATGATCTTGTCGCGCGCGGCCTTCTTCTTGGCCATCTTGTCGGCGTGACGGGCATCGTCGTTCTTCGGCGCGTCCGCGCCCGTTTCAGCCAGTTCCTCGCTCATTGCGTTCTCCCTGTGATATGATCGATTTCTGTGCCAGCGGCCCGCCGCGCCACAGATAGAGCGCGACAAGCGGGTCATCGCCTGTCCGCATGGCATGGCGGATGTTCGAAGGGTGATGGATGATCTCGCCCGACCAGCGCGGCAGGAACGGCTGAGCGTCCTTGCTCCAGAGCGAACCGTCTGTCAACGGAATATAGATCTCCTCCGCCTCGTGATGATGATCCGGATAATGCACGCCGGGGCCGAGCAGCAGAAATCCGCCGGCCATCTCTTCGCTTGCGAAGTGCCCGCGTGTGCCGAACAGCTCGACCCAGCCATATCTCTGCAGGAAATCGCTACCGAAGTCGGTGATGCTGTAGGTCTGGGCCCAATGAAGCATATCCGCGGCATCAGCGAGCTTTTCGAACAGAACCCGTTCGGCTCCATTGCCCGATCGATCGAATTTTCGAAGGTAGGTAAGGGCCGGCAGATCATGCGGCGCCAACGATCGCTCTGTCATCGACCAGGCAAAGCCCTGAATGAAATGTTGCAGCATCGGATCGCTGCGCCATAGGAGATAGTCTCGAAAGGCTACCAGAAGCTCGTCGACCGCGTTCATGCCGCCGTCTCCTTGCCCTTATCCAAACTTTCAAGATCGAATCTCGCCGAATTGCTTCTCGGCGTCCAGAGCCTGCGATCGATCGCCTCCAGCAGCCGCTCCCGCATGTCGCGCAGGGCAGCCGGATTCTTCTCCGCCATGAAATCCCGCACGCTCTGATCGACCACGAAGGCTTGATAGACCGCCTCGAAATGATGATTGCGTACCGCACCCGTCGTCGCGGCGAAGGCGAAAAGATAGTCCACCGTTGCGGCGATCTCGAAGGCGCCCTTGTAGCCATGGCGCATGACGCCCTCGATCCACTTGGGATTGACGACACGCCCACGCACCACCCGGCCGATCTCTTCTTCAAGCGAGCGGATGACTGGTTTTTCCGGCCTCGAATGATCGTTGTGATAGATTGCCGGACGCGCGCCGCCGAGCTGCTCGGCCGCTGCCGCCATACCGCCCTCGAACTGGTAGTAATCATCGCTGTCGAGCAGATCGTGCTCACGATTGTCCTGGTTCTGCACGACTGCCTGGATCGAACGCAATCGCTCCTCGAAAACACCGCGCTCGGCTCTGCCTTCTTCGCCGGCGCCATAGGCATAGCTGCCCCAGACGAGATAGGCCTCGGCCAGATCCGCGCGCCGCTCCCATCCCTTCTCGTCAATCAGCGCCTGCAGACCGGCGCCATAGGCCCCGGGCTTGGAACCGAAGATGCGATAGCCGGCCCGGCGGCTGGCTGAGCTTGTGTCGAGGCCGGCGGCTTCCAGCCGCGCGATCTCGCCGCGCATACGCGCCGAGATCGGATTGTCGACCGCATCTTCATCGAGCATGCCGACCGCACGGATAGCCTTATCGAACAAGGCGATCTGTTCGGGAAATGCGTCACGGAAGAAGCCCGAGATCCGCAGCGTCACATCGACGCGCGGCCGCCGAAGCATCGCCGGTGGAATGATCTCATAGCCGGTCACACGCCGAGACGTCATGTCCCAGACAGGCTTGACGCCGATCAGCGCCAGCGCCTGCGCGACATCGTCGCCACCCGTGCGCATATTGGACGTGCCCCATGCCGTCAGGCCGAAGGAAACGGGCCACTCGCCATGATCCTGCACGTAACGGCGGATCAGCAGCTCGGCCGATTTCCTGCCGAGTTCGTAAGCGGCTGGTGTCGGCACGGCACGGCTGTCGACCGAATAGAAATTCCGTCCCGTCGGCAGAACATCAGGTCGCCCACGCGTCGGCGCACCGGAGGGGCCGGGCGGAACGAAACGGCCGTCGAGGCCCTTGAGCAAGGCCGCAATTTCCGCATCGCCGCAGGCGAGAATGGACGGCCGGAGCTTTGTGGCGATCTCGTCGAGGACCATGCGGGTGTTTGGCCAGTTCTCGGGGCAGGCTATGTCACCATCCACGAGCTTCGCGGCAAGGAGTTCGATGCGCTCGACGGTATCGCCCTGGGTGCGCCAGGGGGCCTCGGAAACATCTTGCAAGATCGAAGGGCGCGTGCCCGCCCAGTCTGCGGCCATATCGCAGTCCAAAGGATCGAATGGCCTATTCGGAGGGATACCCCCCTCTGTCAGCTTCGCTGACATCTCTCCCACAAGGGGGGAGATTGGTGGAAGTATACCGCGTGGCTTTTCCGATTCATCACCAACCGCATCAGCGGATTCGATAGTCATCTGAGGCAATGTCGAGCCCCGAGCCACCAATCTCCCCCCTTGTGGGGGAGATGTCGCGAGAGCGACAGAGGGGGGTATAGCACTCTCCCCACGCTCCGCACTCTCCAAAGCATCCCGAACAATCGCCCGCTGCAGGCTCTGATCGCCACCCTCGCCCAGCCCGCGCGGTACCCTTGCCAGCGCCACCGTCAAATCCGTCAGCAGCCGCCCGGAAGGGGAAACGCCGAAAATATGCAGACCATCGCGGATCTGCAGTTCTTTGAGATCGCAGAGATAGGCATCAAGCTTGCGCAATGCCTCGTCTTCGCCCTCACCATTGGCAATGCCGGCATCCTGGTCGAGGCCGATATCGGCGACGAGATCGAGGATTTGCTTGCGCAGCAGACGGATACGGCGCGGATCGCCACCCGAGGCCTCGTAATATTCGTCGACCAGTGCCTCGAGGTCCTTCAGCGGACCGTAGCTTTCGGCGCGCGTCAGCGGCGGCGTCAGGTGATCGATGATGACGGCGCTCGTGCGGCGCTTGGCCTGCGTACCTTCGCCGGGATCGTTGACGATGAAGGGATAGAGGTTCGGCAGCGGGCCAAGGATTGCTTCCGGATAGCAGCTTTCCGACAGCGCCAGCGCCTTGCCCGGCAGCCATTCGAGATTGCCGTGCTTGCCCATGTGTATGACGGCATGGGCATCGAAGGAGCGGCGCAGGAAGGCATAGAAAGCGAGATAGCCGTGCGGCGGCACGAGATCGGGAGAATGATAGCTCTCCTTCGGATCGATGTTGTAGCCGCGCGCCGGCTGGATGCCGACAAGCACGTCACCGAAGCGGGCAAACGGCAAGGCAAAGCCAGCATCGAGCGCGTAAGGATCCGCCTCCGGTTCGCCCCAGCGGCCTACAATTTCATCCTGAATCTGTTTGGGAAGCGACGAGAAGAAATCCTTGTAGTCGCTGAAGGAAAGCGTCTCGCGGACGACTCGGCCATCATGCCCTGAATTCGTGGGACCATCCGCCAGATGCCGCATCAGCGCATCGCCATCGGCAGGCAGATCGGCGACGCGATAGCCGGCCACCCGCATTGCCTTCAGCACCTCGATCGTCCCGGCCGGCGTATCGAGCCCGACGCCATTGCCCAAGCGTCCATCCCGATTGGGATAATTCGCCACGACAAGCACGATGCGGCACTCACCAGCCGGCGTATTGCGCAGCCGCGCCCAATTTGCAGCGAGCCGCGCCGTATAGCGCATGCGATCCTCGAGCGGTTCGCTGGCGATGATATTGGCCTCAACCTTCTCGTCGTAACGGGCCGCGGCCTTGAAGGATACGGCGCGGGCGAGAACTCTGCCGTCTACCTCGGGCAAAGCGACGTTCATGCCGAGATCCCGTGCCGAAAGCCCCTGAGAGGACGCCTCCCAGGCTTCTCTGGAAGAAGCCGAGAAGATGGCCTGCAGAACGACGGCCTCCCCCGTCTCCAGAACCGTTGCCTGACGATCCGCGCCAGGCGCCGAAACGGCAAAGCCCGTGGCATTGACGACCACGCTTGGCTTCAGCTCGGTAAAGACGCTTTCGAGAATACCGACGGATACGGCATCCTTGAGGCTATAGGCAAAGACCGGCAGCGGCCGCATGCCCTCGGCGATGAGTGCCTGCACCATGGCTTCGACGGGCTTGGTTTCGCCGCTCTGGACGAGAGCGCGGTAGAAGGAAATCGCGACCGTCGGGGGGGCGAGTCCCTCCGGGATCGCCCCCCCTGAATTAGAAATTCTTCTCCACTCCTCGACGCCGATCACGCCACGGCCCGGCCACCAGATACCAGCCTTCATCAAGGGCACAGCAGGCATCGGTTTTTCGGCGCCTGAAAGCATAGCTTCGGCATAAGCGAGAAACGCCCGCGAATTCGCCTCTCCACCCTCGATCAGATAGGACCAGAGTGAATTGAGATCATCGAGAGCGACATTGGAGAACGGCGTCAACCCCGGATCGGCTTTCGAATCCCCCGGCAGCACAGCAATCAAGGCACCCTGACGCGCCGCGCAGGCATGCAGCGCCTCCAGCGCATAGTGGAAATAGCTTGCGCCTCCCAGCGCCCGCACGATGATGAGCTTCGCGTGCCGGGCTGTCCTGTCGATATAGGTGTCGACGGACATCGGATGCTTGAGGCTCATCAGGCTCGCAAGCCGAAGGGAACGGCCACCCTCGCCGTGCGCTGCGGCAATCGCCGCAAGCTCGGTATCGGCAGCCGACAGAAAGAGAATATCGCCGGGCGACTGCCCGAGATCGATCGCCTCTTCGCCATCGCTGATCGTTCCCTTTTGAGCCAGGAGGAGATGCATTAGGCTTTGGAGTATGCTGCGGCATACCCCCCTCTGTCACGTTGTGACATCTCCCCCACAAGCAGAGCTATCGCATAGGAACCGAAGTCGTTGCCGGCTCCTCCTTCTCCCCACGGGGAGAAGGTGCCGACAGGCGGATGAGGGGGTGCCAAGAGCACGAAAATACATGAATTCAAATCGAGCGCCCCCTCATCCGACCCTTCGGGCCACCTTCTCCCAAAGGGAAGAAGGGCTTCCGGTGCTCATCCGCCCAATATACAATTGCCCTTCCCCTTGTGGAGGAGATGTCGCAAGAGCGACAGAGGGGTATCGCACGGCAAAGACACAGCATCGATCAGACCAATGCCTCAATCGCCTTGCGGACGATCGTCTCGTCCATTTCGTGCAGGCCGATCACCACAAGGCGGGTCGCGCGAGCTTCGCCCGGTGTCCAGGCGCGATCGAAATAGGTGTCGATACGGCTGCCGACAGCCTGCAGCTGCAGGCGCATGGGCTTGCCGGGGACATCGACGAAGCCCTTGAGGCGCAGAACGTCATGTTCTGCAATCAAGCCCTTCAGCGCATCGACAAAGGCAGCGGGGTCGGCAATCGGGCCGAGCTCGACCACGAAGCTGTCGAACTCGTCGTGATCGTGCGGAGTCCCGTCCTCGTGCTCGAGCTCGTGATGCGACTTGCGGTTCGCAATATCGTCTTCCGTGCCGATGCCGAGGCCGAGCAGCACGGCGGCCGGCACGTCGCCGTTCTTCGCTTCGATGATTGCCGGCTTGCGAGCGGTGCGCGAGGCAACCTCGGCACGGACGCGGCCGAGACCGTCGACATCAATCAGGTCGGTCTTGTTGAGCACGATCAGATCGGCACAAGTCAGCTGATCTTCAAACAATTCTTCGATCGGGCTTTCATGATCCAGCGAGTCGTCCTCGACGCGGCGGGCCTCGACGGCATCGTGATCGTCGGCAAACCGGCCGGCAGCGACGGCGGCGCTGTCGACGACGGTGATGACGCCGTCGACCGTGACATGGGTGCGGATGTCAGGCCAGTTAAAGGCTGCGACCAGCGGCTGCGGCAGGGCAAGACCGGAGGTCTCGATGACGATGTGATCGGGGCGCGCGTCGCGTTCCAAAAGCTTCGTCATGGTGGGGATGAAGTCGTCGGCAACCGTGCAGCAGATGCAGCCATTGGTCAGCTCGATGATGTCATCTTCGGTGCAATTCTCAGCGCCGCAGCCCTTCAGCACGTCGCCATCGACGCCGAGGTCGCCAAATTCATTGATGATCAGCGCGATCTTCTTGCCACCCGCATTCTGCAGGAGGTTGCGGATCATCGTCGTCTTGCCGGCTCCCAGGAAGCCGGTGATGACGGTGGCGGGAATTTTTTCCTGGTTCATATGCATCAGCCCTTCATTTTCAGCGGTAGGCCCGCTGCGATAAAATAAACTTCGGCACTCGCCGCCGCGACCATCTGGTGCAGGCGGCCGGCATGATCGCGAAACTCGCGCGCCATGCGATTTTCCGGAACGATTCCCAAACCCACCTCGTTGGAGACGAGAACGAGCCGCGATCGCGCCTTCGGCAGGAATTCCGTGAGGGCGGCGAACTCCGTCGCCATATCCCGCTCCGCCATCATCAGATTGGTCACCCAAAGGGTCAGGCAGTCGACAAGCACAGCACGACCCTCGGCGTCAATGGCGGCAAGCTGCCCGACAAGATCGATCGGTTCCTCATGCGTCTGCCAAAGATCGCCACGGTCGGCACGATGCTGCGCGATGCGCTCACGCATCTCGTCGTCCCATGCCCGCCCTGTCGCCACATAGTGACGTTCGAGACCCATGTCGGAAATCAGGAGTTCGGCAAATCTGGATTTGCCGGAACGCGCGCCACCGAGGACGAAAACGGCTCGGGAAGTCGAAGAAAACATGCGCTATGCCCGCCCCCATGAAATGGCGAGGGTCGGCAGCATGTAGCTGAAACCGAAAGCAGGGCGCCTGCACCCCAAAAACTCGTCTTGCGCCATGACAACCTCCGTGCTGGCAGCGGAACTGACGTCCCAGAACAGGCTTGCGCCCGGCACGCATGGCAGGTCTCCTGGCTCACGGATAAGGCGCCGCGATGGGGGCGAACCGAAACCGGTCGCCCCCAATCGTGCGCCAGCGGGTCTTTCCTGCCTTCCCGGCAATCCATCATGAAAAGGCGGACGATTCGTAGAATGAGAGGCGTCCAGCCCCGGTTGATCATGATGCCACGCCAGTGGCTTTTTCGATTCGTGCCTACCCGCCCCGCTCGCCCCATGCGAACCATCGACGGAATGGGCTCCAAATCGAACGAAAGACCCTGACCGCTCTACAGTCGCGGGGTCGGCTGTGATGAGAACGCCCGGATTGGGTCCGTCCCTTCACATTCCCTTTTCATCCCATGCAGCGGATCGCTGCTCGGGGACCATTCGTTATGCTTGCAATGATTAGGCTTTCACTGAGTTCAAGTCAATTAAGGGCATGGATGCGACCTGCGCCGTCCTGATTGCGAAATCTCCTGAAAATTCCCATAAAACCAGCGGCTTTTTTGCCGTATTTCTTTGATGTTAGGAGTTTATAGAGGGTAAGACCTCACATTCGAATAAAACGTATTGTCCGCTCCCCATGCTGCAGAAATTCCAACCGCGCCGCCTTGGCGTCCTCTCGGCTCTATTCGATCTCGCTCGGTTCAGGGCGTTGCTGCGCCGTGGCGAACTGGGACTGGTTTTCGCCGGTGCACTGGCGGGAATAGCTTCCGGTTGCGCCGTGACGGCGATGAGCTATGTCTCGCGCAAGCTCCACAGCCTTATATATGGCATAACCGACTACGAACGCCTCAGTTCTGCCGCGATGGCGATTCCCGAAAAATCCGTCCTGTTCGTAGCGCCCATTGCAGGCGGCATTATCCTCGGCATCCTGCTCTATATATTGTCGCGTACGCGCAAGAAGCCGATGGTCGACCCGATCGAGGCCAATGCGCTGCACGGCGGCCGCATGTCGCTTACCGACAGTATCATCGTTGCGGTGCAGAACCTGATTTCGAACGGATTCGGCGCCTCCGTCGGACTTGAAGCCGGCTATACCCAGCTTGCTGCCGGCATCGCCTCTAAATTCGGCTACAAGATGCAGATGCGTCGCGCGGACCTGCGCATGCTCGTCGGCTGCGGCGCGGCCGGCGCCATCGCCGCCGCCTTCAACGCGCCGCTCACCGGCGCCTTCTACGCCTTCGAGTTGATCATCGGCAGCTATTCGATCCTGAGTCTGACGCCCGTCGTCGTATCGGCCCTGATATCGACTGTCATCGCAAGGCTGCTTGCCGGCGACGACTTCGCCATCGATATCGACCATTTCGGCGCAATCGTCCCGGCCGACTATCTTCCGGCCATCCTGCTCGGCGCCTTCTGCGCCGGCATCGGCATCCTGATCATGCAGGGCGTCGCCTGGGTCGAAGAACTAGCGCGCAAGAGCTCCATCGCGACACCTTTCCGTCCTGCGCTCGGCGGTCTGGTCGTCGGCCTGCTCGCGCTGATCTCGCCCCAGGTTCTGTCGGCCGGTCACGGAGCCCTGCATCTCAATCTGTCAACGAACGTGACCCTTGGCGCGCTCGTCGGCCTCTTCATCCTGAAATCCCTGGCCTCTGCGGTTTCGATCGGCTCCGGCTTCAGGGGTGGTCTGTTCTTCGCGTCGCTGTTCATGGGCGCATTGCTCGGCAAGATCTTCGCCTACTGCGCTCCCTACTTCGATCACGCCACGCTGACACCGGTCGTCTACGCCGTGGTCGGCATGAGCTCGCTTGCTGTCGCAATCATCGGCGGCCCGTTGACCATGACCTTCCTGGCGCTGGAAATTACCGGCGACTTCCCGATCACCGCACTGGTGCTGGCTGCCGTCATCACCTCTTCGCTCGTCGTGCGCACGACCTTCGGCTACTCCTTCGCCACGTGGCGCTTCCATTTGCGTGGCGAAAGCATCCGCAGCGCCCACGATGTCGGCTGGATACGCAATCTTACTGTCGCACGCATGATGCGTCCCGACGTGCATACCGCCAGCATCGACATGAGCATCGAGGAGTTCCGCAAGAATTTTCCGATCGGCTCGGCCCAGCGCGTCATCCTCGTCGACAAGCAGGGGAAATACTCCGGAATGGTTCTGGTGCCCGACGTTTATGCAAGCCCGATCGAGAAGGACGACGAGGAACACGGGCTTTCCGATTTCATCCAGCTTCGCAACGAGTTCTTGCAGCCGCAAATGAATGCCAAGCAGGCCGCCGCCATGTTCGACCAAACGAAGGCTGAAGCGCTTGTCGTGGTCAACGACCTGATCGAGCGCAAGGTGATCGGCCTGCTGACGGAGAGCTATACGTTGCGTCGCTACAGCGAAGAACTCGACCGCCGCCGTCGGGAAGTATCGGGCGAACTCTAAAAAGGATCGCAGCCGTTTGGATTTGCTTGCCAGGCTGCGGATCTTTGATCTCAAGCGTGCCGCTGCCGCGAAGCTGCGGCGCACTTCTGCGTGGCATGCTTCAGCGAATGAGACTGTCGAGCCATGCAGGATCGAGCACGCTCTCCAACTCCCCGGCGATGTCGTTCAACGCCGCGTCGACGCCGGCGCGGTAATCCATGCGCTCGCCGGAAAGGCCGAAGCTTGCCAGCAGTCTCGCCCTATAGGCATCGCTGCCGAAGAGACCATGCAAGTACGTACCCATGACGCGGCCGTCTGGCGATATCGCCCCGTCGGGCCGGCCATCGATCATCGCCGAGGGCCGGTCGCAGTCGGCGCCGCGCGTCACACCGAGATGGATCTCATAGCCAGATAGCGGCACATCATACTCCTTCGAGATGGCAGTGCTGTTGCGCACGGTCTTTTCCGGCGCCATTTCCGTCTCGATATCCAGCAGGCCCAGCCCGGGTGTCTCCGTCGCGGACCCTTCGATGCCGAGCGGATCGTAGACCACATGACCAAGCATCTGATAGCCACCGCAAATGCCGATGACGCGGCCGCCGCGGCGCACATGCGCGGCAATATCGCGATCCCATCCCTGTTCGCGCAGGTCAAGAAGGTCACCGATCGTGGACTTGGAGCCAGGCAGTACGACAAGTCCCGCATCTGCTGGCAACCGTTCGCCGGGTCTCACGAAGACGAGATCGACATCGGGCTCTGCCCGCAACGGATCAAGATCGTCGAAATTGGCGATGCGCGAAAGCACAGGCACGGCAACCTTCAGCGCGCCAGACGTGCCGCGGGCGAGCCGCTCCAATACGACGGAATCTTCGGCCGGCAGGCGCGCCGCCGCCTTGAGCCATGGTACGACACCGTGACATTGCCAGCCCGTGAAGCCGTTGATCGCCTCTATGCCTTCCCCGAACAGCGAAACATCGCCGCGAAACTTGTTGATCAGATAGCCGCGGATCATCTGCCGGTCTTCTTCCGGCAGGATATGGTATGTGCCGACCAGCGACGCGATCACGCCGCCGCGATCTATGTCTCCGACCAGTACCACGGGAACATTGGCGCGTGTCGCAAAACCCATATTGGCGATATCGCCCTGTCGAAGATTGATCTCGGCGGGCGAACCCGCGCCTTCGACGATGACGAGATCAGTTCCTGCCCGCATTGTGGCGAAGCTCTCGAGCACTGCGCCAAGCAATTGCGGCTTCAGCGCCTGGTAGTCCCTGCCCTTGGCTTGACCCCAGACCTTGCCCTGCACGATGATCTGGCTGCCCGTTTCCGATTGCGGCTTCAACAGCACGGGATTCATATGCACGGATGAGGGCACGCGTGCCGCCAGCGACTGCAGCCACTGGGCACGACCGATCTCACCGCCATCCTCGGCAACGGCCGCGTTGTTGGACATATTCTGCGGCTTGAAGGGACGCACCCTCACGCCCTTGTTGGCAAACAGCCGGCACAGCCCGGCGACCAATACCGTTTTTCCGACATCGGAGCCGGTTCCCTGCAGCATGATCGCCTTTGTCATTCCCCACCACCTCGATATGCCACAGCCACTGAAAACGCTGGTTTTGCCCTGATTTTGCCGCGATTCTCAATCGCGAAAAAATGCGATGACGATACAAAAATGCATCACGCTCCAATATGCTCTGTTTGCGACAATGGATGACGATTTCGTCCATTGTTAGTTACGCCGAAGAGGATTATCTCCACCGCGAAAATACATAACGAACACGAGCCGATCCGGCTTAGAGGAAACCCCAATGCTCTTCATCTTCAACAGACAGAATTCCATCCAGATCGCCTGGAATGGCAAGCTTCCTGCCTATCGCCCCGAGAACCGCCTGCAGCAGCTCGACACGCGCTTCGGCACCATCGGCTTCATCCGCACCTATAATGCCGGTTGATACTCCGTCAAGCCGCCTGCCCGACAGAAGAGAAGCCGCCATGTGACAGCATCGGCGGCTTTATCTTTGCCCCATGGCAGAGATAAAAAAGAAATGCACAGCGAGACGCTCCCAAACCGTCTCAAAGCGGCACCCCTGAAATGCGAAAACCGCGCGATCCGAGGATCAACGCGGTTTGCCAAAAACGCCGGCTTCCCTGCACAAACACCGCAAGGTTCGCTTTCCCCAGTACGCAAAACCTGATCCAGGGAAGCAGCGGTGTCCCCCGCCACGCATCGATTGATAAGCTGACATCGTTACCGTAGGGTTATTAAGTGCTTAAATTAGAGTAAATCCGAAATTTTTTTGAAAATTTTCCTTTTGGCGTTGAGAAATCGCAAACGACGCAAACGGAATGAAAAACGTCTTCCACGGGCGCGATATTTTGGCGGCATTAAAGTCCGTCGTGGCTGGAAGGGCTCGCGGAAGCCCGCAATGCCTGTTTTGCGGCCAAGAATAGCAGAAAACAGGCTAATTCAGACGCTTATATAAGCTTCTCCAAGAGGCACAATAACTCCATTCCGCCCGCCGACTGTTGATTTCTTCACTCAAATCCTTAGGCTGCCTGTCGTCGATGTAAAAAGCATTCGACCGCGACAAGGTTCCGCGGTCGCAAAAAGACCAAATGCACGACAGCAGCAAAGGGGACCGTACGGGCGTCGTCAGCGGCGTTGGAGCGGTTGTGGTTGAACCACGCTGACAGGGGATCGACGGACATCGCACGCGTTTGGACGTCGGTTTCGCAACGTAACGAAAAATTGGGAGACAATGTAAAATGAAGAAGCTCCTTGCTTCCGCTATCTTCGCATTCGGCGCCTATGCTTTGGCTGGCTCGGCGCAAGCCGCAGATTGCGGCAGCGTATCCATCGCCGAAATGAACTGGGCATCTGCCGGCGTTGCCGCTCAGGTCGACAAGATCATTCTGCAAAATGGGTACGGCTGCAACGTTACCCTGGTGACCGGCGACACGCAGCCGACCTTCACCTCCATGAATGAAAAGGGCGAGCCGGACGTCGCTCCGGAACTCTGGGTCAACGCCGTGCGCACTGCGCTCGACAAGGCCGTATCCGAAGGCCGTCTGATCGAGGCGGCACCACTGTTGAGCGATGGTGGCGTCGAAGGCTGGTGGATTCCGAAATTCATTGCCGACGCTCATCCCGACATCAAGACCGTTCAGGATGCGCTGAAGCATCCCGAACTCTTCCCTGCCCCCGAAGATCCGTCCAAGGGTGCCGTCTATGACTGCCCTGCCGGCTGGAACTGCCAGATCTCGACGACCAACCTCTACAAGGCCCTTGGCGCCGACAAGCTCGGCTTCACGCTCGTCGACACCGGTTCGGCAGCAGGTCTCGACGGCTCGATCGCGAATGCCTTCGAAAAGAAGACTGGCTGGCTCGGCTACTACTGGGCACCGACCGCCATTCTCGGCAAGTACGACATGGTGCGTCTGAGCTTCAACGTACCGCACGACAAGAAGGAATGGGACGCCTGCACGTCGCAGCAGGATTGCGCCAATCCAAAGGTAAACTCCTATCCGGTTTCGGATGTCTACACCGTCGTAACCAAGGGCTTTGCCGAAAAGGCAGGCATCGCCATGGATTACGTGAAGACCCGCAAATGGGATAACGCCACCGTCGGCAAGGTTCTCGCCTGGATGACCGACAATCAGGGTACGAACGAGGACGGCGCCAAGTATTTCCTCAAGACCTACCC
>JBCNPI010000509.1:0-3172 GCA_039593415.1 Rhizobium sp. | reverse complement strand
GCTCGCCGTTCGGGCCGCCGCGGATATCGCGAACGCCCATGGCGCAGGATGCCTGCGGCTTCGGCGGGCCACCCTTCACCTCAACGAGGCACATGCGGCAATTGCCGGCCACCGACAGTCGTTCATGGAAGCAGAAGCGCGGGACTTCGGCGCCGGCTTCCTCGCACGCCTGGATAAGCGTGTAGTGATCCGGAACTTCGATCTCTTTACCGTCAATCTTCAGTTTAGCCATCGTCCACTCAGTCCTATGTCACGTCCTCAGCCCAACCTGGCCGCAGACAATTTCATGATCGCAAACCGAACTGCCACCGGCGCGGCATGAAACCGCATGGCACCGGTTCGCTCACAACAAGCTTTGCCAAGCCTTGTCCCCACAAGACCAGCTTTGCGATCGAAACATTGCGGACATCTGCGCAATAATCTCAACCACTTTCATTCACCTCCCCGGCCGCAATCCAGCCGAGGAAAACTCAACTCCGGCCCTTCGGCAGCAGCGCCTTCGCCTGACCGACCCAGTCGTCACGGCGGATGCGACCTTCGAAACCGAGTTCGCCATCGATCCGCTCGATATCAGCATCGCTCCAGGCGGCAATATCGGCAAATCGCTTGATGCCACGTCCGTTCAGCACCTGCTCCAGCTTAGGACCGACGCCGGAAATCCGCTTCAGGTCGTCAGCCTTCTCGGCTGCCTTGCGGCCGCGTGCAGGAGCCGGCTTTGTGGCGACTGGTGCGCCAACTTCAACCTTCTTTGCAGCAGCCGGCGCAGTAACTTCAACTTTCGCCGTCCTCTTCGCAGCTGTCGTCGCGGTCTTGGGCGCGGCAACTACAGGCTTCGGCTCAGCCTTCTTTACGCCAGCCGCCTTCCGCTTGGCAGAAGCCGGCTTCGGTGCGATTGGCTTCGGCGCAGATGCCTTGGCAAGGGGCGCTGTCTCTGCAGGCGTTGCGTCCCCTGTTCCACCATTGGTGGCAGCCGGCTTCGCAGGCACCGCAGCCTGATGCTTTTCGTCTTCCAGCGCCTCGGCCAGTTTGCTGGTTGCCTCAACGGCGCCCTGGAAAGCACCGAGGAATGCGCCCGCCAGCTGCGAGGTAAAGCCGAAACCGATCGCCGTGACGGCGGCAAGGGCTGCGGCCGGATGGGCCATCAACGGATGGATCGGCATGATCGGCGCGTTCCCAAACATATCGGCAGCGGCACGGCGAAGATCGGCCGATGCATTACCGGCCGCTCCGCTTTCCTGTCTGATATCGTTGGTCTTCGCCATGACGATCCTTACTCGGCTGCTTCCAGTACCGCGCCGTGGCTCATCGCGTTGGCGGTGTACTGGTCGATACGCTTTTCGATTTCCGGACGGAAATTGCGGATCAGGCCCTGCACCGGCCATGCGGCTGCGTCACCGAGCGCACAGATGGTATGACCTTCGATCTGCTTCGTCACCTGGAACAGCATGTCGATCTCACGTTTCTGGGCGTTGCCGCGCGCCATGCGCTCCAGAACGCGCCACATCCAGCCCGTGCCTTCGCGGCATGGCGTACACTGGCCGCAGCTCTCGTGCTTGAAGAAGGCCGAGATGCGCGCGATCGCCTTGATGATGTCGGTCGACTTGTCCATGACGATCGCCGCCGCCGTACCGAAGGACGACTTGACTTCGCGCAGACCGTCGAAATCCATCGGGCAATCAATGATATCGGCAGCCGGAACGACCGGGCACGACGCACCGCCGGGGATGACGGCAAGCAGGTTGTCCCAGCCGCCGCGAATGCCGCCGCCGTGCTTTTCGACCAGCTCGCGGAAGGTGATGCCCATCGTCTCTTCGACCGTGCAGGGGCGGTTGACGTGACCGGAGAGCATGAACAGCTTCGTGCCGACATTGTTCGGGCGGCCGAAGGAGGAGAACCAGCCTGCGCCGCGGCGCAGGATCGTCGGCGCAACGGCGATCGACTCGACGTTGTTGACGGTCGTCGGGCAGCCATAGAGACCCATATTCGCCGGGAACGGCGGCTTCAGGCGCGGCTGGCCCTTCTTGCCTTCCAGGCTTTCGAGCAGCGCGGTTTCTTCGCCGCAGATATAAGCGCCGGCGCCGTGATGAACGAAAATATCAAAATCCCAGCCCAGCTTGTTGTTTTTGCCCAGCAATCCGGCGTCGTAGCATTCGTCGATCGCAGCCTGCAGAGCTTCGCGCTCGCGCATGTACTCGCCGCGCACATAAATATAAGCGGTGTTCGCGCCCATGGCGAAACCGGCGATGACACAGCCTTCGATCAGCGTATGCGGATCGTGGCGCATGATGTCGCGGTCCTTGCAGGTGCCGGGTTCTGACTCGTCGGCATTGACGACGAGATAATGCGGGCGACCGTCGCTTTCCTTCGGCATGAAGGACCACTTGAGACCGGTCGGGAAGCCTGCACCGCCACGGCCGCGAAGGCCGGATGCCTTCATCTCGTTGATGATCCAGTCACGGCCCTTTTCGAGGATTTGCTTGGTGCCGTCCCAATGGCCACGCGACATCGCGCCCTTCAGAGACTTGTCCTTGAGGCCGTAGATATTGGTAAAGATGCGATCCTGATCCTGTAACATGCTTCACCTCTTACCGCGGCTTCTTGCCGAAGACCTTGATATATTCCGCTTCGCCACCCTTAGCGAGTGCCTCAGCCTGCCTGACCCATTCGTCGCGTTCGATCCGGCCCTTGAAATTCAGATAGCCATCGACCCAATGACGCTCGGCCTCATGCCAGCTCGCAATCTGCGCGAAGGTGAAGATGCCAAGCTCATGCAAGGTCCCTTCGATCTTCGGGCCAACGCCTGAAATGAGCTGCAGATTGTCCGGCTGCGCGGGTCTTTCGACACCGGCGGGACGATTTTTGTCGTCGAGCGACGGCTTTCCGGCAGCGGGTTCCGCGGCTGCAGTGCCCGAAAGCGGCTGCGTTTCGGCCGCTTTGGCATTCTTGGCTGCTTCCTTCGGCGCCGTCGCCGGCGTCTTCAGGCTGGGATTGGTTTCGGCATCCGTGCTTTTTGCACGGCCGGCTTCCGACGGCGGGATCGATACGTCGTCAGCAGTGGCCTTGGCCGTCTTGCTTGCGACACTCTTTGCCTTCGCCTCATCCGAAAGCAGCGACGTCAAGCCGCCTTCCGGAGCGGAGAAAACGCGATCGATCTGCGGGCCGGTCTGAATCT
>JBCNPI010000508.1:0-3174 GCA_039593415.1 Rhizobium sp. | reverse complement strand
GCCACCTGGGTATTCGAGAACCTGACCGAGCAGGTCGATCTCGAAACGCGCTACAACACGCTGGTCAAGGTCCAGGGCGAAACCATCGATCACCTTTCCGAAGGTGTCGCCGTTTTCGGCCCCGATGGCCGCATCCGCCTGTCCAACCCGGCGTTCCGCATTCTGTGGAACATTACCGAGGCACAGGCCAAGCCTGGCACACATATCCAGACACTGGCCGAAGCCTGCACCCCCTCCTATGACGGGCCCGATGGTTGGAAGCGGTTTGCCGAGCAGATCACCAGCTTCGACGACGAACGGCCGTCGTCGCAGGGCACGCTGGAGCTCTATTCCAATCTCGTGCTCGACTATGCCGTCATTCCGCTGCCGAACGCGCAGACCATGCTGACGTTCGTCAACAAGACCGACAGCGTGCGTGCCGAGCGGGCACTGACGGAAAAGAACGATGCGCTGCTGAAGGCGGACGAGCTGAAGAACGATTTCGTCCAGCACGTTTCCTACGAGCTGCGTTCGCCGCTGACCAACATTATCGGCTTCACCGACCTTTTGAAGACGCCGGGCATCGGCTCGCTGAACGAGCGGCAGGCCGAGTATATCGACCATATCTCGACCTCCTCTTCAGTGCTGCTAACCCTGGTCAACGACATTCTCGATCTGGCGACGGTCGATGCCGGCATCATGCGGCTGAACTATTCCGAGATCGTTCTCAGCGACCTGCTCGACGAAGTATCGATGCAGATCGCCGACCGGCTGCAGGAAAGCGGCGTGACGCTCGAAATCACCGTGCCGGCTCATCTCGGCTCCATCATTGCCGATCAGCAGCGATTGAAGCAGATCCTGCTCAAGCTTCTGACCAATGCCGCTAATTTCGCGCCCGAGGGATCGACGATCTCGCTTAAATGCGGGCGCGACGGCGCGGATTTCGTCTTCTCGGTCGCCGATAAGGGTCCAGGCATATCGGAAGAGCTGATCCACAGCGTCTTCAACCGCTTTGCCTCCGGCAGCAAGGGCGGCAAGCGCAGCGGCGCGGGTCTCGGCCTTTCCATCGTCGAAAGCTTCGTCAGCCTGCATGACGGCGAGGTTTCCATCGAAAGCCAGCCGGGCAAGGGGACGACGGTCACCTGCCGGATACCTTCGGCCGAACTGCCCCACTCCGTCGCAGCAGAATGACAGCCTCCGACAGCAGCATCTCCCTTTTCCTCGCAGATGACACGGCCACCGCTCAGCTTGGCGAGGATCTGGCCCTGGCCTTGAAGGTCGGCGATTGTCTCGCACTGTCAGGCGATCTCGGCGCGGGCAAATCCTCGCTCGCGCGCGCGCTGCTGCGCGCCATGGCCGATGATGCGGAACTGGATGTGCCGAGCCCGACCTTTACGCTCGTGCAGTCCTACGAACTGCGCATCCCGGTCTCGCATTTCGATCTCTATCGCCTCGGCGACCCCAACGAGTTGACGGAACTCGGCTTCGACGAAGCCCTGCAGACCGGTATCTGCCTTGTCGAGTGGCCCGAAATGGCCGAAGGCGAGCTGCCGAAGGAACGGATCGACCTCAAGCTCATGCATGAGGGAGAAGGGCGGCGAGCCATCATTAAGGCACCAGCCAAGCAGACGGCCCGTATCGAACGCGTGCTTGCCATCCGCGCCTTTCTCTATACGCGCGGCTATGGCGGCGCGCATAGGCGCTTCCTGACGGGTGATGCCTCGCTACGGGCCTACGAATCCATTTACCCGAAGGGTAGCAACGGCCGCATAATCCTGATGGATTGGCCGGGCCTGCCGGAAGGACCGCCCGTGCTTGACGGGAAATCCTATCCGAAGGTCGCGCATCTTGCCTGGGACACTTATCCCTTCGTGGCGATCGCCAACATCCTCAGAGAGAACGGCTTTGCCGCTCCGGAAATCTTTGCCGCCGATTATGACCAGGGCATTCTTCTGATCGAAGATCTCGGCACCGAAGGCATCCTCGATGCCGACGGGAAACCGATTGCCGAGCGCTATCGCGAAAGCGTGGCCTGCCTTGCGCATCTGCACAGCCTTTCGATCCCCCGCGATATTCCAGTCACGCCCGACCACATCCATCACATTCCGGATTTCGACCGGACCGCGATGAAGATGGAAGCGCGGCTGCTGCTCGATTGGCATCTGCCCTGGAAGCGCGGCACGCCGGCAAGCGACGAGGAACGGGCCGACTATCTGGCGATCTGGGACAGGCTGATCGACCAGCTCGAAGATGCGGAAAAGAACCTGCTGCTGCGCGATATGCATTCGCCCAACATCATCTGGCGGGCACATGAACAGGGCATAAAGCGGATCGGGCTCATCGACTTCCAGGATGCGATGATCGGCCCGACCTCCTACGATGTGGCTTCACTGGTGCAGGATGCGCGGGTGACGATCGAGCGCGATCTGCATGACCGGCTCATGGCCGACTATCTTGCGCTGCGGCATGCTCAGGGCGGTTTCGACGAGGCGAAATTCCTGAAGAGCTGGGCAATTATGTCGGCGCAGCGCAATTGTAAGCTTGCCGGCCTGTGGGTGCGGCTCTTGCAGCGCGACGGCAAGCCGGGATATTTGAAGCACATGCCGCGCACGCTCGCCTATCTCGCCATCGCCTTCGAGCATGAAACACTCGCTCCCTTGCGCGAATGGTGCGGGAAGGCCGGGATCGGCGAGGTATAGCGGGTAAGACCCGCGACGGCTTTCCGGCCTTGTGCTATGGAAATCAGACAGCGAATCGAGAGTTCGAGACGAGATGACCATCAAGCAAGCCATGGTATTGGCCGCGGGGCTTGGAACCCGCATGCGGCCGATCACCGACACTATTCCGAAGCCGCTGGTGAAGATCGCCGGCAAGGCGATGATCGATTATGCACTGGATGCATTAGCGGAAGCCGGCGTCGAGCAGGCTGTGGTGAACGTCCATCATCACGCAGATCAGATGGAAGCGCATCTGCTAGGCTATCGCGGCCTTGAAATCCTAGTCTCCGACGAGCGCGACGCACTGATGAACAATGGCGGCGGGTTGGCCAAGGGACTGAAGCTGCTCGGCCGCGATCCCGTTTTCGTCATGAATTCGGATCTCTTCTGGATCGGGGAGAAGGAGGGCCAGCCGACGAATCTGCAGCGCTTAGCCGGATTCTTCGACGCGAACCGCATGGACTTCGGCATGCTCTGC
>JBCNPI010000507.1:0-3189 GCA_039593415.1 Rhizobium sp. | reverse complement strand
TTTCTTGCATCTCTTCGGCTACGACCATATGAATAATAGCGAAGCCGAAAGAATGGAGGGGCTGGAGACTCGCATTTTGGCTGGTCTTGGCCTATCTGATCCCTATGCGGGACAAGACCCCATTTGACTTGAACCCTGTCTGACCAGGAACAATGAGCGACTTTACGACAAGACCGGCCCCCGAGGCCAAAGATGGAGCCGATGCAGCCTCCTCCGACGAGGTCGGCAGTAGTAGCAACGGCAAACGATCCCAATCTTCATTCTGGGCACGTGCTGCACGCATTCTACGTCCGGCACAGGATTCCGCCCGGTTGCGTGAGGACCTTGCCGACGCGCTGATGACCAATGCGGGCGGCGACGACGCCTTCTCCGCGGACGAGCGGGCGATGCTGCACAACATCCTGCGCTTCCGCGAGGTGCGCGTCGAGGATGTTATGGTGCCGCGCGCCGACATCGAGGCCGTGGACCAGAACATCACCATCGGCGAGCTGATGATCCTGTTCGAGGAAAGCGGCCGTTCGCGTATGCCCGTTTACGCCGATACGCTGGATGATCCGCGCGGCATGGTGCATATCCGCGACCTGCTGTCCTATGTCGCCAAGCAGGCCCGCAACAAGCGCCGTAGCGGCAGTACAAAGACGGCGGCCGCTGCAACGGCAGCGCCTGCCGCCGCTGAAAAGCCGGCGCGGTCCGTGAAGCCGAATTTCGACCTTTCACGCGTCGATCTGCAGAAGACGCTGGCTGAGGCCGGTATTATCCGCAAGATCCTCTTCGTGCCACCCTCGATGCTCGCCTCCGATCTGCTGCGCCGCATGCAGGTCAACCGCACGCAGATGGCGCTTGTCATCGACGAATATGGCGGCACGGATGGCTTGGCCTCGCACGAGGACATCGTCGAAATGGTCGTCGGCGACATCGATGACGAACACGATGACGAAGAGGTGATGTTCAAGCGCGTCTCCGAAGATGTTTTCGTCGCCGACGCTCGCGTCGAGCTGGAGGAGATCGCCGCTGCGATCGGTCCGGATTTCGATATCGCCGAGCAGGTGGACGAGGTGGATACGCTCGGGGGCCTGATCTTCTCCGCGCTCGGACGCATTCCGGTGCGCGGCGAGGTAGTACAGGCGCTTCCAGGCTTCGAGTTTCACATTCTCGATGCCGATCCGCGCCGCATCAAGCGGGTGCGCATCACGCGCAAGCGTCACGCCGTTCGTCGTCGTCCAGCAAAGCTTGGGGGCGAAGCAGGTACGTCTGAACGCGGCTTGCCGTCACCCGAAGCGATTACCGACGAAATGCCTGCGGAACGTAATGCCGCCAGCCAATAAGTGGCGCTTCGGCGGGACAAATCGCTGCTTTTTTGAAAGACTGCCGCCAGTTGATTCGCGATTGGACGGAGCTGGCGCATGGAATGGCTTTCGGGCAGGGTGATCCTCGTCTGGGGTTTCAAACGTGCGTTGCTTACAATTTTAGCCGGTGCTGTCGGTGTGCTGGCATTGCCGCCCTTCGGCTTCTTCGCGGCGATGTTCGTCTCCTTCACGCTGCTGATCTGGCTGCTTGACGGTGTCGCTGCCGGCCCGGATAGCGGCCTGCTCGGACGTCTGTGGCCGGCCTTCTTCACCGGCTGGCTCTTCGGCTTCGGCTATTTCGTTGCCGGTCTTTGGTGGCTTGGCCATGCGCTGCTGATCGATGCCGACGAGTTCGCCTGGGCCCTGCCGCTCGCAATCCTCGGCCTTCCCGCCTTCCTGGCTGTCTTCTACGGTGTCGCGACCATGCTTGCCCGCATCCTGTGGTCCGACGGCATGGGGCGTATCGCAGCACTCGCTTTCAGCTTCGGCATCCTCGAATGGCTGCGCAGCTTCCTCTTCACCGGTTTCCCCTGGAATGCGATCGGCTATGGCGCCATGCCCATTCCGCTGATGATGCAGTCGGCGCATGTGATCGGCGTGTTGGGGGTTACCGTGCTTGCCGTCTTCGTCTTCGCCTCGCCGGCGTTGCTGGGCACGCGTCAGGGCCGGGTGCCGGGGATCGGTCTTGCAATCATCATCGTTTCAGCCCATTTCGGCTACGGCTATTATGCGCTCGGTCTGCCCGAAGCGCCGCTCACCGACGCCGGGACCGCGCCGGTCGTGCGTATCGTACAGCCATCCATCGATCAGGAAACCAAGATGGACACGGCCGCCGACCGCGCGGCCATCTTCGACAAGCACCTGGCGCTTTCGGTCCAGCCGCCGGCAAATGGCGGCAAGCGGCCTGACATAATCGTCTGGCCCGAGACGGCCGTTCCCTTCATCCTGACAGATAACCGCGATGCGCTCGCCCGCATCGCGGATCAGCTCGATGACGACCAGATCCTGATCACCGGTGCCGTCCGCGTGGAAGACATGGGGCCGGGCGTCGAGCCTCGCTATTACAATTCGATCTATGTCATCGACGGCAAAGGTCAGATCATCGGCGCGTCCGACAAGACCCATCTCGTGCCCTTCGGCGAATATGTGCCCTTCGAGCATATCCTCAGCTATCTCGGCATCGAGAATGTCGTGGAGCTGCCGGGCGGGTTCTCTGCTGCCGCCAAGCGGCAATTGCTGACGCTGCCGGACGGCATCAAGTTCTATCCGCTGATCTGCTACGAGATCATCTTCCCGAACGAGATGACGTCGGAAATCCGCCAGGCCGATGCCATGCTCAACGTGACCAACGACGGCTGGTTCGGCGATACGCCAGGCCCATACCAGCATTTCCAACAGGCAAGAGTGAGAGCGGTGGAGCAGGGATTGCCGCTGATTCGGAGCGCCAATACGGGTATTTCAGCATTTGTTGATGCACACGGACGTCTGCTTTCTGGCATCGATTATGATCAGCAAGGCTTTATAGATGCTACTTTGGGTGGCGCAACCGTTTCGCGCATCGACGATAAGGCCAGAAAAACATACTTTTGGTTGATCATCGGCGCAGTCGGCATAATTGCCGCGATTTCGCGCATGGGTTTAATTTTTAGGGTGAATTGACCAAAAAACCCTAAAATTGCATAGTGCTAGGCATCCGCCTTTTGAACGTAGACTGGAGGCCTTGGGGGCGTCGGCTGCAACGTGGCGTTATAGGGGTGGAGAAGGGTACCGGGTGGCAGGTCCTGAATTCAACCTATGTTAGGGTAAAATGATGATTGAAAATAAAAAGAAGCCGAACCCCATC
>JBCNPI010000506.1:0-3192 GCA_039593415.1 Rhizobium sp. | reverse complement strand
GTGAAAAATTTATTATTGGTCCGGGCGTCTTCCGCCATCGAGGTAACGTGGTGAAGACCTTTGATCTGGTTGAGCATCTCTAACCCCTTTGCTCGCCTGCACCGGCAGGCGTTTCTGATGAGCAGAAGATGGTCTTGTAGGCCGTGTTTCGATAGCCCCGAATAGCCAAACGGATTGTCTTCAATGAGTGAACGATAAACCAAAATCGTTCACCCAACACGATGGAATCCGAATGCGAGCACTCTACTGAGCCTCAGGATTGCTCGGCAGCGCCCAGTCGATCGGATTCCGGCCATGCTCGGCCAGATAGGCATTGGCCTTGGAGAAATGCCTGCAGCCGAGGAAGCCATTATGGGCCGACAGCGGCGACGGATGCGCGGCTTTCAGCACCAGATGGCGCTCGGTATCGACAAAGGCGGCCTTCTTCTGAGCATAGGAGCCCCAGAGCATGAAGACGACCCCATCGCATTCGTCGTTAACTTGGCGAATGACGGCGTCGGTGAAGCGCTCCCAGCCCTTGCCCTGATGGGAGGCGGCCTGGGATTCCTCCACCGTCAGCACACTGTTGAGCAGGAGCACGCCCTGCTTTGCCCAGCTTTCCAGAAAACCGTGGCGAGCCGGCGGAATCCCGAGATCGGTTTCCAGTTCCTTGTAAATATTGACCAGCGACGGCGGGATGCGCACGCCGGGACGTACGCTGAAGCAGAGCCCATGCGCCTGACCGAAGCCGTGATAAGGGTCCTGCCCGAGAATGACGACCTGCACCTCATCAAGCGGCGTCAGATCCAGCGCCCGAAAATACTCGCTGCCACGGGGAAAGATTACTTTGCCGCGCTGCTTTTCCTCGACAAGGAAAGATTTGAGCTGCTGCATATAGGGGCTTTCGAATTCCGGAGACAGCGCCTCTTTCCAGCTCTCCTCAAGCTTGATGTTCGCTTCCGCCATCGTCCTTCGCCTCCGTCAGTTGTCAGCCTGCCGATTGAGGACGAAAGCGCAGGCGTGTCAAGAAAATGGCTGGGACCACAGGGGACAGATCACAGTTTTCGGGAGGTGGTGTGGCCCGCTTCCGAGTTTCACGTAAATGTCGTAATGAGGAAGTACGGCACGCAGGCGTTGACAATGCCTTTCGCTTCAGCCATTGGAAGCCATCCCAATTTTTCCGACCGGTGCCCCATGCTTCCCTTGCATTCCCTTGGCGAGCGCATCGTCGTGCTCGGCCCCTCCAATGCCGGCAAGTCAACCCTGGCGGTTGCCCTTTCCAAGAAGCTCGGCTTTCCAGCGGTCCATCTCGACCAGCTTCACCACCTGCCCCATACCGATTGGCAACAGCGCCCTGAAGCAGAATTCGCCGCGCTTCACGACGCGGCGATTCTCGGTGAACAGTGGATCATGGAAGGCAATTATACGCGCCTGATGCCGCAGCGTTTCGCGCGTGCTACCGGTGCGATCCTCATTACCTCCAATCACTGGCTGCGCTTTTCCCGTTATCTGAAGCGGACGCTGATCAACCGCTCAGACCGAGCAGGCCATCTCGAAGGCGCCAAGGACAGCATCAAATGGGAGATGATCCACTGGATACTCGTGAAGACCCGCAATAGCGGCGCCAAATACGCAAAAATCCTCCACGAAGCCAACTTGCCGATGGTGGAATGCCACACAGCGGCGGCTCTCAACAAACTTTATCAGGCATGGGATTTGTCGAGCAGGCAATAGGCCTCATACCGAAATAGTCTTTGAGTTAAAACAAGCCGTTCCCAATCACCCTTTGATCCGCACCATCTGCGGATCGTAAAGCGGCTTCAGCGACACCTGGCATGGGACGCGGCTCTGCGCGACATCAAGCTCATAGCGCCCCGAAAGCACGAAATTCTCCGTGACGCCGTTCGGGTCTCGAACATAGCCATAGCCGATCGCCTTGCCGATCGTGTAGCCATGGCCGCCGCTCGACAGCCAGCCAACGCGCTGGCCGTCGCGATAGATCGTCTCGCGGCCGAGAAGCACGGTTTCGGGATCGTCGGGCACGAAGCAGGCGAGCATCTTCTTCACGCCTGAGGCCAGCTGCCGCTCGATCGCTTCCCTGCCACGGAAGTCGATGTCCTTCTTGACCTTCACCGCCCAGGCAAGCCCGGCTTCGACAGGCGTATGATCCGGCCCGATATCGGAGCCCCAGGCACGATAACCCTTCTCCAGCCGGCAGCCCTCGATGGCGCGATAGCCGGCATTGGCGAGGCCGTCTTCTCGCCCGGCCGCCATCAGGACGTCATAGACGGTAGCGGCATATTCCACCGGCACATGCAGCTCATAGCCGAGCTCGCCGACATAGGTGATGCGAAGCGCCCGCACCGGGCAGCCGGCGATACCGACGGTCCGAACCTTGCCGAAGGGAAATGCGGCGTTCGAAACATCAGCCGAGGTGACCGCCTGCAATATCGCGCGCGACTTCGGCCCCATCAGCGACAGCACGGAATAGGCCGAGGTCACATCCACCAGCTCCGCATGCATCTCAGGCGGAATATTGCGTGTAATCCAGTCGAAATCATGCGTGGCGAAGCCGGTGCCGGTGGTGATGTAGAACTCATTTTCGGCGATGCGGGCAACTGTAACATCGCATTCGATGCCGCCACGGTCGTTTAGCATCTGGGTATAGGTCAGAGCGCCGACAGGCTTTGCGACATCGTTGGCGGCAATCCAGGACATCGCCGCCTCCGCATCCCTGCCCTTCAGCACGAATTTGGCAAAGGAGGTCTGGTCGAAGATGACGGCCGCCTCCCGGACTGCCTTATGCTCGCGGCCGACGGCATCGAACCAGTTCTGCCGTCCGTAGGTGTACACGTCCTTCGGCTCCTCGCCGGCAAAGAGATCGGCAAACCAGTTCGGTCGCTCCCAGCCGAGCTTTTCGCCGAAGCAGGCGCCCTGCGCCTTCAGCCGGTCGTAAAGCGGCGACTTGCGGCAGGGCCGGCCGCTGGAATGCTCCTCGAAAGGCCACGCCATGGTGTAGTGCTTACCGTAGGCCTCCAGCGTGCGGGCGCGCACCCAGTCGGTATCGAAATGCGGGCGGCCGAAGCGCCTGATATCGACAGGCCAGAGATCGTAAGGCGGCTCGCCCTTGGCGACCCATTCGGCAAGCGCCATGCCGGCACCGCCAGCAGAAGCGATGCCGAAGGCGTTGAAGCCGGCGCCAACGAAGAAATT
>JBCNPI010000505.1:0-3232 GCA_039593415.1 Rhizobium sp. | reverse complement strand
CGCACGCCGGGAGCGCCGGTCAGAAAGGTGATGAAGAAATGGTGGTCACCGGGCAGGCGGCCGGTGGCGCCGACCTCGGTCAACACCTTGCGGATAACCCCACGCAGGGCGTCCTGTGCCAAAATGTCATAGCGGATATGATCCTGCCCCATGCTTTCCTGTCTTTCGTTGGCCATGTTTTTTATAGGCTTATGCCACGCTGAACGCCGCCGGAAAAGCCCTGTGAGCGAGTCACCGCCGTCGATCTATAATATAGCACTGGAGAAGAAGGTGAAGGCTTCTGTTGCCAGGTGCCTTCGAACCCCGCCTAAGAGTGCGACCCCTTAGGACTTTATTTGAAGTGTCACACCGCGATTAAGCAGCGAGACGAGCTTCCGCATAGTTGTCGTTTGCAACTACAATTTTAGCCCGATAACGGCGGTACAATGCCGAGCGAAAAGTCGATCTTTACACCCTTGTCGATCCTGTTTCGCCCCCATCAAAAGCCGGTCTGTCGCAAGTTCTGCCGGCCGGTTTTTGGTGGAGGCGCCGGGTACCGCCCCCGGGTCCAATAGGTTTATTACACCGCTCATTTATCGCCATAGCCGGCCCGAAGACCGGCATGGCTGATATAGTGTTTTCCGCGGACGAAGGGAAGGGCAATTGTCATAAATGCTTCGTTGAAACATCGCTATGCCCGCAAGGCCGCGAGATTTGCCTGAATTACGTTTCG
Source organism: Rhizobium sp. (assembly GCA_039593415.1). Classification (GTDB taxonomy): domain Bacteria; phylum Pseudomonadota; class Alphaproteobacteria; order Rhizobiales; family Rhizobiaceae; genus Rhizobium. The sequence continues at coordinate 2,520 of JBCNPI010000505.1, read as the reverse complement.
CCGCGGTTGGTTTCGCATCGGCTTGTCATTAAAATCGCAAAAAAGGAATCGGCAGGCTGCCGTTTGGGGCAGCCTTTATGGCCGGAAAATTCAAGCGATTTCGGAGCGGAAGATGGCTCGTCACCCGGAGTATCAATATCTCGACCTGATGGCGCATCTGCTCGAGCACGGCGATCGCCGGATCGACCGTACCGGAGTGGGCACCTTGAGTGGTCTAGGCGCGATGATGCGCTTCGATCTTTCGAAGGGGCAGATCCCGATCTTCACGACCAAGCGTGTTTACTGGAAGCTCGCCGTCAAGGAAATGCTCTGGTTTTTGACGGGCGACACCAATATCCGCAATCTGCTGAAGGAAAATGTGCGGATCTGGACAGACTGGCCGCTGGCGAAATATCGCAAGGCGACGGGCGAGGATATCGATCAGCTCGCTTTCGAGAAGCGTATCCTCGAAGATGAGGCCTTCGCGCTCCAATGGGGCGATCTCGGTCCGGTCTACGGCAAGCAGTGGCGGCAGTGGCGCGATGCCGAGGGCCGGGTGCATGATCAGCTCGCTACCGTCATCAATGATCTCAAGACCAATCCCAGCAGCCGGCGCATGATTTTCCATGCCTGGAATGTCGGCGAGCTTGCCGATATGGCACTGCATCCCTGCCATATGGTCTATCAGTTTCACGTATCGAACATCTCGGCCGAAGGAGGCAAGCGGCCGCGTCTCAGCCTGATGGTTTTCCAGCGTTCATGCGATCTGTTCCTCGGCAATCCATTCAACATCTGTCAGCAGGCGGCTTTGCTCGCAATGGTCGCGCAGCAAGTCGATATGGATATGGGCGAGCTTGTCTGGTCGGGCGGCGACGTGCACCTCTATCTCAACCATCTAGACGCGATCCGCGAGCAGCTCAGCCGCGAGCCGAAGCCATTTCCGACCTTGCGTCTGCTGCGTCGGCCCGACAGCATCGACGATTATCGCATCGAGGATTTCGAAGTTCTGGGCTATGAGCCGCATGCCGCGATTGTGGCCGAAGTTGCGGTTTAGGCCGTCGGCTTGGCGTCGGGATCGGCGCGCTGATCGAGGAGCAGTTGCAGGAAGGCGAGATCCAGCCATCGTCCGAACTTCGTTCCCACTTGCGGGAGAAGTCCGACCTGCTGGAAACCGAGCTTTTCATGCAGCCGGATCGAAGCCTCGTTGCCTGCCTCGATGCCCGCGACCATCGCATGCTTGCCGATCGCCCGAGCGCGCTCGATGAGCTCGATCATGAGTGCCTTGCCGATGCCGCCGCGATACTGATCGTTTCGCACATAGACGGAGTGCTCGACCGTGTGTCGATAGCCGTCGAAGGCGCGCCAGTCACCGAAGGAGGCATAGCCGACGACTTCGCCATGCTCATTGGTTGCGACGAGAACCGGATAGCCGAGCTTGTGCCGATCCTGCAGCCATTGCTTGCGATTGGCGATATCGACCTGCGCCTCGTTCCAGATTGCGGCGGTATTGGCGACGGCGTCGTTATAGATCGCGGTTATTCCCGCCAGATCCTCGTCTCTCGCATCGCGAATTTGCATCGGTCGCTCCGTAGGCGCCATCCATCAGATTGGGTGGCCGTATCGTTTGTTCTTCATGCTGTCATACACTGATTTCGACATCTGTCTACTATGTTATTACATGGCTGCATCGGAGATCAAACTCAGCTACTCAATAGTTCAAATTTTTTAGTGATGTGCGTCGATTGTCATTCCCGTGAATGTCCACTATAGTAGTACGTATGTCTCAACTTGATGATATCGACAGGCGCATTGGCGCCCGCATTCGCATCGAACGGGAGAGCCGCGGATGGTCGTTGACGGAGCTGGCTGAACGTTCGACCGTTTCCCGTGCCATGATCCATAAGATCGAGCGCGGGGAGAGCAGCCCGACGGCAGCGCTGCTCGGCAGGCTTTCCGGTGCCTTCAGCTTGAGCATGTCGACCTTGATGGCGCGCGCGGAGATGCAGCAGGGCCGGTTTCTCCGGAAGGAAGAGCAATCCGTCTGGGTCGATCCGCAGACAGGTTATGAGCGCCGGCACGTTTCCCCGAAGTCGGATTTGCCGCTGGATCTCGTCCGCATCGAATTGCCGGCGGGCGCGGAAGTTCCGATGCCCGCATCGGCTTATGTCTTCATGCGACAGCTCATCTGGGTGCTGGAGGGACGGCTGACCTTTCATGAGGGAGATACGAGACACTTGATGTCGGCAGGCGATTGTCTCGAGCTCGGTCCGCCGACGGATTGCGTCTTCAAGAATGAAAGTGAAGAGCCCTGCACCTATGCCGTTCTCGTTCTTCGCAACGCTTGAGGAGCGGCGCTAAACTTAGCGTTACCACCCGGCATTCCACTCGTCCGGCCGGGTGATAGCCGATATGCTGTCATCTTCCTCGATCGGAGAAGGAGATTGGCCGTGGAGATCGCAGTCATCGGAGCCGGCGCGATGGGAAGCGCCATTGCCCGGCGTTTGGTCGAAAATGGGGCGAGGGTGATCACCTATCTCGAGG
>JBCNPI010000504.1:0-3288 GCA_039593415.1 Rhizobium sp. | reverse complement strand
GGCCTGCCAGACGCATAGCGGCAGCCGCGTTCTTGAATGATTTCCGAGCAAGTGCTGCATGTAGATATAGGTTGACGGTGTGGTTTCCGGCCGCAGCACAAGTTCGGCATCGGTCTTGGAGACCTGTTCCTGCACCCATATGTCCGCGTTGGAATAGGCGTCGGAGACGAGGTTTCGGGGCATCAGGGCCGAAGCTTCGACCCTTCGGATATTCCAGGCCTGGTTTTCGTATCGCAGAAAGCCGGCAACTTCATCGGAAAAGAAGCGGACGAAATCGTCGCGCAACTTGATGTCCCGCTCTTCCCAGTGAACCAGCGAATTGACGTTATAGATATTGAGCACGCGCCATTCTCCATGGGCAACGTTGATGTCTTGAGGTGAGGGCTTTACGTCCAGCCGCCGCCGGACGCATCAACGCCTCCGACCGTCACAACTGGACGCGGAGACCTCGGTTGGAGAAAGCACGCAAAATCGCAGCCTGCGGGCAGGTGCGGCAGTGATCGATCTGATCTGCGCTGTCGATGCTCATGCAGTTCTTCTATTGGCGGGTCGCGGCATTGTCAAACTGCATCCGCGATACCTATCGAGCGACCGATCCCGGCAAACGATAGTCGTCGACGCGCCCTGCCGGCGCCGGCTCCATAAGGCCCTTCTCGACCAGAAGATCGCGGGGCGATGGTGCCGTTGCAGCCGGGGCTGGTGCGCCGCCCAGAAGCTGCGAGCCGCCATCGAGATCCGGGTCCGAAAGGCTCATCGGCTGAGTGCGGGTGATCTTTTCCGATTCCGCGCCGGGAAGATTGGCCTGCTGCGCCGGCAGCGAATTGTTCGTGTCGAGGCGGGTGATGTCGGGACTTGCCTGATCGCCCAATATCCGGCGCGCAGATTTTTCGAGATAGAAGGCGAGTTTGCGCTTGCCTGCGGCCGTCAGATTGACACCATCAGCCGTTCTCAACCGCACCTGCTGGCCGTTGATATCGGAGCCGGTCACGATGAATTGGCCGCTCTGATCGGTAAAGCCATCCCAGATGTCTATGAACTCCCCACCGACGCTTGTGGTCTGGCTTTGAAAGATCTGGTTGAGTTTGACTGCACTGGCGGTCAGCTGGTCCGAGCCGAAGGAAGGCAGCCCCACCCAGAGCAGCGGGATATGGCGGCTCGTTACCAGCTTGGCGAATTGCTGCACGCGCTCCTCGTAGGCGAGGAACCACGGGTCGGTGCCGTATTTCTCGTTGAGCCCGTCGCCGATCATCTGCTGGCGGTCGTTGGCGCCGAGCATGACGACGACCATGGCTGGTTTCAGCTGGTCGATCATCCCGGGCAATTGCTGCGGCCAGTTGTAATAGTCCTGACGAACAAGGCCGGATGCGACGTTGCCGCGCCCCTGGACGACGACGCCGGGGGAGGTGGAGAAGGCGTCCGACAGCCCGGTGGCCAGGCCGCTTGCCAGAAAGTCGCCGACGACGAGGATGGTTTTGGCGTCGGGAAGCTTTTCAGCCGGCGGAGGCGTTTCCGGCTGTGCGATCGGCTGGCGTGGCGGCGGGGTCGGCCGCTTTCGTGGTTGCACCTTGCGTCTTGGCGGCGGTTGCTCGACCGGCTGATCGGGGTAATCGGGCTCGCGGGTGCCGAAGAGCATGTCGAACAGATTTCTGCGCGGGCGTTCCTGCGCCTCAGCCATGTCCGACAGGCAACCAAGGGTAATGACGGCGGAGAGTAACGCCGTCAGAACAATCCTCACGGTTGCCATGGTCGCGCGGGCAGGTCGTTTTATCATAGCTTCTTTTCCGCTCACGATCCCGTGGCCGCATGCCGACGATTTCACCGTCCGGCGCCCCGAATTCGCTAGAGGCGGTTTACTTGCGCAAGGCCTTCAGCAGGTTCATCGACGGTTCGCCATCCGCATCCAGACCCATGCGCTCCTGAACGGCTGATATCGCAGCCTTGGAGCCCGATCCGAAATTGCCGTCAACCACGCCGTCATAATAGCCGAGCTGCTTCAGCCGCGTCTGCAGCTCGAATTTCTGCTTGACGTCGAGTGCGCCGCTCGGGCGCGGCCAGGATTGCTGCATGCCGCCATAGCCGGCGATCTGGTCTGCGAGCAGTCCAACGGCGAGCGCATAGCTGTCGGAGGCGTTGTAGCGCTTGACGGTGAAGAAGTTGCCGGTCATCAGGAAGCCGGGGCCGTTCGGGCCACCAGGCATCTTCAGTTGCGCGCGGTCCGAAGTCTGCCGGAAGGCCTTGCCATTGGGGCGCACGAAGCCGAGGGCGGCCCATTGGGCGATGGTGTGCGTCTTGCCTGCCTGAGCGCTGCCGCCCGGCGGTACGACGACTTCATAGCCCCAGGTGCGGCCGGTTTCCCAGCCGTTCTTGGCGAGAAGATTGGCCGTCGTCGCCAATGCGTCCGGAATGGAATTCCAGATATCGGCATGACCACTGCCGTCGGCATCGACGGCATAGAGCAGGTAGCTGGTCGGAATGAACTGCGTGTGTCCCATGGCGCCAGCCCAGGAACCGTTCAGCTCGTTGCGGGAGATGTCGCCCTTCTGCAGGATCTTCAGCGCGGCGATGAGCTGCTTCTTGGCGTAGCCCGCCCGCTTGGGATCGGCATAGCCGAGCGTCGCGAGCGCGCGAGGCACATAATGCAGGCGATCATTCTTGGCGAGAACGGCGCCGTAATTCGACTCCATCGACCAGATCGCCAGCATGATGTTTCGATCGACGCCGAAGCGCTGTTCGAGCACACGCAGTGTGGATGCATATTTGGCCGCCATCTTCCGGCCAATATCGACAGTATAGGGATTGACACGGGAGTCGAGGTAATCCCAGATCTGGGACTTGAATTCCGGTTGGTACTGCGCCTTTTCGAGGACCGTGGGGTCGGGGTCCGTAACGCCGGCAAATGCATTGCGATAGGTCGCCTGCGTGATGCCGCTCTTTGCGGCGGTCGCATAAAAGCCCGCGATCCATTTCTGGAACCCAGGGTCTGCATTGGCGTTGACGGGAAGTAATCCCGCCAAGGCGCCGAGCGCGAGCGCCAAAGCGAGACCACGAAGGGAGTGTTTGCGGTTTACGGTCATCTACAGCCTTGTCCATCAATCGTTGGATTTCGGTGCGGCGATGCACATGGCATCGGCCCAAGCGTGACACTAAAGGAACGAAGTCAACAAATTCTTTACCATGGAATGATGTAATTATCATTGGTGGTGGTCAAAGTGCATTGGCTGTAGCTTATTATCTCCGGCGTACCTCCCTGCATTACCTCCTGCTCGACAGTGAAGCGCGTCCCGGAGG
>JBCNPI010000503.1:0-3313 GCA_039593415.1 Rhizobium sp. | reverse complement strand
GATCCTCGCCTCGCTTGGCGTCGCCAGGCTGGACGACATCATCGGCGCTTCCGAGCTTCTGGAAAAGGATGAGATGCTGGCTCATTGGAAGGCGAAGGGGCTCGATTTCAGCCGCATCTTCCACAAGGTCGATGCGCCGAAGGAAGAGACTTACTGGACGACGGTACAGAAGCACCCGATCGACGATATTCTCGACCGCAAGCTGATCGAGAAGGCGGAGCCGGCGCTCTCTTCGAAGACGCCTGTCGCCTTCGAAGTCGACATCAAGAACGTCGACCGTTCGGCCGGCGCCATGCTGTCGGGCGCGGTCGCCAAGCGCTACGGCCATCGCGGCCTGAAGGATGACACAATCAATGTCACCCTGAAGGGAACGGCCGGTCAGTCCTTCGGTGCGTTCCTCGCACGCGGCGTGACCTTCAACCTGATCGGCGACGGCAATGACTATGTCGGCAAGGGCCTTTCGGGCGGCCGCATCATCATCCGACCGCCGGAGAACTCGAAGATCGTCGCTGAAAACTCGATCATCGTCGGCAATACCGTGCTCTACGGCGCAACCGAGGGCGAGTGCTACTTCCGCGGTGTCGCGGGCGAGCGCTTTGCGGTCAGAAACTCCGGCGCGATCGCGGTCGTCGAAGGCGTGGGCGACCATGGCTGCGAATATATGACCGGCGGCGTCGTCGTGGTGCTCGGTGAAACCGGACGCAACTTCGCGGCCGGTATGTCAGGCGGTGTAGCCTATGTTCTCGACGAGAAGGGCGATTTCGCCCGCCGCTGCAACATGGCGATGGTCGAGCTGGAGCCGGTTCCCGAGGAAGACGAACTGTTGGAGAAGCTGCATCATCACGGTGGCGATATCATGCATAAGGGACGTGTCGACGTCTCCGACGACATGACGCGCCATGATGAAGAGCGTCTCTTCCAGCTGATTTCGAACCACTTCCACTATACGGGCTCGACACGGGCCAAGGAAATCCTCGATCACTGGGCCGACTACCGCCCGAAATTCCGCAAGGTCATGCCGGTCGAATATCGCCGTGCCCTTGAGGAAATGGAGCGCAGCCGGATGAGCGTGGCGGCGGAGTGATCCGCCCCGGTTCCGAAACCAGCCGAGGGTTTCGCCTCGCATTGGCGATCGCCGTCATGGCGATCGCGACTGTCGAACAGCGGAATCGGATTTGAATTAAAGTGCCGGACAGGGAAAACCGAGATGACCCTCAGGCACGGAGCCGTGGGCTCCTCTTTTTGAGTGAGGAAACGAAAGCATGGGCAAGGTAACAGGCTTCTTGGAAATCGACCGGCAGGTGGCGAAGTATCAGCCGGCATCGGATCGCATCCGGCATTTCCGCGAATTCACGATCCCCATGTCGGACCAGGAAGTGCAGAAACAGGCAGCGCGCTGCATGGACTGTGGCATTCCCTATTGCCACGGCCCGACCGGCTGCCCGGTGCACAACCAGATCCCCGATTGGAACGACCTCGTTTACAACAACAATTGGGAACAGGCGATCCACAACCTGCATTCGACCAACAACTTCCCGGAATTCACCGGCCGCGTCTGCCCCGCACCCTGCGAGGAAGCCTGCACGCTGAACCTGGAAGATGCGCCGGTCGCCATCAAGACCGTGGAGCAGGCGATTGCCGACAAGGCCTATGAGCTTGGCTTTATCCGGCCGCAGCCGGCAACCGTGCATACGGGCAAGAAGGTCGCGATCATCGGCTCCGGCCCTGCCGGCATGGCAGCCGCCCAGCAGCTCGGCCGCGCCGGTCACGATGTTCATCTCTATGAACGCGAGAGCAAGCCGGGCGGCCTGCTGCGCTACGGCATCCCGGACTTCAAGATGGAGAAGAACTTCATCGATCGCCGCGTCGAGCAGATGAAGGGCGAGGGCGTCACTTTCCATTGCGGCGTCAATGTCGGCGTCGACGTCAAGATGGAGCAGCTCCTGGCCGATTATGATGCCGTGCTCTATTGCGGCGGCTCGGAAACTCCGCGCGAAGCGGGCATTCCCGGCGCGACGCTGGCCGGTGTTCATGACGCCATGCCCTATCTCGTGCAGCAGAACCGCCGTGTCGGCCGCGAGAACATCGACAGCGTCGGCTGGGCTGCCGATCCGATTCTCGCCGGCGGCAAGCATGTCGTCGTCGTCGGCGGTGGCGATACGGCATCCGACTGCGTCGGCACGGCATTCCGCCAAGGCGCGGTGAAGGTCACGCAGCTCGACATCCGTCCGCAGCCGCCTGAAAAGGAAGACAAGCTCGCCGTTTGGCCCTTCTGGGCGACCAAGATGCGCACCTCGTCCTCGCAAGCCGAAGGTGCGGTTCGCGAGTTCCAGGTCGCAACGCTCGAATTCATCGGCGAAGACGGCGTTCTGACCGGCGTCAAGTGCTGCGAAGTGGATGAACGCCGCAAGCCGATCGCCGGCACGGAATTCGTCATCCGCGCCGATCTGGCCTTCATCGCCATCGGTTTCCGCGGCCCGTTTACCGACAGCGTGCTCAAGGAACTCGAGGGCAAGCTGACGCTGAATACGGACCGCCGCGGCTCTACCAACGTCGTTGCCAACGACAAGGACTACAAGACCTCGGTCGACAAGCTCTGGACGGCCGGCGACGTTCGCCGCGGCCAGTCTCTGGTGGTCTGGGCAATCCGCGAGGGCCGTCAGGCAGCCCGCGCGATCGACGAGGCCCTGATGGGTTCGACGGTTCTGCCGAGCTGAGGCTAGCCGTCAACTCAGGCAAAATGATTGAAGGCCGGGTTCTCGATGAACCTGGCCTTTGTCGTTACCGGCTCGCGGCGATATTCCAGTTGTAGACACAGCGGTCCAGGCCGATGGCGATTTCGAGCACTGCGACATCGTGATCCATGGCCGGGCCTTTCTTCGGCTGGCTGCGATAGCGCTGCGGGAAGTCCGTCCGTCGCGAAATCGAGCAGACTTCCATCCATTTGTCGCCGTTGTCGACTTCGATATCCATAGTGACCTCGGAATAGGCCGGAGGGCGATCGGACGGCACGATCCGGGTCGGCAGATGAATGACCGACGCGATCATTCGGCGAACCGGTTCCAGCGAGGCGGCATGGTAATCATTGCCGCTGTCGGCGGTGAAGGCGCATTGGAATTCGAGCTGCCAGAATTCCTTGAGCCGCACATGCTTGCTCGGTTGGTCCTGTTCACGTCGATAGGACTTCCCGGCCTGCCAGACGCATAGCGGCAGCCGCGTTCTTGAATGATTTCCGAGCAAGTGCTGCATGTAGATATAGGTTGACGGTGTGGTTTCCGGCCGCAGCACAAGTTCGGCATCGGTCTTGGAGACC
>JBCNPI010000502.1:0-3348 GCA_039593415.1 Rhizobium sp. | reverse complement strand
ATCGTGGCACGCCCTCGCGCCTCGATACGAATGGCGATGGCATCCTCAGCCAGGACGAGCGTGCCGCCGGCGAGCGCCCCGGCATTCTCGCGGCCGACAACAGCGGCGGCACGAATGATTCGAACGACGCACTGAGCAGCCTGGCGGCCAAGCTTATGCAGCTGCCGAGCGCTGATACCCTGTCCAAGGCCAGGTCTCCGGAATCCAATATTGCCTTCGACCTGGATCTGCTGTCGCCAATGGACGCCTATAACAGCACCTACGGCCAATACAACGCAGCAGCATAGCGGCGTGAGAAACTTCATTGCGTGATGATATGGGCGGCTTGCCGGCAAACCGGCGGGCTGCCTTATGATTTTGATGTAGGGTCATTTTCTCCATTCACCGGAACACTCGTGCTTGCCATGCGTTGGACAATTGCCACGCGGAAGAGGGAGGGAGTTCCATGAAGCGTATGATGATGGTTGCAATTCTGGCTCTAGCCGCCGCCGTGCCCGCGGCCGCGCAGACGCAGAGCCAGAGAACCGCAACCGCCAACTTTGTCGGACTCGACGGCAAGCAGGCGGGGCGGGCAACCTTGACCGAAGGCAAGCGAGGCGTCCTGATCGAGATGGAAGTCTCCGGCTTGCCCGCCAATCGCTGGGTGGCCTTTCACATACATGAGAGCGACCGCTGCGATCATGCCCATGGCTTCGAATCCGCCGGCGGTCATTTCAATCCCACCAAGGCTGAGCATGGCTTCCTCGCGGCCAACGGACCGCATGCCGGCGATATGCCCAACCAGTATGTCGATCAGGACGGCAAGCTGCGCGCCCAGGTTTTCAACGGCATGGTGACGCTGAACGGCAAGAATGGCATTCGCGGGCGCACACTGATGATTCATGCCGACTCGGACGATTATCGCAGCCAACCCGTCGGCGGTGCCGGCAAGCGTCTGGCATGTGCGGTCGTCGAGTAGCCGCTTTACAGGGATGATTCCTGGACAAAGGAACAGTTCGCCAAAGGCCTTGATGCACTGAAACCGTCGGATGCTTCCGCCGCCGACATGCTGTCGCTGGAGACGGGGCTCGGGCGATGGCAATCCCACCGCTTCCTCGACGCTGGCCAAGGATCAGGCGCTGGATGCTTTCCTCAGCGACGTGCAGAATCCATTGTCGCTCTATCAGAATACCTGTGGCCAGCATGCTTTGGGTCAGACGGATGGCGTCGCCGCCTGATCAGCCCGATCGATTGTCATGAGATGAACGGAGATTGTGATACGCAGTCTCCGTTTTTATGCGTTATCGCCTCATCCGGCCAATGACAGTATGAAAGGCGCGTTGCCGTCCGCGTCCGCCCCGCGACCGATTTCCTTCACCGCCGCAATCAGACATCCCTGACGGCCGAGCATGTCGTCACCGATGGCGATCAGCCGGCCATTCGGCGTTGCAAATGGCGAACTTGCGCGCAGGCGGCGCACCAGCGCCAGGTCGTCCGCCTCGGGCTGAATGGCCAAAGCCGCGATCAGGGCCGCTGCCGGCGAACGCGAGACGCCCATCCAGCAATGGATGAGCAAAGGCGTGCGGCGATCCCAGCCGATAGCGAAATCGATGATGGCGCGAACATGCGTCTCCTGAGGGGCGATGAGATCGCCGGTTCCGGCAAAGCTGATGTCATTCATGTTGAGCAGCAGATGCCGGTCCGCCCTGATGACGGCAGGCCGGTGAAAACTCTGCTCTTTGGCCATTAGGCTGATCATTTCGCAGGCACCATGGCGAACGGCCATTTCGGCGATGCGTGCCAGCGGCGATACGATGATCGCGGTCACGCGTCGACCCTCATGGCAGCACGCTCTGCTTCGATCTCCTCGAAGCGCTTCAGGAACATCCGCTGCGCTTCGATCGCCGGCACGGGATCGATCGGCAGCATCTCGCGTGTGATGTCCCGCGGCTGGCCGAAGAATTTGCGCGCCTCCTCCGACGTAAAGCCGGCAAGCAGCGTCGCCTCGAAATAGGCCGAGATCGTATCGGCCTTCTTGATCTTTTCCTTGAGCTTTGGCGCGCAATGGGCGGGCAGGGCGAAGCGGCGGTAGATTGCCGCCTCGAGCCGTTGCTCCACGATCTTATAGTCACCCCCAACGACGGATTTGAATGGCGAGATCATGTCGCCGATGACATATTCCGGAGCGTCGTGCAGCAATGCGGCGAGCAGCTCGTCCGGTGTAGCCGGATTGATATGGCGAAAGATGGTCTCTACGACGAGGCTGTGTTGCGCCACCGAAAATGCGTGATCGCCAGAGGTCTGCCCGTTCCAGCGTGCGACGCGGGCAAGGCCGTGGGCGATATCGCCGATCTCGACATCGAGCGGCGAGGGGTCGAGCAGATCGAGCCTGCGCCCGGAGAGCATGCGTTGCCAGGCGCGCGCCGTCTTGATCGATGTCATGCTGATGCCTCGTCGGCGCGGGCGGGGAAGGAGAGGCCGGACCATGCCGGAAGCGATACGGTGACATCCGCACCGGCGGCCCGTATCGAGGTACCCTCGGCCATGGCTTCACCGGCCCGGTCTATGCGGATGACGGCAAGACCGAGACTGCCCGCGGTCGAGCCAAGCGCGCCGATCGGTTTGCCGGCGACGGTCAATTCCGTGCCGGGGACGGGGAGTTCCGAACTGCCCTTTAGGATCACGACACGCCTGCGCGCCGTACCGCGATGGTGCATGCGGGAAACCACTTCCTGGCCGATGTAGCACCCCTTGCGGAAGCCGAGACCGCCATTCAGGTCCATCAGCACATCGTGAGGGAAGGCGTCCTGCAACGCGAAATCGCGGCCGGAGACGGCAATGCCATTGGCAATCCGCAGCTCGTCGTAAAGCGTCTCGGGGTCGCTGCCGTGCTCACCGGGCGTGCGCGTCAGCGCAATTCCCGCCTTGGCGAAGCGGCTGTCTTTGGGGCCTTGCGTTTCATTGCCCGCCCACGCGACCGTGACGCCCTCTACGTCCTCTTCGCTGAAGTCGACCTTGGCGCGCAGCCGATACATGGTGAGCCGCTTGAGCAAACCTTCTTGCTGCGCCGTATCTGCTTCCAGCAGAAAACCCGAGCCATTGCGCCAGATCATGAAGTCGAACAGGATCTTGCCTTGCGGGGTCAGCAGCGCGCCCGGGCGCGCTTCATCGGCGCCGAGGGAGGCAAGATCGGTGGTGATGAGATTGTGCAGGAAGGTCTCCGCCTCCGCCCCGGTAATGCGGATGAAGGAGCGCTCTCTCAGGAATACGGCTGGCATGATGGTTCCGCTGATTTGGCCTAAAGCACATCCCGATCTCTAAGATTTGCTTGCTGTGCTTCGGGTCTTTGATCTTGCGCATGTCGTTGTC
>JBCNPI010000501.1:0-3371 GCA_039593415.1 Rhizobium sp. | reverse complement strand
GATCGCCGGCGTCGAGCGCGGCGTGCCGATGTCGCCGGCCGTCCGCGAGGCGATCCTCCCGCAGCTCAATCCGGTGGAGCAGCTGACGGTGAAATACGTCCAGCTGCTGAAGGATCAGGTGGGCGATTATCCGCCGCCTGCGCCGATGGGTTCCCAGGAATTCGACGTGAATGTCGCACGTCCTATTGCCGATCAGCTTGCCTTTGGCAAGATCACGGTCGCCGAAGCCGCTCAGAGGCTGGTGGATGAGGGGAAGGCGAAGTTGAAGCTCAAAAAGAGCTGAGTGGGTTCGCTCGAGGCTTTTCGATTTGCGGGAGCGCTGATCCCCCTTCTGTCCCGAAGTGACAGAAGGGGTATCGTGCCCTTCTCGGATGCTACCGCCAATCACCGCGCCGCCCAATTGGCGCCGCGGCGAAAGATGGTCTTCATCTGCGGCACGGCGAATTCTTTCGCCTGGTGGCCGAGCGAGGAATAGAAGACGCTGCCCTTGCCGTATTTGCGCTTCCAGGCAACCGGCATGACGACGCCATCGATCCAGTAGGCGTGATCGCCGGTGAAGGTCGTGGTCGCCAGCACCTCGTTCGACGGGTCGACATGCATGTAATATTGCTCGGACGTGTAGGGGAAATCGGTGATCCCCTCCATGATCGGATCGTCCGGCCGCGTGATATTGACCGTATAGTCGATGATGTTGCCGGGATGGGCGACCCACTGGCCGCCGATGATGAACTGATATTCGACGCTTTCGCGGAAACTATCGCCGGCGCCGCCATGATAGCCGGCTATGCCGACGCCGCTTTCGATCGCATCGGCTAGATTCTTCACCTCCTCCTTCTCGATCTTCGACATGGTGACGATCGGCACGATCAGGCTGAGATCGTGGATCGAGGGATCGGCGAAGGCCTCGGTGCTGTTTTCGAGGTAGACCTTGAAGCCGTCCTCCTCCAGCATGTCGCGGATGATATGGGCGCATTCCTGCGGTTCGTGGCCGCTCCAGCCGCCCCAGACGATAAGTGCTTCACGCATGATAGTCCTCCTGAATTAGCTCAATTAGCGGCCGATCTGCCCATTCACCAGGGATTCGGACAGAGGGGCGGGACGCTCCGTTTGCGTCGTGATGGTGACCGTGCGCCCGGTCTCGGAGGCAGTCTGGAATGCCTCCATGACTTCCAGCACATGCAGCGCCAGGCTGCCATTGGCGCGGTGCGGACGGTTCGAGCGGATGGCATGCGCGATGTCGGCGACGCCGAGCGAGCGGTAATTGCCGTCCGCATAGGGCGCGGTGATCTCGCGCTCGGTAAATTCGCCGCCCTTCTTCAGAAACTCCACCGGGCCGCCGAAACGGTTCGGATCTGGCACGATCAGCGTGCCTTCCGTGCCATAAACTTCGAGGGGCACATGCTTGTGGCCGGCGACATCGAAGCTCATGCCGATCTGGACGACGGCGCCATTGGCGAAGGCCATGACGCCGGCGACATGCGTCGGCACATGCACCGGGATATGCTCGCCATTGTGCGGCTCGCTGGTGATGATGCGTTCCTTGCGCGGCGTGACGGCAAAGCCGGCGACCTGGGAGACGGGGCCGAGCAAGTTGACGAGATCGGTGATGTAATAAGGCCCCATATCCAGCATCGGCCCGCCGCCGACTTCATAATAGAAAGCCGGATTCGGATGCCAGCGTTCATGGCCCGGGCACATGAAGGTGGCAGTGCCGCCGACCGGGATGCCGATGGCGCCTTCATCGATGATAGCGCGAGCCGTCTGATGGCCGCCGCCGAGGAAGGTATCGGGGGCAGCGCCGATGCGCAGACCCTTGGCGGCAGCGACCTCCGCAAGCTTCTTGCCTTCGGCGAAATTGATGCCGAGCGGCTTTTCCGAATAGGTGTGCTTGCCGGCATCCAGGGCCTGCAGACCGACGGCGACATGCGCTTTCGGGATGGTCAGGTTGACGATGATCTCGATCGATGGGTCCGCCAGCAGGGCGGCGATATCAACCGCTTTCAGGCCGAATTCGGCAGCCTTTGCTTCGGCGAGCTCGCGATTGAGGTCGGCGACACCTTTGATGTCGAGAATGGGAAAGGATTTCATGGCGGTGAGATAGGCGCCGGAAATATTTCCGCAGCCGATGATGCCGATGCCGACCTTGTTCATAGGTTCCTCCAAATGAATTGTCTTTGCTGTCCCGCGAAATCAAAGGGCCGGTGCCGGTCCAGTCGTTCCCCAGGGCGATTCGTAGAGTTCGCGCAGCGCCACGACAGCAGCGCCTTGTGCCCAGGTTTCGTCCGTCGACTGGTCGAAAACGAGTTCGGTCACGCCCCTGATCGATGGCGGGATGGCCAGCGAATAGGCCTCCCGCAGGCTGTCGAGAAAGGGCTGGCCGAGCGCCAGGCTCGATCCCACAAGGATGACGCGCGGCGGGGCAAAAAGCGTGACGATATTGGCGAGCGCCATGCCGCAGGCCTCGCCGGCGCGGATGGCGGCGCTGATCAGCGCGTTGTCTTCGGCATCAATCAGCGCCTTGGCGTGCGCCATTCCGCGGCCGAGGCGGATGGCTTCGGCAAAGCGGCCGCTCGGCTGGTCGCCCAGAATGGCGCTTTCGCCGGCAAGGCTCGCCAGTCGGATGACACCTTGCGGACCCATGCCGAGTACGAGGTCGCCGAGATTGTGGCTGAGGCCGCCGGCGCCGCGAAAGAGCTGGCCGCCATGCAGAACGCCAAGTCCGAGCGTCTGCTCCAGCGACACCAGCACCATGTCGTCCAGATCTCTTGCCTTGCCGAACCAGTGATGCGCTAGCGTGATGGCATGCGCATCGCTTTCGACGATGGTGGTCACACCCAGCCGCTCGGACATTTCCTTGGCGAAATCGACGCCGGTTTCTCGGAAGATCGGGCTGGTGCGGATATGGCCGGTGCGGTGCTCGACGACGCCAGGCAGGCCGAGGCAGACGGAATCGATCTCGTCGAGCGCCAGATTGGCATCGACGACGCAGCGACGTACGCCATCCTCGATGAGGTCGGCGATGACGCCGATCGGCTGCCGGTCCACGCGCAGCGCCAGGGTCAGCGTGGACAGAACCTCGCCGCGAAAGTCCGTGACGACGAAGACCATGCGGTTGGCGGCAATTTTCGCGCCGACGACACGGGCGGCGTCGGGATTGAGTTCCAGCATGACGCGAGGGCGGCCGCGGGCGGCGGCCTCGCGCAGGTCGCCTTCGGTGCGGGCCAGAATCAGGCCATCATCCAGCAGCGAGGCCGTGATCGCCGAGACCGTTGTGGTCGAAAGCTGAGTGCGGTCGCTGATTTCGATACGTGCGATGGAGCCCGCCCGCCGGATCGTATCCAGCACGTTGAAGCGGTTTATCGCCCGCATAA
>JBCNPI010000500.1:0-3451 GCA_039593415.1 Rhizobium sp. | reverse complement strand
TCTCCAATGAAAGAACACAAGGGACAAAACACCTTCAAGTGGCGGCTTTTCCTTGGGTTCTGTTTTGTTTTGACCGGCGTTTTGACCGATCGGCTAAATCTCTTCCTTCCGCTGGACAGGTTGTTCCCGTCCTTCGGTCTTGAACCATGCTCCAATGCGTGACCCTGATGCGTTAGCTTCGGTCACAGAATGGCGTTCGGCTCCCGGCTTCCCATTCTCCTTTAAGAGCGCAGCCCAGCATTGCCGGGCTCGCTAGCCACTCATCAGGACAGCCGGGATATCGTCGACGCGCCTTCCCTGGTGCTGGTGTCGCGCGGCTCGTAACGGCGCCGATCACGCAGGATTTGGAAGGCGATCGTCAAAAGCTTGCGCGCGATGGCAACACGCGCCTTGTTCACCCCTCTGAACTTCAGATGCTCGTACTGGGCGCGCAGCTGTGGATCGCTGGCGATGGCGGGAGAAACCGCCTCGACGAACGCCCAGCGCAGCCACTTGTTGCCTTGCCGGATGATCTTGCCGTGATAGGTCTTGCCGCCGGAGGAATAGGTCGACGGCACCAGGCCGGCATAGGCGGCGAGCTTCTTGGCGTTGCGGAAGCGGTTGATATCATCGATCTCAGCATCGATCAGCCGGGCGAAGAACTCGCCGATGCCGGGGATCGTCTTCAACAGTTTGACGTTGGCATTGGCCTTGGTCATCGCCCGGATCGTTTTTTCCGACTGTTTGATCCGCCCATCGATGTCGCCGATGAAGGCGAGGCCACGATCGATCTGGATGCGATCGATCTCCGAGACGTTAACCTGCGCCAGCTGGGCGCGGCCGGCCTTTCCGAACAGGTCGCCGAGCTTCTTCAACTGCGCCGTCTGTTCGGGATAACGATCAAACACCGTGACGATGCGGTTCTTCGTCATCGTGCGCAGCCGCACGTAAAACATCCGCTCGCGAAGGGCGATGCGCAGTTCTCGGGCCCTGTCGCTCGGTGCCCAGGCCTCCGGCACCAGGTCGGCTCTGAGCAGATGCGCCAGCACCGTCGCATCGATCTTGTCGGTCTTGATCTTGGCGTCGGCGATCGCCTTGACCTTCAACGGATGGGCAAGAACGACATCATCACAAATGTCGTCGAGCCAGTCGTAGATCACCATCCAGTTGCGCGTCGCTTCCACAACCGCATGCGAGTTCTCGCGGTAGCGTTCGAGAAACCCGCCCAGCGACTGGCGGTCGTTCTTCACCCGACCAGAGCGCAGCGTTTTGCCGCTACTGTCCTGCACCACCAGGTGGCTGTAGGATTTGTGGTAGTCCACCCCGATATGGTATTCATAAGAGGCAGTCATGCTTCCAACTCCCTTGTTGAGATTTGCAAAACCCCAACAGGATAAGCCGAAAGGCTGGAAGTGTGACTGTCCCTCCATCATCACCTGCATCTCAGTGATCCGTTCTCTCAGCGGGCGCGGCCTCTTTCATGCCATCTCCTTTTCGGCACGGGCGCTGCGGTCGAGCCGATAGGCCGGCCGCAGGCCGACCACATGCCCGGTCTATGGTAGCTGGCTCTGAATGTCGCTCAACACGCCTTCGGGCTTCGAGTCTCCCGTCAGCGCCAGCGGCACGTATTGCATCACCAGATTCTCGAACTGGTTCCATTTCTCGTTGATGCGGAACGGCGTTGTATGGGCAAACATATATTGCAGCGTGTCGCGCGTGCCGCTGACGTTCTTCGCCGCTTCGTCATACCAGGCGGTCTGCTGTGCGAGCCTGGCTGGCAGTGCGCGTCCGGCCGAACCGAGGATTTCGGCAGCCTTCGGACCCGTCAACACCTGTATCGCCTTGAAGGCGGCATCCTTGTGCTGGCTGGCGGCGGAAATGCCCCAGCCCGAGCCTGCCGTAATGAAGCGCGACGCACCGCTGCCGCGCGGCAGCGGCGCGATGCCGATCTTGAAGTTGACGTTGGCCTGCCCGGTAATCAGCGACCATGGGCCGTCGATATACATGGCGACATTGCCCGAGGCGAAGCGGCCGCTTGCGGCCGAAGCATCGGCGGCGGAGGCAAAGACCGGTGAAAGTTTGTCCTTGGCGGTAAGATCGGCATATTTGCTGAAGGCATCGACAAAGCCGGCATTGGTAAGGTCGAATTCATCGGCGGCATTGAAATAATCCGCACCAAGCGCGACGGGGCCCGCAATGAAATCGAAAGCCTGGGTGCCGTAGCCGTAGGTTCCGCCGGTCGTCAGCGCCTTGGCGTCGGCCTTGAAGTCGTCGAACGTCCAATCCTTGGCAGGCTCCTTCAAGCCGGCGGCGGCGAACTTGTCGCGATTGTAGAAAACCATCCACGGCCCGACATCGTAGGGCAGGGCATAGAGCTTGCCGTCTTGTGAAAGGCCGGACATGATCGATGTTTCGAAGTCCGCCACCTTCACGTCGCTCTTTTTCACGTAGTCGTCGAGCGGCGTCAGAATCGAATAGAAATTCGGCATGCGCATCGACTGCATCGAAACGATGTCGGCGACTTGCCCGGATGTTGCCAGAACCGGCAGGCGCGTCCAATAATCGGTCCATCCTGAAAGCTGCAGCTTCACCTCGATGTCGGGATATTGTTTGTTGACGAGATCGGCCAGCTGCTGCCAGAGCTGGACATCGTTCGGCTGACCCCACATCTGCCAGGTCAGGGTCACGGGGGCATCCTGCGCTCGCGCGCCGATGCCGGGCAGTGAACTCGCCGCAAGGGCGGCGGCAAAGATCAATGAACGCTTCATGGTTGTTCCTCCTCCTTAATGACTTTCTTTGGAGTGACGTTCGTCACGCCCGGACGCTCTCCTCCGGTTTGGTCTTCCAGCCCGTTCAGGCCGCGATCATGGCCTCCAGATCGGCGATCAGGCCGATCAGTTCCGTTCGCTGACGCCGCCACGTATCTCCTTCCTGTCCCGGCTCCAGGATGGCCGTCATCCGCTCAAGGAAGTCGGGCGGCAGCCATTCGAGCTCGGCCGCCATCGGCAGGTTCCAGCCGTCACCCGGAAAATAGACCCGGTTGAAGGCAAAGACGGTCTGCAGGATCGCGTTGGCAAGCTTGCCCGTCAGCCCGACGAGAAAGACGATATCGCGGCGGGCGACCTTGCTTTCGTAATGGTAATCCCTGGCCCAATAGCGCAGGACTTCCATATGCTGACGGAGGACGGAGGCCCTGAGCGCTTCCGGATATTGCACCAATTGCCGTTTCCAGCAGGCCAGCAGGCCGTGCGGGTCGGCGATGATCTGCTGGTTTGCAAGATCCGTCGGCAAGTGATAGCCCCATATCGTCCACTCGAAGCTTTTTAGCACGACGATGCCGGCAAGCCAGGAGTCCAGATCGCGCTGGACGGCGGCGTAACGGCGCATCCAGACGCCATTCATGCGAATGCCTTCGGCCTGCCAGCTCCGCAGCGCAGCATCGAAACGCCGCCATGCCGCAGTCTGGCGAACC
>JBCNPI010000050.1:0-23412 GCA_039593415.1 Rhizobium sp. | reverse complement strand
CGGCCAGAACGCCGGTCGCTGGTGAACGAGGGGGAGTGGATCCGGCAACCAATCGCCGGGTCCACCTGCGAAAGGCGAATGATCATGAAACTGCTTCTTGCGGCCGATCCGATGTGCTCATGGTGCTGCGGGTTCGGCAAGGAAATGGAATTGCTACTCAAGAGACGCCCAGAGGCATCGTTGAGGATTATTCTGAGCGGTCTGCAGGCAGGCGCAACAGACCTGCGGGAGATGCAGGCAAGCAATTCAGATTGCACCATTGGGCGAAGGTCGAAGAAGCCAGCGGTTGACGGCGTTAGGCTTTTGGCTCGGCCGGCTAACTGAAAGGAATTCCCATGCCTATCGTAAACATCCAGGTCACCCGAGAAGGCAACACGCCCGGCACGAACTCGGTGACGGCTGAGGAAAAGGCCCGTATCATCGCGGGCGTCAGCAACGTCCTCCTCGAGGTCCTGAACAAGCCGCTGGCATCAACGTTCGTTGTTATTGAGGAAGTCGATCTTGAAAACTGGGGCTGGGGCGGCCTACCGGTCGAAGAATACAGAAAGCAACTTTCTGCTGCAAAGCCTTTCTAGGATCGTTGGCTCGTCCCCAGCGCCACCGTGACCGCATCTTCCAGGCGGCAAAGTAACCGCCGCCTGGAGGACAATGCGAAATTTCGACGAGCTAGGGCGGTCGCCACGTGCACCTCCTAGTGATTCGCTCCTGGAAGGTTGCTCCGGCCTCTTGCCGGCATCTGATTGCGTTTGACCAAGTGCTAAGTGTGGCAGTGGCTGGCCCAGGCCGTTCGTTTGACCAGAGCCGAACGCGCGCGGCGTCTTCCCCGGGCAACCGCGGGGACGGTTGTCGAGCGCGCAAGGGATTGGTCGGAAGTTCGGCCGGAACTGGGCCTTGCGGGATGCCGTGCCTTCATCGCCGCGCCGCGCCGCGCCGCGCACGCGCACGGCCGGGCGCTCCTTGCAAGGACAGGCTTTCCTGCACGACTATGTCTGGAAAAGGGACGAAGGGTTCAGGGTGCTGGAGCTTATCCTGACGGTACCGGTCGTTGTGGCAAGCTGGATCAGCCTCCAGTATTTCGGTTCATCGGCTGCACCCTCGCTCTTCGGCGTCGGTAACAAGCTGCTGCACAATGTTGTCGGCGGCATCGGGGTTTTTGAGGGCAATGGCGGCAACCTGCGAGCGGGCCTTCCCTGCCAGTCCGTGCATGATGGTGAAGGTTTGTCCACGAACCGCTACGGTTGACCGTGGCCGTCGAGGCGCCCAAGGAGGCGATTTCCGAAATCCTGGGGCGTCATCCGCAGATCCGGGCACTCTTCGACAATGGGTGGCTCTCTCTTTTCGTCATCAACGATCATGGGCAGCTTGAATGGCACCATGAAAACGGCGGGATATGGAAGCCAGTGCAGGATAAACCGATTTGCGACAATCGGCTGGTAGGTTGAAACCATTTGGCGCTATCCATGGCGTCAGCCTAGATTGATCCGGCACCCTAAGCGATGCTTTAGTCCTTCATTGGCTCGCCGAGCGTATGCATCAGGCGGTTTGCCCAGCCGAAGATTGCGGCCGACAAAACAAGATCCAAGGATTCGAGTTCGGAAAGCCCGACGTCAGCGAGCTCCTTCGCATCGGCTTCCGTCGCCTCTGGCGGCGTCGTCGAAAGGCGGGCTGAAAAGTCGAAAATCGCCTGAAGGTGCTCGTCGAGTTCGGCGTCGAGCTCATCGGTGAAGATGGCGTCGATCACATCGGTGCGCTTGGTGTAGTTGATGAAGCGCGATGCGTGGACGGCAGCGCAGTAGACGCAGCGATTGACGACGGATGCCGCCGTGGCACCCAGTTCGCGTTCGCCAAGCGAAAGGCCGTCCTTGCCGTACATGATCAGGTTGAATAGCGGAGAGCGGACTGCGAGCGATTCCGGGTCGTGCGCGAGCGTCAGGACGTACGTCGAGATGCCTTTGTTGGACGGGGTGACCTGCATCGCTTCGCGCTGCTCCTCGGTCGCGGTCGCAAGATCCACCGGGACGACATAAGGCTGCCAGCGCGGAACCGTAGTGGTGAAGCTATGGACGACTTCGCTCATTGTCTTGCTCCAATCAGTGCCAAACCTGAGATGACGCGCACCTGGTAGTTCACGAAGGCGGCCAGCTCCGAAAGCCGGACGATGTCGGCGTCAGTGACACCGACGCTACGCAAGGATTCGATGTGACCACGGGTCGCCTCGCGCGGCGCAACTGTCAGTCGGTCGGCGTGACGGACGATCTCGGCAGTCCGCTCGTCATCCACGTTCGTGCCGGGTTTAGCGAGCAGCGCTGTCGAGGCTTCCGCCGCGCGCTCCACCAGCCCCTCGTAGTGGCCGGCCAGCGCTTCGTTGCCATTATGTCTGGCCATGCGCGCGGCCAGAGCGGCTCGCAGACCATGCGATAAGCCACCCGGATCACGGGGAAGGAGCACAGCGTCATGCGCCGCCTCGCTCAGGCGCAGAATCTCAGCACGCTTCTCGATTGCTTCCGCAAGTGCCGACCTAGGCCTTACGGCGGCTAGAGTTTCAATGAGGGTCAAGAGAGGCTCCTTTGCATTGCGCTGGAGAGCACCAGATAGGTCTCGCAACTAATCATGTCAATTTAGCATGATATCCTGTACTTTATGTGAAATAATTATCTATTCTCGAGCAAATTTATGGAAAACTCATGCTTCCATCACATGAAGGACAGTGGTTGATGTCTTATATGCATGGAAACTCGATCGACATTCGACAGCTTGAAGCCTTCGCGGCGGTTATGTCTGCAGGCAGCGTCACCGGCGCCGCCCGTCTGCTCGGACGGTCGCAGCCTGCGGTCAGCCGGCTGATACAGGACCTGGAGGCGGATCTCGGCTACGCGCTTCTTCATCGAAGCAGCGGGCGCATCCAGCCCACCTCGCGGGGGTTGCGGTTTCATGCGGAGGTCGAACGCCACCTAGCGAATCTCATCCACATCCGGGAGCGGGCCGACGCGATTGGCCGCGACGAGCCGGCAACGCTGACCATCGCTGCGACGCCGTCGCTTGCCGCAGGAATCCTGCCGCAGGCGTTGGCAGTCCTACCAGCGGATCTCATTCCCCGTCATCTCCACGTCCAGGCGCTTGCGGCCGAGAATGTCGTTCAGGCGGTGGTCGCCCGCTCGGCGGATCTCGGGATATCGAGCCTTCCCCTCGAACACCCCGGCCTCGAAATCCACTGGATCGCGGAAGCTCCCTGCATCCTTGCTGTGGGTAGCGACGATCCTTTGGCGGTAGACGGAGTCGTTCAGCTGTCGGATCTTGGCGATCGCCGCATCATCACTCTCGCCAATCCGTATCGTCTGCGTCATCGCATCGATGAAGCCCTGGAGCGCGTCGGGGTCGCACCCGAACGTATCATCGACGTGAATGCGTCGCTGACGGCGCTTTCGCTCGTCCGCGCCGGATTAGGCGTCGCCATTGTCGAACCCGCGACTGTCTGCGGCGTGCCGCTGGAGGGGATCGTCATGTGCAAGATCGACCAGACCATCCCCTTCCTGTTCGGGGCGATCTCGGCTTCAGCATTGCCGCTCTCACCGACGGTCTCTGCCGTGATCGAAGCCACGCGGATCCAGGCGCTTGAGATGCCCGGCTGCCGTCTTCTGGAGGCGAATGGCACGGACGCACTGGCCGATACCGTCTACGGGCAAGCCACCAATTCCGAAGGAGCGCCCGCATGAGCGACTTTTCCATCCTTCCCGACGATCTGGTCGCCCTTGAGGAGCGCCTTCGCCAGGACCTCTCATGGCTCGAGCTGCCCGCTAAGTCCTGGGTTCCCGCCCGGGAAGCCGATGGCCAGCCCGTGGTCGACGTTGTGATCATCGGCGGCGGCATGGCAGGTCTTGTCGCCTCCGGAATGCTGAAGCGCCTCGGTGTCGCCAACCACGTCGTGCTCGACAAGGCGTCGGCAGGTCAGGAGGGGCCATGGGTGACCTTCGCCCGGATGCGCACCCTCCGTTCGCCGAAGCAACTCACCGGGCCCGCGATGGGGCTGCCTGCGCTCACGTTTCGCGCCTATTACGAAGCGCGCTTCGGCCGCGAGGCGTGGGTTGCGCTCGACCGGGCGCCGCGCGAAATCTGGATGGACTATCTGATCTGGTACCGGAAGGTGCTCGAGCTTCCCGTGCGCAACGGCGTCTCGGTCGATGCGATCCTCCCACGCGCGGATGGCATGCTTGATCTCGTGTGCAGTCGCGATGGGACTAACGAAACGATCGTCGCGCGGCATGTGGTGCTGGCGACCGGCCGCGATGGCCTGGGCGGCCCGTACGTTCCTGACTTCGCGAAAAGCATCGATCGGAAGTTCTGGGCGCACACCGCCGATATAATCGACTTTGGCGCACTTCGCGGCAAGCGGGTGGCTGTCATCGGAGCGGGCGCCTCGGCGATGGACAACGCGGCAAGCGCACTCGAAGCTGGCGCCGTCCGCCTCGACATGTTCGTTCGCCGCAAGCAACTCCCAGCCATCAACAAGTTCACGGGCATCGGCAGCCAGGGCGTCGTTCATGGGTTCGCCGGGCTGCCGGACGAATGGAAATGGCGCTTCCTGAACTACGCGATGAGCCAGCAGACCCCGCCGCCGCGGCCAAGCGTGCTCCGAGTCAGTTCGTTCGACCAGGCTCACCTTCATCTTGAAAGCCCCATCAACGGCCTGCGCCAGGATGGCGACCATGTCGTCGTGATCACGCCGCGTGGCGACTATCCGGTCGACTTCTTGATCTTCGGAACGGGTTTCAAGATCGACCTGACCAATCGCCCGGAACTCGCTGCCTTAGAACCGCATATTCGTCTCTGGCGCGACCGCTTTCCGTCGCCCGCTGGTATGGAGAATGGCGAACTCGAAGGATCGCCGGATCTAGGCGGCGCCTTCGAGTTCCTCGAAAGACAGCGGGGTTCATGCCCGACTTTATCAAAGATTCATTGCTTCAATTTCCCGGCGACGCTGAGCCACGGCAAGCTTACGGGTGACATTCCCGCGATCAGTGAAGGCGCGGACCGCCTTGCGCGAGGCATCGTTAGATCGCTTTTCGTCGAAGACCGCGAGACGCATTTCGCAAGCCTCCAGGCGTTCGACACGCCGGAACTCCTCGGCGACGAGTGGGCAGACGACGAGGCCGAAGCGCTTTCCGAACGATCCTCCGAAAGGACCTGAGACCCGCAATGCTCGAGATCAAGAACCTGAAACTCGCCTACGGCAGCACCCAGATCCTTAACGGCGTCGATCTCTCGGTGAAACGAGGCGACGTGGTGTCCATCATCGGCCCGAGTGGGACCGGCAAGACGACGCTCCTGAAGTGCATCAACCACCTCGCGAAGCCTGCATCCGGAACGATTACGTTCGACGACATCAAGATGGACTTCGCGCGCCCAGACAAGGCCGCCGTCCAGACAATCCGCCTGCGCACCGCGATGGTGTTTCAGCAGTTCAACGTCTTCAAGAACATGACGGTCATCCAGAACGTCATGGATCCGCTGGTGGTCGTGCAGGGCAAGTCGAAGGACGAGGCCCGCGCCATTGCATTGCAGGAACTCGAACGGGTGGGGCTGTCCGACAAGTTGAACAACTACCCGTCCCAGCTCTCCGGCGGCCAGCTCCAGAGAACGGGCATCGCCAGGGCGCTCGCGGTCAAACCGGACGTGATGCTCTTCGACGAGCCGACCTCGTCGCTCGATCCCGAACTCGTGAACGAGGTTCTGAAGGTGATCAAGGACGTGACCTCCTCCGGCATTACCTCGCTTCTCGTCACCCATGAGATGCAGTTCGCCAAGAACATCTCGAGCCGCATCGTCTTCATGGACCGGGGTGTCGTCGCAGCCGACGGCAGCCCGTCCGAAATCTTCGATAACCCTTCCAACCCGCGCCTTGCACAGTTTCTCAATTCCGAACGTGCGATCCAGTAAGAAAGGATGCCTGAAATGACTTCCATGAGTTCAATCTCGCGCCGTGGTCTCGGTCTCGCCGTAGCAGGCGTCGCGATCGCATTCGCAACAGCCTCGTTCGCCGAGGACGTCCGGACGATCAAGATCGCCACGGCCGCGGAATCCAAGCCGCTCTCCTGGGGTGCGATCGGTGTCGAGCCGCAGGGCTACGAACCGGACGTGTTGAAGGCCATCAACGCCAAGCTGCCCCAGTACAAGTTCGTGATGGAAGGCGCTGCCGACATCGCGCAGGAAACCGGTCTGGCCACCGGCAAGTACGACGTCGCCACCGGCGGCTACTATCGCGCGCCGGCCCGCGAGAAGCAGTTCCTCATCCCCGACGCCCCGATCGGCGCCAGCCTGATCAAGATCTACAGCCGTAAGGACAGCGGCATCAAGGAGATGAAGGATCTGGTCGGCAAGAAGATCGTGCCCGTCACGGCAGGCGGCGGCATCTACAAGTTCGCCACCGCGTGGCAAGAGCAGAACCCCAATTACAAGATCGAAATCACGGCTTCGAGCGCTGGCGTCCCGTATCCGGACCGCTTGAAAGAGGTCGAGAACGGCAAGTACGATGCGCTGGTTCTCCCGTCCAATCTCGGCGAGCAGACCGTGATCGATGAGCAGAAGCTCAACGTCCAGGCCAGTGAGCCGGTGGCGATCAACGACACGTTCGTGCTGATCCACCGCTCGGAAGAGAACAAGGCTCTCGCGGAAGGCTTCGATAAGGCGCTGAAGGACCTGAAGGCGGACGGCACGCTCGCCAAGCTTTCCCAGAAGTGGTTCGGCGAGGACATCACCACCTACATGAAGTGACGCCCGGCTTGAGAGCCGGCGACCAGGCCCCAGACTGATAGAAGGAGCGTTCCGCAGTGGACCTTTCCATAATGATCCCCGAGCTGCTGTCGGCACTGCCGCTGACGCTTGCGATCACCTTCGTGGCCATGGCCGCCGGCTTCGTGCTGGCCTTGATTGCGACGGCCTTCCGGGTGCGCAGGATTCCCGTGATCAGCCAGTTGGCCGATCTCTATGTGTCCTACGCCCGAAGCGTTCCGGTCGTCCTGCAATTGTTCGTCGCCTTCTATGGCTTGCCCGTGCTCGTCGGCGCTTTTGGCGTCGACGACTTCGTCTCGCCGACGATCGCCGCCATGCTTGGTTTGAGCCTCTACCACGGCGGCTATCTGTCCGAGGTCATGCGCCCGGCCTACCTCGCGGTCGAGCGAGGGCAGCACGATGCGGCCGACAGTCTCGGCTACACGTTCCGTCAGAAGCTGTTGCGCATCATCGCTCCGCAGGCGGTTCACATCGCGCTTCCGGGATATGGCAACTCCATCATCTACCTCATCCACAACGTCGCACTCGTTATGTATATCGGCGCGGCGGATGTGATGGCGACGGCACACCTTGTCATGGAGCGCGACTACAACCAGTACCAGTTTGAAACCTACCTCGTCTTGGCGGTGCTCTATTCGATCCTTTGCCTCGTCGCCTGGGCGATAGTCCGCTACTTCGAGCGACGCTCGGCAAAGTACGTACCGGGTCGAACGACCGTCCGTGCGCCGCTGATGGCAAGTGTCTGATCGAGGAAGGAAATCAAATGTTCGATAGCGAAGTTCTTCTCCCCGATCTTTGGGACATCCTGAGTGCGGTGCCACTCACGCTTGCCATGGCGCTGGCGATCTTCGCCCTGTCCACGATCATCGGTAGCGATTTGGCAAAGGAGCGTTTCAGTGAAATTGTTAGCGGAAAATCGCCCTTCATCTATCAGCTAAACCTAACTGTCGTATGACGTTTTCCCGTTTGAAATCGTAAAGTAAAAGCCACATGGGCAGTGCTGACTTGCCAGGCGGCTGCGATTTGGCGCTCCATCGATCTGGCCACCGTGGATGTCGCCCTCCCGTGGTGGTCAGATGTGTTGTCGGTACTCGGCCGACAGAAGTCTCCGTTCGGGCAACCGCACAGTCTTTGACCGGGTCCGCCGTTTACGATCATCGTTATCCTCGATAATCAGCGACCGTCAGTGTATCGTATCACCCATGGAAACTGATGCTCTTGATCTTAGCCGGTCGCCAATCGCGATTCCACCTCAGTTTTGGGGTATCCGTTATAACGGGGACAACTTCCCCGACGCGCTTGGAACGCATGGCATTGAAGGTGGCGTAAACTGCCAGCAGTACGCATATTCGGTTTTAAGACACTTCGGTTTCGAGGTGCCTGATTTTCGATCTAGCGAGCTCTGGGATGACACTGCGCATACGATTATTTCCAGGAACATGAAGGCGTTCGACCTTGTCCTCGTACACAATGAACCCAGAAGCTATGGCGCACATGTGGGGGTTTCATTAGGGCGGGGCTTGGTTCTACATCTATCGAAGAAATTTGATTTACCCGCCATCGAGACCTTGAAGCAGATGCAACGCCGCGACGAGTATCGGCATCTCATCGGCTTCAAAACCGTTCGAGTCCGCCGTCTACCTTCATAACTGGAGCTAGTCGACAGAACGCAGACCATGATGGTCGCAGCATTCTCCGGCCCCAGAGCGCACAATGATTAGAGAGTGCCAGATGATCGATGTCTATAAGATTGGCATTTCGAAAGACAAATTACTGGCGATGCCAGACGATGAACGAGCACTTTTCCTGCTGCTTGGCTATGCTGCCAATCAAATCAATTTCTTCATGAAGCTCGTAGTGTTTTCGACCAATCGGGATGGTGACGGTGAGCTGGAGCAAACACTGTCCGCAGCCCAATCGCAGATGGCGTTGCGCGTCGTCATCGGTGTTCTAAATGAGACCTGGCGATTGATCCACTCGTGGTTCCTGAGCGCGCGTTGCGGGAAACTATACGCGCCCAAACTTGACCAAGAGGGTGTCGAAGCCCTTGGTCGTCTCAAAAAGGAACTCGACGCGTCGGATGGCCTTTTCTCAAAGCTTCGAAGCAATTGGATATTTCATCACCCACACAACGATGAACTGACAGAAGCCTTCAATGATGCTGTAGCGAGCAAGGATTGGAACCAGCTTGGGCAATGGTACTTCTCTGAAAGCAACTACAATTCGTTCTATCTGGCGAACGAGTTCGTTGCCTTGCACGGAATTTTGAAATTCGTCGGCGAGCCCGACCTTGAATCAGGTCAACAGAAGTTGACGGAAAGAATCCTTTCAGTGGCGGAGGATATGAGCATAGTCATTCAAGCGATTGCAGTTGTCTTGTGGCGGCAGCATTTTGGCCCAAGCCTGAATGCGTCAGAAACCATCCAGATAACAAACGCGCCTGGCTTTCGTGATCCGTGGATACCATTTTTCACGGAGGGGGCGGGTGAGACTTGAGGGAGTTGCATTAGAAGCGGTCGCTTCGACGCAATCCTTCTCTGTGCTCGCAGATCCCGGGGCGGGTAAGATGGAGATTTTGGCGCAGAGAGCGAACTTCCTCCTGACCACCGGAAGCTGCGTGCCTCCGAGGCGGATCTTGGCCATCGCGTTCAGAGTGGATGCCGCACGCAACTTCGCCGACCGCGTTGCGGCACGGTGCGATCGCCGATAGATACCGGTTTAACTCACCAAGCACCCCAATTCACATCGAGCGCATCGAATGTAAAGATAGCCTCGCCTGCGAACTGCGAGTTCTGCGGCTCGATGGATTCAAGCCGACCGGGCTGAAGAAACACGGTCCGGCAAGCTGGTGCCGTTTTCGAGAAAAGCCTGATCTCAGTTTGTCGCCAGGACAAGGTCGGCCAGCGGCGGTATTGTCGATCCGGCGGAAGCAAGACCGAGGCGGTCGCCAAGATAAGTATAGAATGAGATGCCGAGCTTCTGGCAGGTCTTCAGTAAGCCGAGCATGACGTCGCGAGCGATACGACCGTCACGCGACAAACTTCGTTTGCGCTGGACTCATCGTGCCACCGGAGATCTTTCGCTTGGTGACGAAAGTCCGCAGGTCGTTCTCCGAGGCATTGGTATGCAGCGGAATCTCGGGATGTTCATCCTTTGAGAGCTCCGGCGATCGTCTTTAGGACTCGCCGCCCGAAAATCGCTTTGAAGATGATGATCAGAGCCGCCGTTCCGAGGTTCCAGATCAGGTTCATGATGGTGGCATCAAGGCGGTAGAGTAGCGCCATCGCTGTCGACGTCATCCCGGCGACAGCCAGCCCGGCGACCAGAGTGACAAAGGTCGGCCGCAGGCGGACGGTGTGCCGCAACATCACGAACATCGATATCGACAATGGCAGACTGACGAGGAGGACCGTGGCAAAGCACTGAACAGCAGTCCCCATTCGCAATCCGCCGGCATCGTAGCTCACCCAATTCGTGAGGCAACCATAACCGACGGTCGCCATCCAAACCGCGAGCGGTGGAAGCGGAAGCAAGAGATAGAAGCGCGAGCGGTCCGGTAGGCTTGCAATCAGACAACTGTGCGCGGCCAGCACGCTCGTCAGAAAGGATGCCGCCGTTCCTACGAGGAACAATGGATTTCGCAGCTGGCTTACAATATCCGATCGAAGGCCATGTTCTGCCAACAGCAAGATCAGGACAGCAGCGGCAATCAGGAGCCAGTAAGTGGTGCGAACAAATGGCGGCCGGATCGCGCGCACGGGCTGAGCCGCGTTCGCCAGCGTCTTGATTAAACTAGTGGTCTCCATTTACTCACACCCCTCGCCAAGAAGACGCCTGAGCGCTTTGACGCCCCGGTGGACAGAGACTTTCAAAGACGCAATCGACATCCCGCTCTCCGCAGCAGCTTCCTTCAACGATCGCTGCTTCAACCTCAATAGCATGATGGCCTGACGCTGTCCTTCCGGAAGAGCCCGTAGGGCAGCATTGACGGCGCGGCTATCCAGCGCGTTGTGGCTTTGGGCGCTGACGGCAATGGATTCGTGCTCGGCACCCAGCGGAACTTCTCGTGCCACGGCCCGCCCCAGAATCCGCAAACGGTCCGCAATACGATATCGCGCAATGCCAGCCAGCCAGGGCTTGAATGGGCGTGACGGATCATAGGTTTGTCGTACCTCATGCAATGTAAGCAACACGTCCTGAACAGTATCTTCCACATCACTCCCATTGGGATGTGCCCGGCTTGCGATGGCCCGCAGATAGGGAGTGACACCAAGCAGCAGGCTTTGATAGGCATCCATATCGCCATCTTGCGCCCGTACCATGAGCGCCGCCCACTTTTGCGGATCCGTCTCGCGCAACTCAGCACCTCAAAGCCGCGTAGTGAAGTCGGTAAGCCACGCAGGTGAGGCGGCAACAAGTGCAGACTCCAGAACGCGATCGGTACCGGTCAGGATCAGCGCCGCAACTATCACTGCGCTGCCGCCGAGTATGAGCTTGCCCGCGTTCCCGGCGCTCATCATTTTGCCCCGCCAGCGCATCATCGCGGTTCGCGATAGCGATCCAATGACAAGCAAGGGGACCGATGTCCCAAATCCGAATGCAAGCATGATCGCAGTTGCATTTGCCAGGTCTTGACCCCGCGCTGCGAACATGGAAGCAGCACCGAGCGTCGGTCCCACGCAAGGGCTCCAGACGGCGCCCAGCAGAACGCCCATCGTGAACTGCCCTTTCACACTGCCCGGATCCATACGGGCAATAAGGCGGCCACCCAGGTTGCCAATGCCGCCGGTTGCCAAGGCGAACCGTTGCTGTAATGCGCCACTCAGCAGCACAGCGCCCAATGCCGCCAACAAAATAGCCGATATGTTGCGGAACACATCGCCGTCGAGACCGATTGCAAAGCCCACCGTGGCAACAAATATTCCGATGCCGGCGAAAGACAGCGCCAAGCCGACAAGCAACGCGGCCACGGCCCGGCGACTTACGGCGAGCGCCGGGCCGAGTACGAGCGGCAGTAAGGGTAGCACGCAGGGCGACAAGGTCGAGATGATGCCGGCGGCAAATCCTAATCCTATACTCGAAAATGATAAGGTCACGCCGACGCCCTCATAGATTGTTCCTTGTCGAAGCAAGCCTGGCTTGCGGAGCAAATGTGTCAAACAACAAACTAGTCGTTCGCTTTTTCCAGCAATGCTTCGATTGAACCGGCATTGGTGTCTCCAACCGAGCGCGCCTTTTCGGTGATGCCATGGAATACGATCAGAGTGCTTTGCTTCTGGGCGCCCATAGCTCGGACAAAATCCTTTTGCGTGTCGAAATCGATGTTGTAGACGACCAGATCCTTAAATGCCGCCTTGCTCTCCAGACTGTCGAGAATAGGCCGCTGCTTGGCACAGTAAGGGCACCAGGGAGCGGTAATATGCACGAGGATTGGCCTGCCCTCATGCTGAGAGGTCTCGAACTCCTGCTGCGTATAAGGCTGCTCCACTCCGGCGAAGGCGGCAGAACTCAATCCTGCGAAAAGGCTAAGGGCCAAAATGGCGAGAGTCGTCATTTTTGAAAATCGCATCTGAAATCTCCTGACATTGATTGGCCGGAAATGTATCCGGGTTTGCGGTCACTCCAATGTTCGGATCTCTCGACAAAAAGGTTACAGCCATTCGCGGGAAATTTTTGAGGCTGTTGGACCTGATCTGGTGCGATGCAGCTCTCTCTGTCGGTGCAACGCTGTTCGCTTCGGTGTTAGCCGCCCTAGCCGTAATCGGCGGGGTGACGGTCTTCCGCAAGCTCGCGAAGGATTGACGATGGCCGGCGGCGAATGGGAAAGGGCCCGTTCGGGGCAAGCGTCCCCATCAGACGACAGCCAAGTTTCGCCATCCGCGTTATTTTTGGCGGCTGAGCGGGGAGCTCCAAAACGCGGGTATCGTTACCTCCTGGGATTAAAGGATCAGCAATCAGCTGGCGACGTCCGTGTTCCGATTTCAGATCGCGTCGGGTCGGTACAAAGTCCGGAAGTAATTGATCAATTCCGATAAGCTGTCGAGTAGCGGTGCAGTCGTTTGCGACGCTTTCGCCATTGCCATCGCGCCTGAATAAACGGCGACGACGAACATAGCCGCTCTCTGCGGGTCGAGATCCGAAGCGAGACCTGCATCCAAATCGTCACGCAGTTTGCCGGCAATCGCCGCGCGCCAGCTCTCGAAAATCGCATCCATCTCCTGTCTTAATTCCGGATCATGTGATGACAGCTCTACGGCAAGGTTGTTCAGCGGACATCCCGAGACGGAACCATTCCTTTCCAACTCTGCGACTATGGCGCTGAATGCATCTCGAATACCGGCGGGTGCGGAAGTCGCCTTACTCACCGGTGTGATCCAGGCGTCGGCGACCGCTCGCGCTATTCCCTCTCGTATGACACATAAACCAAGCGCCTTCTTGCTTGGGAAATGGTGGGCGAACGCGCCACTGGAAACGTTCGACGCGTCCCGAAGATCATGCATCGAGGATGCCGCATAACCATCGCGGGACATGAGCGCGAACGATGCGTCGATAATCTTCCGACGCATGCCCGCCGGATCGTTCGTTCTGCCCCCGATCGCCATCAGTCCTCACATAGCCTTCGAAACCCATCTCAAGATACCAGCTTGACAAAACAGGTCAATCATCCTGTATGTATAAAACAGGTTAATTGACCTGTTAGAGAGGGATGTATGCAGCATACGGTATTTGAACTGCGTCGCTATCGGCTTCGTCCAGACGCGCGCGAGCTATTGCTTGACGTCTTCGAACGCGAGTTTGTCGAAACGCAAGAAGAGCTGGGCATCGGCCTGCCCGGTTTCTATCGCGATATCGACGACCCGAACGCATTCGTCTGGGTCCGCTCTTTCTCGAATATGCAAGCACGAGCGGATGCGCTTGCCGCCTTTTACTCAGGCCCAGCCTGGAAAGCTCATGGCGCCGCGGCCAATGCGACCATGGTCAACTCTGACAACGTGCTTCTGCTCCGCGCTGCAAATCTATGGACGGCATTTGCCGCGAATAGCCTGACGAGGCCGCCCGTCGGAGCGTCTTCGGCGCCTGCAGGCTTAACCACCATCACCACTTGCTCGCTCGCGCCAGGCACCGCTGAGAAGTTTGCCGATCTATTCGAACGCGAAGCGAGAGAGCTGATCGAGGCCGCAGGTGCGCGCATCGACGGGATGTTTATCACTGAGGCGAGCGCAAACTCATTTCCGCGCTTGCCCGTCCGGGAGGGCGAAACCGTATTTGTCTGGTTCTCGACCTTCGCCAATCGGCTGGCCTATGAAGAATATCTGGCAAGACTGGCAAGTTCCGAAGTATGGCGACACAAGGTGTTCCCGATGTTGGATCAAGAAGTTTGGCGAGCGATGGAGACGGTCCGCCTGACGCCGACGGCTCGCTCTCTGGGTGGATGGTAACAGTCATATACGCCCTCTATCGGCTCTCGTCCGCGCGAGGTTGAGATCGGGCGAGCCAAGAGCATACGAACTTTGATGGAGATGTTTGCCGGCGCATAGGTTTCCGCGTTTGTGAAGTGGTTGCGATGTCTATCGGCCGGTATTGCTAGACTTCACCGTTCTGACCGCGGCGCAAGATCCGGGTGGCTGCTGCACACTCCCGATCGTATTTGGTCCTGATCACCACAGAAGGAGGGCCAATATGGCTGGATTGCGTCTAGGAAGTGTGCCTATCACCGACACTAGCGACCTGATTGTCCAGATAACACCCGGCTTCGCTCAAAGGCGAAGCCCTGTTCTCCGCGCTTCGGACGCTTCGAGTTTCGCAGGCGGCGCGGAGATGGATCTCGGCGTGGAGGCGATGGCGCTATGAGCAATTCTGATACCGTCGTCGAAGTTCAGACATCGGATGCCTGGGCTGCCGTCGCATCATTGGCGCTCGGGACTTTCGCCCTTGTCACCAGCGAACTCCTGCCAATCGGACTCTTGCCGAAAATCGCGGCCGATTTACACGTGGCGCCTGGTATTGCCGGTCTTTCCGTCACCGGGCCGGGATTGATGGCGGCACTGGCGGCACCGATACTTGTGGGTGGTTTTGGCGGGCTCGATCGCCGTATTCTGCTACTGCTTTTGGCAGCCACCCTCGTCATCTCCAACACTCTCGTCGCGCTGGCACCATCCGTGATGGTGCTTCTTCTCGGCCGGATCATTCTCGGTATTGGCGTCGGCGGGTTTTGGGCTGTAGGCGCTGCTGCAGCCGGCCGCCTTGCGCCGAGCGCCTCAGGACGCGCGACCGCGCTGGTTTTTGCCGGGATATCTGGAGGAACTGTCATCGGACTTCCTCTTGCAGCCTTTCTTGGTGGTCTCTTCGGGTGGAGGTTTGCCTTCATTGGCGCTGCGATCCTTAGTGGGCTGAGCCTTCTCGCCCAAGGGATATTGATTCCCAAATTACCGGCGTCGCCGGCTCCCAACCTGCGAGCCCTGCCTGCGTTTGTTCGCCAGCGTCAGGTCGTGGTCGCGCTGTCAGCGGTTGCCCTCGTTATTATTGGCCAATTCATTGCCTATACTTATATCGCGACCTATCTGGGGAATGCCGGTGCCGGCCAAGGAATGCTATCTGGCGTGCTCTTGGCCTATGGTGCCGCTGGGTTGTTGGGAAACACCCTCTCCGGAGAATTCGCACAGCGCAGCCCGCATCGCCTTCTAGGCCTGCTTGGGCTTCTTCTGGGCGTTCTTCTGTTGCTCGCTCCGTTAGCAGCTGGTTCGATCACTTTGGCGGTCGCTGTCGTCGTCGTCTGGGGCTTCGCCTTTGGTGGCGTTCCGGTGACGCTGCAAATCTACATGTTCAAAGCAGCTCCCGGCTCGCCTGACGCCGCTGGCGCGGTCTTCGTTTCCACGTTTCAGGTCGCCCTAGCTGCGGGCGCTTGGCTCGGTGGCGTGGTCTTCGACTACGCCGGGCTCAATCCGGTCTTGTGGGTTGGGGGGGCCGTCGTCTTAGCCATGGCGCTGGTCGTGGGCTTGTTCACGAGCCCCTGACTGGTCGCCAGGAGATGGTTTGTCGTCGGCTCTTCTTACAGAGATTCCGACGACACCCGAAAGAGCGTAGATTTTCGACAAGATTGTTGATGAGCGATTTTAGGCGCGTCGTGGCGCCGGCTGAAAGTGCCCCCAAAGCCTCGACGATGCCGCATGAGGACCAACATCATATGCGATGGTCGCCGCAATCCCGTAAAGCGCAATCTGACGCGAGGCCCATGTTTTTTCGTGGCGATCTACTGGCCGCCGCTCATGAATTTGCTCGCCGCAGAGCCGGCGATGAACCTGGCAACCTACTACAATCTCCTACGTTGTCTTTGGCAGAGCGATTTTAGGTTCACGCCATCCGTCAGAGCTTCGATCGTCGGGATGATATGGTTGGCAATTAGCATCTCACTCAGCTTCAAGTCTCTCGCGACTTTGTTACCGGGACCGATGCCACTTGCGGCAACCAGCCGCCGGCCGTCGTCGAGATGAAACAGGATGAACGCACCATCGCCAAGATCGCGCCTAACGACAGTGCGCCCCTCATCGACAAGGCCGGCAATCTGCAATGTGTAATCGAACTGGTCAGACCAGAAATAGGGAACGGCCAGATAGCTGCGAGCCGCCCCCATCAAATTTGCGGCAGCGAGAATGCCCTGATCTTGCGCATTGCGCCAGGCTTCCAGACGTAGGCGGCGTCCACCATACAGGGGATGCGGAAACGAGCAGCAGTCGCCGGCGGCGTAGATATCGCGCTCCGATGTCTCCAGATGCGCATTGACCGCAATGCCGTTATCGATCGCGATGCCGGCCCGAGTAGCAAGCTCGGTCCGTGGCTGCGCGCCGATCCCGACGACGAGCACATCAGCCGAAATCGTATCTCCATCGGAAAGAGAAATATCGACACGTTGCTCATCGGCTTCGAGCCCGAGAACCGCCGCGCCAAATTTCACGACAACGCCATTGCCTCGATGCAGGGCCGTGATCGCTTCGGCGATTGGTTCCGGGACACCACGCTTGAGGATACGCTCCTGGGACTCGATAACCGAAACCTTCGCTCCGCGGCCGCGCGCCGACGCGGCGACCTCCAGGCCAATGAAACCGCCCCCAAGCACTGCCATATGCATATCGGCTCTGACAAGGGAACGAAGTGCAAGCGCATCGTCGATCGTCCGCAGATAGACTACCCGGTCACTGACGGGCGCGTTCGGCAACCGCCTTGGTGCCGCGCCGGTCGCTAGCAGCAGTTTGTCGTAAGGCAGCGCCCGGCCATCGGAGAGGAGCAGATGCTTTCCCGACGTGTCGATGGCGTCGGCCGAGGCGCCGCCGATATGCCGGATTGCACGCTCGGCCAGCGCGATATCGCTGAGGACAGCGGGCAGCTTTGGCTCTGTCGCATCAAGCAAAATCTGTTTGGAGAGAGGAGGCCGCTCATAGGGGAGATGGACCTCGTCGCCGATAAGGGTGATCGCGTGCCGATAGCCGTTCTCCCTGAGGCTCAAGGCGGCGCGCGCGCCGCATTCGCCGGCGCCGACGATGATGATGCCCTCATCGCCGCTCATGCGCTGAATCCGATCATGACGCGATCGCCTTCCACTTTAACCGGATAGGTCTTCAGATTGGTGCAGACCGGAGCGCCGCGCGCTTCCCCCGTCTTGTAGCTGAAGCGGCCATTGTGCTTCGGACACTCGATCATGTCGTCCATCACGAGCCCATCGGCCAGATGGATTTTCTCATGGGTGCAGAGCCCCTCCGTAGCGAAATACTCATCGTCAGGGCTGCGATAGATCGCAAAGGTTCGCCCGGCGTGATCGAAGCGGACAACATCCTCCTGATCGATTTCATCAGCAGCGCAGGCATCAACCCAGTTCGTCATTTCTTCCTCCTCATTGCAATCGCCGCAAGGCGCGAAAGGCATCGTCCAATCTTGGGAGCATGTTGCCGTTGCGCTTTGATCGCGCATCGTTTTTTCCTCCCGGCTGGTTTCAAGCATGCGCGAAATGATCCTTCACATTCCACGCCGATTATGATCATTTTTCATCAAGGAGGAGCGAAATGAAGAAGGCACGTCTCGTGGACATCGCGGCCGCCGCTGGTGTCGGCCTTGCAACCGTTGAACGCGTTCTCAACGAACGCGGCAGCGTCAGGCCGCAAACGGCGGAGAAGGTGGTGCTGGCCGCAAAGCGGTTAGGCTACAAGGGGATCATCCCAAGTCTCTATCGTGGCACGATCCGCATCGAAGTTATCCTGGTCAGGCCGGAGTCGCCGTTCTTCAGCAGGCTCAACCGTGTCTTCGAGCGGATCGCTGCCTCACTGGATAGCTCGATCACGGTTCACCGGACTTTTGTCGAAGAGAGCGAGCCGGAGAAGTTTGCCGCGCATGTGGCCAAAAGCAGCATTCGCCGGCATGGCCTGATCGTTGCGGCGGTTGACCATCCTGCAATCCGGGAGAGCTTGCGAAAGGCGCGTGCCGCCGGCATCGAAGTCGTCCAGATCGTTTCGTATCTCACGGGAAGGGACGACGTGTTCGTGGGGATCGACAACTATGCCGCGGGCCGAACCGCTGGCTTCTATATGTCGCGCATGCTCCGGCACGCTACGGGAAGCATCGTCGCTATCTGCCATAGCTGGGCCTATCAAATTCATAGGGAGCGCATTCGCGGCTTCTCCGATTATCTCGGCTCTCAGAGTGGTTCCGCACTACAGTTTTCGGAAGTCGTATTCGGCTGGGATGACGACGTAAAATCCGCCGAGATGATGACGCAGGCGCTGCTCCGCTGTCCAAATGTCGTTGGCGTCTACAATGCCGGCGGTGCCAATCTTGGCGTCGGCTCGGTGCTTCAGCGCTTTCAGGAGCAGAGGGAAGGCGATTGCGTCTGGATCGCGCACGAACTCAACGACGAAACACGCCGCTTCATCGCCTCGGGGCTAATGACGCTCGTTCTCGATCAGGCACCCGAAACCCAGGCGAGGCGCGCACTGGATACGATATTATCGCGCATGGGGATCATCGACGTGCCAGTCAGCCAGGAGCCTATTCCGTTCCTGACCTATACGGCGGAGAATATTGGGCCACATCCACTCACCGATAAGTGACAAGGCCGGAGCCTGCGGAAGGAGGCCGCAGGTTCCGGCATTTCCCGCCACCAACGGCATTGAACCGGTGGCAGGGGGAGAGCTCAATTCGCGCATAGGAGCATATAGCGCCTTTGGCAAGTCCTTGAGATCATTGTCCCGGCCGGAGAAGCCCGCCCAGGCTTCGGCTCTTTGCTAGCTTGGCGTGCCGGAGCGGCGAGCCTGCTTTTCGGCGTATTTCTTGGCGCGCTCCATGAAGCGCTTGTTCATGCGGTCCTCGGCCTCTTTCGAGCCGTCGTGAAAAGTGCCGAACCACTGGTCGAGCGGGATCACGCCATCGGCATAATTGCACTCGAAGAATTTGTGATGGAGATAGTGATCATAGGCGTGGGTATCGATCCCGGCTTCCTCACCGATCACGATCTTGTCGAAGCCGGCATGGCCCGGCGCCGGCGCAAGTGCCGCATGTGTCAGATGGAACAGCGCGTGGATCGGATTGGACGGCACTATCCAATGGATGATAACGCCGGAGAAATACAGGAGATGCTCGACCGGATGCATGGCAAGGCCGGACCAAGGACCGGGATTGACGTTGTTGTGATGCAGCTTGTGGACCGCATGATAGAGCGGCGGCCAGTGGATCAGGCGATGCACGAGATAGAAATGCAGATCGCGGAACGCTGGGATCAACAGCATGATGATGGCGCAATAGATCGGGTGTTCGGCGAAGTCGACATAAGGAATGACGCCATTCGCAAAGGCCCATAGCGTCAGTACCTCGAAGGCCGTCCATAGAGGCACAGCGCTTGCAAAGGTCCAGATCACATTGTCGACGGTTTGGTTGCTGAAGAGGAAGGCGGAATTATCCTTCGACGGCCATTTGCTGTTGTATTTGAAGCTCGTGCCTTGCTTTTTCTGCATGTAAAGGCGGAGGTGAAAGGCACCGAAAAACAGGAAGACCAGCGTGGCGTTGCGCAGGATAAGATAGGCGATCCAGCCTGGTGCCAGCGTCTTCATCGTTTCCATGGAAGGTGTCCCGTAGAGCCACAGCAACGTGGCGACAACGGCATAGACGACATTCCAAGGCATTAGATAGCCCGGATAGCCGAAGAACCATTTCAGAAACGCGATCGGTTGGGCCGGCCAGATGAAGATGGGCGGATATTGCAAGAGCTTGTTGGGTTTCCAGTCTCCACGCTTGTCGCGCGTGCCGTAGAGCGTGTCGTCCATGATGTACCTCCCGGTGAATGAAACAATGCGGTCAGTGTCAGCGGTGTCCGCTGGAAACGACAGCATTGATTTGATGAAATTTGCTCATGGCGACCGGAAGTTCGCTGCGGTGTAATCCAAGGGGGGAAGGGGGGCCGGTCGCCCTCCTTCCCGTGCGCCGGCAGTCGTGTT
This sequence comes from Rhizobium sp., assembly GCA_039593415.1. GTDB lineage: Bacteria > Pseudomonadota > Alphaproteobacteria > Rhizobiales > Rhizobiaceae > Rhizobium. Next base: position 3,151 of record JBCNPI010000050.1, on the reverse strand, counting down.
CCTCGTTGCTGGCGCATCTCCGCTTAGTTGAGGCTCTCGAACTGAACCATGTTGCCTTTCGTCACCAGCTTGAAGGGGATCCACACTTCGCGGTCGATCTTCTGGCCGTTGATGGCCTCGATCGCCGTATCGACGGCGCCGCGGCCTTGCGCCTTGGCGTCCTGGAACACCGTGACCTTGAGGTCGCCAGACTTCATCGCCTGCAGTGCATCCGGCGTTGCATCGATGCCCGCAACAATAGTCTTATCGGTCGAACCGCCGGCATTCTTGATCCTTGAGATCGCCGAGCGCCATTTCGTCGTTGTTGGCAACGACGGCATCGAACGAAAGGCCTGACGTCAGCCAGTTCGATACCAGATCAGCGCCGTCGACACGGCTCCAGTTGCCGACCTGCTCGCGGACCACCTTGATGCCGCTGCAATCGCCGGCCTTGAGCACATCGTGAACATCCTGCGTCCGCTGGCGGGCTGCTTGGCTGCTAAGGTCACCAACCATGACGACGACATTGCCCTTGCCGCCGAGCATGCGACAGACTTCCTTCGTCTGGAGCGTGCCGGATTCGGTTTCAGTCGATCCGACAAATGCCTGCGTCTTGCCGAGCGTGGAGAGATTGGTCGGCTGGATATCGACGTAGATCAGGGGAATGCCGGCATCTTCGGCAATCTTGCTGATCGCCGGCGTGCCGTCCGAATCCACGGGGTCGACGATGATGGCGGAAACGCCACCGGTTGCGACGCTGCACTTTCTCGCCTCGGTCGTCGGCATCGACTTCAACGGTCACTCGGCGCCGAACCGGGTCACTCTCATCGTGGCTTTGACGCTCTGCGTCTCCGCATTCCAGGCTGAAGTCGTCAAGGGCGCGCTGAACTCGTTCGACACCGGGCAGGCCGCCGCCGCCTATTCGCTCGGTTACTAGAAAAGCCAGCTTTTCCGACGGGTCATGCTGCCTCAGGTTATCGTCGCCGCGATCGCGGACCTCGCCAACTCATTCATGGTGATCATGAAAGCTTTGTCGCTTGGTTTTGCCATCGAGGTGGTTGACATCTTCGCACAGTCGCAACTGACCGCGGCTCTGAACTTCTACTACCTCGAGGCTTTCCTCGTCGCGGTCGCGATCTACATGGTGATCACCTACGCCGTCACAATGCTCGCTGACGTCGCGGAACGGGCCTATAGAATGCGGATGTAAACGCCTTGATAGTCGACTAAGGACGAATACCAGAAACCTTCAAATCAAACGGATCTCTGCCGTCTTTAGCCCCCGATTTGGCTGCTGCCTCACTCAATTTAAAGGTGAGATTCGGTGCTCATGTCACGTCCTCGCGCGTCACCATTATCGCCAACAGCTCTTTGGCAACGGGGATGCCGGCTGACGCTCAGTCGACGAATTCGACAACGACGCCCGGCTTCACCATTCCTGCGAGCTCTTCTACATCCCAATTGGTCAGGCGGACGCATCCGTGAGAGCCGACCTTGCCGATGAGTTCCGGATCTGGTGTTCCGTGGATCCCATAAGTGGGTTCCGTCAAATCAATCCAAACTGTACCGACGGGATTATTCGACCCGCTCGGCAGCTCTAATATTTTCTTATTATGACCTTGCTGAAAATTGATCTTCGGATTGTAGGTGTATGTCGGCATTCGCGCGACACCTTTGACTTTGTGCTCGCCGGAGGGGGAGGGTGATTCCTCGCTGCCGATCGTTGCCGGGTAGACCGCTAACAACGTCCCGTCTTCTGCAAATGCGGATACCTGGCCCAATTTCCTATGGACCTCGATCCGCTTGACCACGCCGCTCTTTGCGGCGCCAGGCACTGCAGTCGAGATGGTCTCACCGGGAGTGAAGGAAGCGGTCGGATTGAGTGCCTTGAGGAGGGCAATGCTCATATGGAAACGTTCGGCCAATTTTTCGGCAATGCTCGTATAACCGAGATGCTTCATCTTTGCCTGCAGGGCATAGTCATTGGGGATGTACGGTACGAGATCCTTCCCGTCGTCTGCCGTTATGGAATAACTCTGAACGGCCGGGATTTGGTCATCGAGCTGCCCAATCACGGCGGGATCTAGTTTTCCATCAACGGGGAGTCCTTGCAAAGCTTCAAACCCCGCAATTGCCTTGTTAAGGTTCTCGCCACGAAAGCCGTCGATCGCGCCCGGTGAAGCGCCGGTTCGATCCAGCAGAATCTGGAGTTTTACGATCGCCGCGTCAGGATCCTTCGGCTTGGTGCTTGGCGCTTCGATCTGTATGGACGAAATGGAAGCGGTATTCACATCTTGTGCCGTTATCGCAGCAGCAATAGCCGGATAACATGATGTCAAAACAATTGAGATCGCAAGGTAATAGCGCGCATTGGACATAACTGCGAAATCGCCATCCGGATAAGTTGTTCCATATGACCGGATGGTTAAACGAACATATTCCGCCTCATCGCTCATCGCGACGTGGAAATCATCTGAGGCTCCTTTCAGCCGGATATTGAAGTGTTCAATCGCCCTGAACGAGAGCTCCCCAGGGGATACGGAGCGGAGCGCAAAGCAATGGATATTTTTGCTAGGGAAGGAATCGATAGTGATAATTTGATAGTTTTCTCATGGGTGAAGAAGTTGAATATAGGTAAAAAACCTCAGGATATCCCTGAGAGAATTATAGCTCTGTTTTCCTAAGTCGCAGTTTTATCTGTCGTAATAGTACAAAATAGATCCGAAAAACGCTGGGCGACGTGCAGCCGGGCTTCGGCTCCGGCAAGGGCTCGACCAACTGGATCGACACGCCCGCCGGTCTTTATTCCACTGGCGACCAGAACATCACAGTCGGCGGCAATACCAATCTGGCGGCTGCCGGCCTGATTTCGAGCGACGGCCAGGTCAATCTCGACACCGGTACGCTGACCTGGTCCGACTTTGTCGGCACGCGAAAGTACCAGGGCTATCAGGTCAATGCCGACATCGACCTCTATTCCGGCAAGGACGCCAACGGAAAGACGACCAACAATTCGAGTGCGGAGGGCAAATACCAGCTCGACGAGGCGTTGGTGCACGGATCGTTTATTTGTGTTGGTTAGGCAAGCGGCTTCCGCCATAGCAATTGCAGCGCAGCCATGCCTTTCAAACACAACGCCTGCCGTCGCCATCGCATCGGCAAGATGAAGTTC
>JBCNPI010000005.1:0-67612 GCA_039593415.1 Rhizobium sp. | reverse complement strand
TCACATCAGGTTTTTTGTCAATAGTTCATTTTGATGGCATGACAAAGCCTCCTTTGTTCGCGGATCCACAGTCTGAGCCGATCGCTTTACCGGCTCGTTTTCGAGCCTGTACAACCTCACATCCGGTCGCCGCTTCTGACGGCAGGCACCAATTTCCCGCTTTCGCGGGCGCGGGCTCAGGAGAACGGGACCAATCTCAAGACCGGCAGTTGAAGCCAAAAGGAATCCCGGTCCGTTGGAGTGGACGCCCCCCGACGGCATCAAATGTGCCAAAGTGCGGGTGTGCTTAGAACCAGCGAGGAGGACGTCCATGAACGAGATTAGCATTGTTGGCTTGGATTTGGCAAAGAACGTATTCCAGATTCACGGCGCAGGTCCTGACGGAAGCGTTGCTCTCCGTAAGAAACTAACCCGCGGAAGATTGCTCGAGTTTTTCGCCAAGCTCCCTATTTGCGTGGTTGCGATGGAAGCTTGCGCTAGTGCCCATTATTGGGGCCGCGAGATTGGCAAATTGGGCCATGAGATCAGACTCATCAATCCCTCCTATGTGAAGCCTTTCGTCAAACGGCAAAAGAACGATGCTGCCGACGCAGAGGCTATTGCGGAAGCAGCTTCGCGACCAACAATGCGGTTTGTGGGCGTTAAAAGTGCGGAGAAGCAGGCCTCGTCCATGGCGTTCAAGGTGCGCGACCTATTGGTTCGACAGCGCACGCAGACAGTCAACGCGTTACGCGGACATCTCATGGAATATGGCCTAATCGTCCCTCAAGGGCTCAAAAACGTTTCCCTCTTGCATGAGCAGATCGCGACGCATCCCGATCTGCCTGAGGTTGCCAAGATGCTCTGCAAGGGCTTGTTGGAACAAGTCATGTTCCTCTCTCAACAGATCGTCGTGCTGGAGAAGGAGCTTCGCATACGCGCCAGACAGGATGACCTTGCCTCGCGACTGATGACTATTCCGGGTGTCGGCGCAATTTGCGCCACGGCGATCGAAGCATTGGCTCCATCAGCGGAGACTTTCTCCAAGGGGCGCGATTTTGCAGCTTGGATCGGGCTCACCCCAAAGCAGAATTCTTCCGGAGGCAAAGATCGGCTTGGTAAAGTCTCCAAGATGGGGCAACGCGATCTTCGTCGTCTCCTTGTCCTCGGCGGCTACCGCTGTTGTGCGCTGGGCAAGACGATACGGAGCGCCTTGCGGGTCATGGTTGGCAAGAATGCTTTCGAAAAAACCGCCGAAGCTTGTCGCGGTGGCATTGGCGAACAAACTGGCACGCATCGCCTGGGCTTTGATGTCCAGCGGTGGTGTCTATCAAGCTCCGGCATCTGGCGCTGCGTAATGTAGGGCCGAACAGCCGCGAGGCGTCGGGAATGTGGAAGGTCTAACGGAGGATTATGGGCAAACGGTCAGAAACGGAATCGGAAAAGCCATTAGGTGAACGAGTGCGGGACATCTTCTCACTACCAGGCAACAGAGCCGTCACCAGCCATGTCGATTTGCTTAGACCGTATGTTCTCAGGGTGAAGGTGGCTCACCCCCGCGATAAGCTGAGATCGGGGGTTGCTTCGGATCGGCCGAAGCCGAGCCCCAACAGCTTAGCGAGGGTGAACCATGAATCAGAATAACAGGCTTTTTGTCGGTTTGGACGTCTCGAAACTGAAGATTTCTGTAGCCGTCGCGGACGGCGAGCGGGGTGGTGAAGTAAGGTTTTATGGGGACATCGCCTCGGATCCCAACTCCGTGACGAACATCGTGGAAAAATTGGCGAAGCGAGGAGCTGTCCTCCACTTCTGCTATGAGGCCGGACCGACAGGTTACGAGCTTTACCGTCAGCTTACAGGCATGGGTCACGACTGCGTGGTGGTCGCACCGTCCCTGATACCAAAGCGCCCTGGTGATCGGGTGAAGACGAATCGGCGCGACGCGGTCAGTCTGGCAAGGCTACATCGTGCAGGTGAGTTGTCTGCAGTCTGGGTTCCAGATCGCGGACACGAAGCCATGCGCGATCTCGTGCGGGCTCGAGAGGCTGCCCAGGAGGCTCAGAAGCGGGCGCGTCAGCAGCTTCAGTCATTCCTGCTTCGACATGGTCGCATCTATTCGGGCCGCTCATCCTGGTCGCTGGCACATATGCGGTGGCTATCGACCCTGAAGTTCGAGCATCCGGCGCATTTTATCGTGCTCAAGGAATACTGCCAGGCGATCGAGGATGCCGAGGTGCGCTTGAAGCGTCTGACCGATCTGATCTCGGAGACTGTCAAATCCTGGACGATGGCTCCTGTTGTCGAAGCCTATCAGGCGTTGCGAGGCGTGTCGCTGATTGCCGCCGTCGTCTTTGTTGCCGAAATTGGCGACATCCGCCGCTTCGAAAATCCCCGCCAGCTGATGGCCTTTCTCGGCCTCGTTCCGTCAGAGAGCTCGACAGGTGAACATGTCAAACGTGGCGGGATCACAAAGGCCGGGAACTCTCGGGCTCGCCGCATGCTGGTCGAAGGCGCATGGGCTTATCGCTTCCCTGCACGGGTCAGTCGAACCAAGCAAGCGCAGTTGGAAAGCCTACCGAGAGCCGTTCGCGAAATAGCCTGGAAAGGTCAGCTCCGCCTCTGCTCTCGCTATCGAAAAATGATCCTCGCGGGGAAACATAAGGCCATCGCGATCACCGCGATCGCTAGAGAAATGGGGGCCTTCCTGTGGGCTATCGGTCAGGAAGTGCAACCAGCTGACTACGCTTAGCCAAGCACCGCATATCGCGCGCATTAGAAAGAGGAGGCAAGATCGATCATCTGCTGATGCTCAATGTTGGAGGCAGGGCCCCGGTCGGGGAACCTTCGATGGAATTGAGTGGCCGACTGTGTCGATGCCCGCGCTTAGACAGAAGCAGCCCCAGGCGTACAGACGGAAATGCGGTATCGAACCCGCGTATAAGAGTTTGCAAACCGTCGTCTTGAGGCCCTGTCTCCTACATTGCGCATTAGCTACACCATGCAGGACCAGCCATTATTGGCTGGACGAACAGTCGTGGCCACGCCGCTTGCAAATGAACATAAGAATTCCAACGAGATGAAAATTGCGCCAAGATCGACGAGGGTAGCGGTCTGAGCTTGAGATTGATCTGCTGTTATCGGCATGGTTGGCCTCCAGAGAGTTTTCTAGCGACTTCACTCTGCCACGGTGCAGGCCGCTACTCACCCCTGATGGGATCTCAAGAGCGTAGTTCGCAGACAGCTGCTTTCGGCTCAATGCACCAGCGTTCGCTGTCGGCGTCGTCAGCTTTGGTAATCCGGCTGCGATCCCGCCAACGATGAGGAGCTGGACTGCCGTGTTTGTCCGGCGCAGAGGCGCTGGTGGAAGCGATGCCGCGGGCGTGCCATTCACTGCAACTGGGCTTGCACCAGCGCGCGCCGCCCTTCTTCCGTCCAGCATTTATTTCGCTCTCGAATTTCGGTACGCGTACGCAACATCATCGGAGCCTCATCCAAGACATCAAGCGTCGCGCGTCGTATTTTCGATCGCGCTGGTCGGTCGTTTCGCCACTGGCCATACAGTCGGCTAGATGCCCCAGCGTGCCTGATGAGTGTGTCAGCGTGCCTTAAGCGGCAGACCACTACGCGGGCTGGTCAGATGAATTCTACGGGATTGGACGAGATGGAAAACGATTGGACCGAAATCTACGAAGGTGGATCACCGGAGACGGAGAAGGAAATCTTCCGTCAGCTTGCACAGACAATGCTTGCTGTCCAGGAAGCCAATCGACAGAAGGCCGGAGCGGTTCAAGCGAGCAGAGCGCTGCATGCTAAGGTGATCGCCGCCGTTTCGAACGCGGTGCTGTCGATCGACGAAAACCTCCCAGAGAGCCTGCGCGTCGGTCATTTTCAGCCAGGCGCGTCGTTGGCTGCGGCCGTCCGGTTTTCCAACGCCAGCGGAGTGCCACAGCCCGATGGAACTCCTGATATGCGCGGCGTGGCCGTTCGCTTAGACACGGGGGCGGGAACGTTTCACGATCTTCTTATGACAAACTTTCCTGTGTCCCACGCTCGAAACGCACGGCAGTTCGTCGAATTCGCGTCGATCGCATCCGGGGACCGAACGCAGATGATGGCGAGGCTGGAGCAGGCCTTTGGTCAGTCGGAGGCAAAACGCCTCGTTGAAGCGATCGCCAAAGGGATGCGGCCTTCCCGCAGTATCGCACTTGAGCGCTTCTGGAGCCGTGGCGCCATTCTGTGGGGATCGGCTCCAGTACGGTTCAACCTTATTCCTGATGCGGATGCTGTGGACGCACCTTTCGATATAGCCGCACGCGGCGAGGGGCTTCGCGAAGAGCTGGCGGCAAGGCTCGCGGAGCGTGACGTCAGATATCGGCTGGCGATCCAACATTATAAGAGCGAGCTGGTCACACCGATTGAAGACGGCGCGGTCGAGTGGACTGAGATAGCATCGCCTTCAATCGAAATTGCCACATTGCGTATACCAAAGCAGGACATTCAAGGCGTGGATGGAAGGCACCAAATGTCTGCCATCGACGCACTGGCGTTCAATCCGTGGAACGCGCCTGCGCTGTTCCGCCCCCTGGGAAACTTGAATCGGGCGCGACGTGACGTATACGGAGCGACCGCCCGTCATTGGCAACACCCCAGTGCCGCAAAGGAGAACTGACGGACAACGGGCTGTTGGAAATGGTGAATTCGGTACAAGAACGTCCCGTCAAACTCTTCGATAGTTCGCGCACGCGATGACCCCGAATCCGGGCGCGGTCCAAACAACATCGAGGAAACAATGAGCGGAAAAGTCGCAGATCTTTTGGTGGAGGTGCTGGAATCGGCTGGCGTGAAGGCGTGCTATGGCATCGTCGGAGATACGCTGAACAGCATCGCCCACGCCATCGAACGCAGCTCGATCGAGTGGGTTCACATGAGGCATGAGGAAGCGGGCGCGTTTGCAGCCGGAGGACAGGCACTGCTCACAGGGCAGCTGACTGCATGCGCTGGGACCTGTGGTCCGGGAAGCCTGCATTTCATTAACGGCCTGTATGAGGCAAATCGCAACCGCGCTCCTGTCCTGCTGATTGCGACGCAGATCGTCACGGCCGACATGGGATTCGAGTCAATCCAAGAAGTTGACTTCACGAAGGTATTCCAAGACTGCAGCGTTTACTGCGAGACCATCCTCACCCCCGAGCATGCTCGCAAGAAAACGGTAGCGGCGTGTCAGGCCGCGCTGACGCGACGCGGTGTAGCGGTCCTTGTCGTGCCCGTCGACATAGCGAATTCGCCGATCAAGAACGAAAAGCACTACAAGGTGCATGTCTCCAGTCCAGTGGTGCGCCCATCCGATGCCGAACTCGACGAAATCGCGGCAATCCTAAACGAAAGCAATTCCATAGCCATTTATGCCGGGGCGGGTTGTGAGGGCGCCCACGATCTTCTGGTCGAGACGGCAGAAAGACTGAAAGCTCCGGTCGCACATACCAGCCGAGGCAAAGACTTTGTCGAGCATAACAATCCCTACAGCGTCGGAATGACGGGCATCCTTGGTGAGCCGGCCGGATATCATGCGATCCTGAACTGCAATACCCTTCTTTTGCTTGGGGCCGATTTCGCTTGGAGCCAGTTCTACCCGGAGAATGCCGACATCATCCAGATCGACAGGGACCCGACGCATATCGGCCGACGTCATCCTGTAACGATCGGAGCGGTAGGGGATGTCAAGGCAACACTAGAAGCCCTTCTGCCGCGACTGATCGACCACGAAAGCCGCGCATTCTTGGACGAATACCTGACTCGGCACGCGAGGCACAAAGATGCGGCCGCCAAGGAGCATCCTTCAGATCCACACGGACTTGTATCGGGATCCTATCTCACCAAGGTGATCAACCGTCTTGCTTCCGAAGATGCCCTTATTGCGGCCGACGATGGCACGCCTACGGTGTGGATGCTCCGTCACATTGATACGTACGGAAAGCGGCGCACCTTCGCCAGCCTTCTGCACGGAACAATGGCTGGCGGTCTCGGCACTGCTATTGGACTACAGAAATCTGCTCCCGACCGGCAAGTTATCTGCCTCGCCGGAGACGGCGGATTGAGCATGCTTCTTGGTGACATGCTCACGATCGTGCAGGAGAACCTTCCAATCAAGATCGTCGTCTACGACAACGGAAAGCTTGGATTTGTCGAGATCGAACAGAAAGCAAGCGGGCTTATGCCCGTCTACACCGATCTGAAGAACCCAAATTTTGGGGACGTGGCCGCTGCAATGGGATTGTGGGGCCGACAAGTTAGGACCGCAGAAGAACTTGAAGCAGGTGTAACTGACTGGCTCGCCCAGCCGGGGCCAGCCCTGCTTCACGTGAACGTCACCCCCATGCAGCTCGTCACGCCACCGTCGGCCCTGATCGCCCCCGAGGCTGTCTTGGGAATGGCGATTTATGGCGCGCGCGCCGTCCTTCAGGGAAAGGGTCACGATCTCTGGGAAATGGTATCCGAAAATAGGTAAATGCGTGGCTGCGTAGCGGCAATCTAGGTGAGATTCGTCTCATCCTGATTGCCGCGCTATAGCGTGGCGCGGCGGTCATATCGTTCGCCGCGCCATCCACAATCGTGTTTTTGATCCTGATGTTGCGTTAGGTCCTCCAGCCAGATGCAAGAGCGATGTCGCAGCTCTGCCGCTGTGGGCCATTGGCGCTTTTCGGTTGGGGGGAGCATTGCGACAGGGTGAATCATGCTTGTTCGATCGCCTATTGATCGAATCCCCGGAAGGTGATCGCCTACGATGGCGACGCTCTTCGCGAGCCACGGATAACTCTAATGATGTTTTTGTCTGTTCATCGCCGCCTGTCTTAGGCGGAAGTTGCAGGCTATGCTGTAGCCGTTGGCAACCCGACCCGCTCCCGCGATCGGCGACAATTTCAGAATTTAGCCCACTCTTCCTAAAGCGATCTTCCACGGGCGAAATGCTCAGGCCTGCACTAGAAACAAGTGACGTATTCTTGTAGCAAGCGACGTTGGATGAGAGTCCGGCAGGCCAACTTTGAAGCCAGCACGAATTTCTTCAGCTTCGAGCCGCCTGGAGAGAAGCAGACCGAGTTCCTCGGCAAGCGCCGGCCGGTCGCGCATCACGCTCGCGAGCGGTTGCTGCGGAACCTCATACACGACGACAAAGGACAGAGCCCTGAACGAGCTCGGCTCTTCCAAATCCATCAGGACACCGCGCTCTCCAAAACAGTCGCCTGGCGCCAGTCTTGCCAACTCTACCTTCTCCCCGTCCTTCACGGTCTCCGCCACGACGACACCCCGCCTTATGATCAAGAGTGCCGGCGCCTTCGAGTGCTGGTGAATGATCGTTGTATCCTTTCGGTATGTTTGCCGTACCATTGTTGAGGACAGCGCCTCCTTCTCATCCTCGGTGAGCGTGCTGAATAGAGAAATCGCGCTGAGAAGGCGCCAAGCTGAGCCCGGATGCGGAGCGAGGGCGGGGTCCTTGTGGGAGGCAGCGGGCGGCAGGATGGGATAGTCTGCTACGAACTGCAGATTTGCTGCCTTTGCGTGGCGGAAGAGAAGGTCATAGACCTCATTCTTTGCCAACATGGTGCGCCCGCGGCTCTCCACCCGGAAAGAAAGATCGAGCGACACCGCCGATCCGTTGAGGCCGGTCACGGCAACGCTGGGCGGTGGCGTAGGCATAATCCAGTTGCTGCTAAGCAGTACTGTTTGCATCACCGACTCGATCTCGGAAGGTGCCTGACCTGGAACGATCTTTACGCTTATTGTGACTGCCTGTGTTTCGTCCGGGCTGCTTTGATTGACAAAGCGCGACTTAGCAAGACTGCTGTTCGGTATAACGATGATGTCGTTCGTGTCGCTTAGCAGGTGCGTGGACCGCCAGCTCGTCTCTACGACCTTCCCGTGGAAGCCGTCATCCAGCATGAGCCAGTCGCCGACAGAATACGGCTTGCCAAGATTGAGAGCTATACCCGAGAACACGTCCCCCAGGGTGTTCTGCAATGCTAAACCGAGAACGATTGCAAAGACCCCAGATGTTGCAATCAAAGTGCCGATTGGAGCACTGAATACGTATGCCACGATCGAAAGGCCCGTTCCCAGATAGATGAGGCCCACGAGAACATCCTGAAGCAACCGCCCCTCATGGGGCTTTCGCTCGAATATCAAAAAAGCACGGACGGTGTTTACGAGAACGGTCGCCACGGCCAGCCACCATGTGGCTTTAGCTATTGCGGTTGCGACACGTGTTTCGATGTCGGCCGTTGAGCCATCCGGCTTGTATGGTTGGATGCCGTGGTCCAGCAGAACCCAGGTGAGCAAACCGAGCAAGCCTAGGCTGGAGACCAGCCTGCTTGAAAGCTTCTTGCGGAAAAGCAGCCAGGTTACGCCATAGCCCACGACGATTAAGGCGAATTGAAAAATTGGGTTGTCGTATAGATTCAACAAAGGCGCTACCTCGCCAGCTTGTTATCGACGCTGGTGGCAAGATATCAGCAACCCGGGATAAAGCTTTGTACGAGGCTATCGCGTCAGATTTCACGGTCCCCTCGCAGAGCCCTTCTTCGACCATATCGGCTTGTCGGGTGGCCTGCTCCTCGTCGCTTGGTATACTCTCCACAGGTACCGAAGCGGGTGGGAAGATGATTGGACGTGATGACGACTACTCGGCGAGGGTTCGCCGCCAATGGGCAGGGGGTGTCCCGTACCGTGCCCGGAACAGCCTGTTCAGGTGAGACTGATCCGTGAATCCGCAGGCCTCGGCGATAATGGCTAGTGGCTGGTCGGTAAGTTGCATTTGCCTGACAGCCTTATCGAGCCGACATTCCATTATATAGCTCTGTGGACTCCGGCCGAATGTTTGTTTGAAAGCGCGGTGGAAGTGACCAACGCTCCTTCTGGCCAACGCGCTAAGCGTTAGATTGTCGATCGGGAAAGCCAGATTTTTATCGATGTAGCGGGTAATCCGCTGTCGCTGCCATTCGATCAGTCCACTGGCCTTGGAAATTGCGGCGTCCGGCATTTGACCGGCCGCCGGAGTCGATCTGAGGTCAAATATCATCGGGGATTGCAATGCAGAGCCATGTTGCTCGTGCGTAGCTATCGCGGTGAAGGGCGACCCCGAGAGGCGCCAAGTGCGAAAGGAGTACGGATTTGCCCCGAAATTTTCCATGTTTCCTCTCCAATAACGTCGGCCCAAGCTGTGAGCGCCGATGTGGAGGCGAGAATGGCAAATGTCATCAGCCAGCAGTGTTAGAAATTGGCAAGGCGGTGTTAGAATTTGTTTGAGCGGCTTTCAGCTTGCGGACAAACTCACCCTCAGAACTATCAATCGCCCTCGATAGAAAGAAGCAGCGCGCGAGCGGCAAGATAGTCCCGCGTCTCGAAACCTTCTTCGAAGCGGGAAAATACCGGTTCTAGGGTCGCGTGAGCTTTCCCGTGGAGTCCTTGTGAGAGCAGGAGCCTTGCGCTGCTCGTGGCAGCCCGGAGCTGCCACGCGAGAGCGCCCTGACTCGCTGCCAACTGCGTCGCGTCGGCAAAGCTCTTCTCGGCGGACTTCTCATCGCCTTTGACAAGCTGCACTTCTCCGGCAATTCGCAGAATTTCCGGGCGGCACCAGTACTCTTGGTTGTTATCTTCAGTTTGGGCGGCGGTGAGGAATATTTCGCTTTCGATGAGCTGACCGGCCGACGCGTACAGCTCAGCCGTCCAAGCCCTGAAGATCGGATGGAACACCTTATACCTGGAGCGTTCGAGAAGGTTCAAACCGTGGGTGACGGCCCGAGCAATAACCCCCACAGGCTCTCGTTGCGCCCTGCAAAGCGCCGCGAGACAAATGGCCAGCCCCTCGTAGCTCTCAATTGCGTTCTTGCGTGAGTGCTCCAGAAGCCGGTTCAAATCGGCTTCAGTTCCGAGAAAGTCGGATGTCGTGAGATAGCTGTTGAACCCATGCCATGCCCCAGCGACGCAGGTGGTTATGGGATAATCGAGGAGAGAGGCCTCAGTGACGGAGAGATTGTTCAGACGAAGAGCCTGATCTGCAAAACCCTGGGCCCAAAGCGCATTTGACAGCACTCCAAGCGCGTCGACCTTGCGATCATAGCCGATAAGGGTCAGCTGTGCCTGACGGGACACTTCCACGTCTCCCGCGAGACTGCTTTGAAGATGGGACCGAGCCTCCGAATGATGGCCCATATGGTGTAGGCACAGGCCCATCATCCAATCACCCAGCGCGATAGAACCTCGGTCGCCCGTGCCCTTGGCAACGTCAAGACACTTTCTGGCGAGCTTGAGAGCCTTTTCGAAATCAGGCTCTCTTATCTGCTGGCCCCAAAGCGGCAGAAGCGCCGTCATCTGGCCTTCGACATCGCCGATACGCTCGGCGATCGAAAACACCCGGGAAAAGGTTGCTTCGAACTCGTCTCCGATCCCCACCGTGAACATCAGCGAGGCGCCCAGAGCGATCTGTATGCGCATTTCCTGGCGAGGTTCCGCAGCTCCAGCTTCAAGATATCCGACCGCTTTCCTCATCAGCTCGCGACATTCGACGAGGAGCCCGACGCCGAGCCAGATCTGCGCAGACGCCGCGGCCAGTCCGACTGCGGTAGCAGGATCGCCGCTGGCAGAGAACGCCCACTCAAGAGCAGCTCTAACGTCGTCGAGATCGGCGATGGCGCCGGACAGACTGCCAGCCTTTCGGCGGTCAAACGGCTCACCGCGAACGAGCGTATCATAAATGAAGCGCGCGTGGCGAAAACGCAGATTCGGAAGTTCGCCAGCCTCTTCCAGCCTCTGCATCGCGTAGGTCCGAGTAACGTCCAGCAGGCGATAACGGGGGCCATCCTCCCGGGAGACGTCCGCACTGATCAGCGATTTTGCGACGAGGCTCCCGATCGCGGCACCCATCTCCGTGGAGTCGAGATCCTCGGCAGACAAAACCGATATTGCAGCTTCAATGGTGAAGGTGCCAACGAACACGGCGAGACGCGAAAGAACTTTTTTCTCAGTTTCGGACAGGAGCGCAAAGCTCCAGTCCAGCGTCGCGTTGAGCGTCTGGTGCCGAGGCAACGCAGTCCGCTGACCCTGCCAGAGAAGGCTGAGCCTGTCATGCAGCAGCTCGGTCAACCGTTTCATTCCAAATGCCGCCACCTGTCCTGCGGCAAATTCGATGGCCAAGGGCAGCCCGTCCAGGCGCCTGCAAATCAAAGCGACGGCTTCGGCGTCTCCTTCCTTCATCACGTAGCCATTTATCGACATCGCGACCCGCTGAATGAAGAGCTGGACGGCCGGATAGGCCAGCGTGTCGGAGACTGTAGCGGGCACATCCGGGGGGAATGCGAGCGGTGCGAGGCGGAAAACGCACTCGCTCTCGACACGCAGGGGTTCGCGGCTGGTGGCTAGTATTCTCACATCCCGAGCGACCGCGGCAATTCGATCCGCAACTAGCGCTACGGCATCTATCACATGCTCGCAGCAGTCGAAGATCAGGAGCAAACGGCGGCTTTCAAGCTGCGCTGCTATGGATGGCAGAGGATCACTAGAATAGACGGGTATTCCTAAAGCAGCTGCTATTGCACTTCCAACAAGTGCGGGTTCTGCGAGTGACCCAAAGTCCAGGAATAAAAACTCTGCGTCATCTTCATCTACGAGAGACTGCACGACGGCAGCGGCTACGGATGTCTTGCCGACGCCGCCAGCACCGACCAGCGTCACAAACCGCTTCTCCTTCAGAAGCGTTATGACCGTTTCTACGTCCTTATCGCGGCCCAATAGCTTCAATCTTCGGAGGGGCAGCCCCTGCGACACCGCCACCGTCCTAACGGTAGACGCAGGCGCATGATTGGCGGGCTCTCTCGAAACGCTTGCAATGAAGCGGTAGCCTTGACCTTGGACCGTAGCGACGTAGGTGGGAGTGGGGCCGTCGTCTCTTAGCGCCTTCCTGAGCGTGTTCACTTGAAACCGGAGATTTCCTTCATCCACGTTCACGTTCTGCCAGGCATATTTCAGAAGCGCGGCCTTGCCGACAATCTCGTAAGCGTGGGCAACGAGAATGAGCAGAATATCGAAGGCGCGGCCTCCAAGTTGGATTGGCACGCCATCCCGTTCGAGGCGCCGTGCGCTCGGCATCAGCCGGAAAGGACCAAAGCTGAAGACGTCCTTGGACGTGAAAATGTCGTACCCAATGTCTTGAGCCGCCGTCATGCATTGTCCCCAGGTACAGTGCCGTGTCCGCCACGTTTGGTGGGCAGGGACCATATTAACGCAAATTAGTATGATATATTGCAACAATACCGCGCTGATATCAAAACTGCATTTGTCTTATCAAGGAGCTCCGACAGGCGAACGGTGCGTCAGTGCAACTTGCTCGAAAGCGATGTGCGCCGCGGTGCTCCGTTGTTGTGCAGACAGGCCCTCATCTGGCCAGAAATGCAGCGCTTCTAGTTGAAAAGCTCATCCTCAGTTCGATTTCCGATCCGGAGAACACCTTTCCTTCGGTGAGCGGACAACGTCTTCTAACAAAATCTAACGGGAGCATCGTCCACTCCTGGACTACCGTCGTCGGTGCGGCACGCCTTCTGGGCTGGGTCGCCGATGGGGTCGGTTTCAAAACAAGTGGTGGGCCGGGTGGTGCAGGATCAATATGACCAGGAAAGCGGTTCCACGGCTGTCAGTTCCGGATCGGACCCGGGACTATCCGAAATCGAACCTCGGCCGCGTGCGGCCGTGGCCCCCGCGGTCGTGGTAACACTGCTCATAGGAAGTATCGTGGCAACCACCACATGGTTCCTGATGGTGCCACAGCCCCTGATTATTCAGGGTGAAGCTGATGCGACGAGGATCGATATCGCCGCCAGAGTGGACGGAAAGGTAGTCAAACGTCCGGTCGAACGTGGAGACAACGTCGGCAAGGGGCAGCTTCTATACCAAATTGAAAACCCTGAGCTGCTGACCAAGCTCGCAGAAGAGAAGGCGGCGAAGGTTTCAGCCGAGGCATCTCTCGCCAACATCAATGCCGGAACGCGCCAGGAGATCGTCTCGCAGAAGGCCGCGGCGGTGGAAGCTGCCCGGGCGAACGCGGTACTTGCTCAGCAGACCTATGACCGAACCAAGCAGATCGTAAGTGCTGGCAGTGCGCCAATCCAGCGTTTGGACGATGCAACCAATTCTCTGGTCGTCGCACAGCGTGCCGGCGAGCAGGCAAAGCTCGCATATGAAGAAGCGGTGAATGGATACACCAAGGAGCAGCACGAGATCGCGGCAGCGGCGGTGTCTCAGGCTCAGGCCGCCATTGATACGGTTCAGGCTCAGGTCGACGAGCTAAACGTCTTCGCGCCAGTCAAAGCCCAAGTCTACCAGATAGGCGCGGAAAATGGAGAATATGTTTCTCCCGGCGTGCCGCTGTTGTCATTGGTCGATTTGTCGGACGTATGGCTGACGTTCGATCTTCGTGAAGATCTTGTGAAGGGGCTTAAGGTGGGCGATCGCTTTAAAGCCAAGGTTCCAGCGCTGGGTGATCGAGAGATAGTGGCGGTGGTAAAAGTCATCGCAACAAAGGGAGAATATGCCGACTGGAGGGCTACACGCGCGACAGGTGACTTCGACTTGCGCACGTTCGAGGTCCGCGCCTATCCGGATCCGCCGCTGCCCGAACTGCGACCGGGAATGAGCGTTTATGCGGTCCCACCGGGCCAGCAGAAATGAGAACGGCGCTCCCGGGGGTACTATGCGTTGCTCAGCGCGAACTACGGTGGATGATACGGGACAGATTGGCAATCATGGTTGCCATCGCCATTCCCCTGATCGGGTTCGCCATTCTCGGGTGGACTTTCAGCCATGCCGTGGTCCGCGGCCTGCACATCGAGGTCGTGGACGGCGACCGGACCCCGACATCGACCGAATATGTTCAGGCCATTGGATCGGCACCAGGCGTCAGTGTTGAGTCCCGATCAGGGGATCTCACTGAAGCATTACACTCGATCCGCTCTGGTAGGGCAATAGCGGCCGTCTATATTCCTCCCGATTTCGAGCGCGATCTGCTTTCGCTGAAGCGGCCGCAGATCGTGACCTATTATAATCGTCAGTTCTACTCGCCCGGCAATAGCGCATCCAGTGCCATCTCCGCTGCGGTCAATGCTGAAACGGCCAGAATGGTCTCGAAATTGAAGGTCAGGGGCGCGGCATTCGCGCCTGGCCAGCTGGTTGCTGAGCAGTATGTTCTTAGCAACCCAGCCCTGAATTATGCGCAGTTCCTACTCCGAGCGATCCTTCCAACGGTGCTCCATGTGGCGGCGGCGATCGCAGGGGGATATGCAGTTGGATCGGAGTTCGCAACCAGGGATCCTGCGGAATGGCTGCGCGCTGCCGGAGGAAGCCCACTTGCCGCAATCGTCGGAAAGCTGCTGCCGCTTCTCGGGATATTCACAGTCATCATGGTTGGAACAGCCGTCATCGTCGACGGGCTCTATCAGGTACCCTTTAGAGGGAACTCGATACTAATGGCGGCGTCGGCAATCCAGCTCCTTATAGCGTACCTTAGTCTTGGAGCGCTCCTTCAGTTGCTGGTGCGCAACCTCGGTGTCGGCCTTAGCTTGACCGGGATTATATGCTCGCCCGCGTTTGGATTCTCGGGTGTGGGCTTTCCGCTGCTCGGTATGAACTGGTTCGCCCGAGCATGGGGAGACTGCCTTCCGCTGCGATGGTATATCCAGATCCTGATCGATCAAGGCATCCGTGGCCTCCCGCCATACAATTCCGTGACACCTTTCGCGCTGCTTGGCGGCCTGGCGACGCTTTATTTCGGGCTGGCCTGGCTGAGGCTGAGAAGTCTGAAGAATTTATCCCGTTCTGTCGCTCCCCCCGCCCGCCAGTCCACGCATTCGCGTCGCTCCGGGATCGGGGAAACGATGTTGCGCGAATTGAAATCTGTGATGAGTAACAAGAGCGCGTTAGGCATGTTCCTGATCGCACCGGTTATCTACGGCGTCCTTTATCCGCAACCGTATCTGGGCCAGGTTCTCAAACGGATCCCGATTGCGGTGGTCGATCAGGACCGCACCGAGCTGAGCAGGGATATCGTCGAAGCTCTGAACGCTGACGAGGCTCTAAGTGTCGATGTCCGGGCGAGCACGTTCGCCGAAGCCCAGAAGGCACTCGACGAGCGGAAGGTGTTCGGAATCATCGGTGTTCCTCCGGATACTGAAAAGGAAATCCTGAAGGGAAATGCCGCCCGACTTCCCGCCTACGTTGATGCCGCCTATTTCATGATGTACACGCGCATGCAGCTCGGCATCTCAGAAGCTCTGCAGGCCACCAACGCCGCAATCGCGGCGTCGGGCGCGAGGCTGGACGGTAGTCTGGCACATGCGGCGTTGACGAGGGAGTCTCCCGTCGAAGCCGTCGCCGAACCGCTATATAATCCAACGGGCGGGTACGCGAGCTACGTCGTGCCTGCGGCCTTCATGCTGATCCTGCAGCAAACCGAGTTCATGGCGATCGCCGCCATCGGCGGCGGGATTTTCCAAAGCGGCGGTATCGTAGCCAGGAGAGAGCGATCCCGCCCCCGAGCAATCATCGGTCAGGCCCTTGCTCACCTGATCCTATCGCTTCCAGCGTTCGCCCTGTTCCTAGTCGTTCTTCCACATATCTACGGGTTCTCAACTCTTGGCAGTCCGCTTCACTTGCTGGTCATGGTCATACCCTTCGTTTTGGCAACGAGCTTTCTGGCCCAGCTCGTTGGCAGCTGGTTCAAGCGGGGTGAGAGCGCTATCATACTCTTTGTCGCGACCAGCCTGCCACTATTCTTCATGGTCGGCATTTCATGGCCGGCCGATTCCATTCCCTCGGTGCTCCGCTCCTTCAGCCGCTTGTTTCCCAGCACTTCAGCGATCGACGGGCTCGTTCGCATCAATCAGATGGGTGCGACCATCACCGACGTCGCAATCGACTGGAGGTTTCTCTGGTTGCTGGTGTGCGTCTACGGGATCCTCGCTATCGGAAACGGCCTGATCCGCAACAGGGTGACACACCATGACGCATGAACGATTGTCCAGGTTAGCTCTTCCGATCGCAATCCTGCCGTTTGCAGCGGTCGCGCTTTGCTCATGGCAGCTTCCATTCGGAGTGCAGGCACCACGAGAGATCATCGGGGTCGTTCGCGAGACGCAAATCAGAATTTCCCCCGAGATCAACGCTCGTCTGGAGAAGGTGCTGGTGCGGGCCGGTGACGCTGTTCACGCGGGTCAGCCCGTCGCAGTCCTGTCGAGCCCGGAGACTGCTGCTGCGGTTGGCCAGGCTAGATCAGCGGCCGCCAAAGCCAGAGCGGATCGGGCAAACGTCTATGCCGGCGTACGCCAGGAAGAGATAAGCATATCGACCCAGAACGTCCGGATTGCCGAAGCCAATGTCGGTCTCGCTGTCCAGGAATTCGAACGGGTGACCAACCTCGCCAAACATGACGCCTCTTCACAGCAGCAGATGGAAGAGGACGTCGCCACACTTGCAAGTGCCAAGGCAAACCTGCTTTCCCTCCGGGCAGTCCTCCTCATGAACCAAACCGGCCCAACGAACGAAGAACGGCGGATCGCCGACTCCAGCGTAGCACTCGCAGACGCTGTTACGGATGATGCGCGGGCAGTCCTTGCAAAAACCGTGCTGTTCGCGCCAGCCGACGCTACAGTCGGCACAATCGTGGCCAATGTAGGAGAAATACTTTCGCCCGGACAGTCGACCATGACGCTCTATGCCGACAAACGGCGCTTTGCAACGTTCACCGTTAGGGAGGACCAGTTGCAGGGGATGGTACCCGGATCCAGTGTAAGTCTAGTCACAGCTATGGGGAAATCGTTGCCAGGCAAGGTCACCGAGCTTCGAGCCCTAGGAGAATTCGCAACCTGGAAAGCTGCGCGGGCTGTGGGTGACCACGATCTGAATAGCTTCCTGGTTCGTGTTGATCCGAACGAACCTTCGGATGATCTGGAGCCGGGGATGACGGTCTGGATTTCGCGGTAAGACGTGTGCATGTCCGGAGCTCTCTGTGGGCGTCGGCTCTCATTGGGAACCTCAAACATAGAAATCTCAACGCGGTTGGCTCGAACGAAACCGCGCAGGCGTAGGTCATAAATTCTGAGATCGCTTTCCTAATTTGGCCGGTCGTCGCATCGTTGGAAAGACCTAGCGGAGGCTTGGATCGACCACGCGGAAGGCCCTTGCATCCCTCGGCCTCAGTCTTGGTGACCGCGCCCTTGGTTCTCACGGGCGCCGGCCCTAGTTCGCTGTCATTGTTGGGAGCTAACCAAAGGGATTGTGTGGGTAATCAAACGGATTAACACCTTGAAAACTTCTTCTGCTCACGCCACACCTTCTCATCTGAACTCAGATGATCGCACAACTTGCCTTTCGATCGACGCTCGGGGCCGACGAACCACGCACGTAGTGGTTGGCGCCCGGCGGACAACGACCTGTGAACTTGCGGCCTGTCGACAGAGATAGCGTCGTTGCGACATACGTTCACAACGTGAAAATCGTCATGAACTGACACGCAGGTACAAGACCAAACCTCGTGGCCCCCAATATGTCTATGCCGATGTTGGCCGTTGGGTTCGCCCCAACTGCCCCTACAAAGTCGGCTCACCCAGGGGGGTATCGGCCAGTGACCAAGCTTTCTCCAGACTCACTTCAGACCATCATCTACGACAGACGCGACCACGTCGCCTATATAACGCTGAACCGCCCCTCGGTTATGAACGCGCTGAATCAGGCCGCGATCCGGGAGCTGGGACTCGCCTTCGAAGACATCAGGAACGACCGCGACATTCGTGGCGTCATTTTTACTGGCGCTGGGGACAAGGCGTTTATCGCCGGCGCGGACATCGTCGAGCTCGCAACATCCACGCCGCTTGATGCGGTGGGCCGGACAAAGGCGGGGCAGGATCTTTTCAACCTTATCGAAAATCTGGGAAAGCCCGTAATTGCTGCCGTGAACGGGCTGGCTCTCGGCGGCGGATGCGAGGCCGCGCTCGCTGCGACCATTCGCATCGCATCGAAGAGCGCGCGGTTCGGTCAACCAGAGGTCAAACTCGGGCTGATTCCGGGATTTGGGGGCACGCAGCGATTGCCAAGACTTGTCGGCAAGGGGTTGGCTCTCCAGCTGATACTAACGGGGCAGATGATCATGGCAGATGAAGCTCTGCGGGTTGGCCTTGTCAACGAAGTCGTGGAAGCGCCCGCGCTGATCGGCAGAGCAGAGGAAATCCTGTCGGCGATACTGGCAAACGCCCCCCAGGCTATCGAAAGCGCACTGGAGGCTGTCAATCTCGGCCAAGAGACAACTCTTGCTAACGGCCTAGCCCTTGAAAGCAAACTTTTTGCCCTTTGCGCCACCACGAAGGACATGCGCGAGGGTACCGCTGCTTTCCTAGAGAAGCGGGCGCCGAAGTTCACCGGAGAATGAGCGGTTTCGCTCATCTCGATATCGCTGACATCAAAAGGGAGTCCGACATGCCGGGCGAACCGCATATTTTTTCAGGCCTTAAAGTTCTCGATCTGGCAAGCTACATCGCCGGGCCGGCGGCCGCGACCATATTGGGCGACTTCGGAGCCGATGTGATCAAGGTCGAACCGCCGGGCACGGGCGATACCTACAGGTTCTTTTCGGCGATGCCGCCGAACCCGGTCAGCGACGTGAACTACGCGTGGCAGTTGACCAATCGCAATAAGCGCAGCATAGCAATCGATCTGAAGTCAGAGCACGGCAAGGCCGTACTTCACCGTCTCGTCGAGCGCGCCGACGTCGTCGTCGTTAACTTCCCACCGCGCGTAAAGGCCGCTCTCGGTCTTCGATATGAAGATCTGTCGCCTCTCAACCCGACACTGATTTATGCCGATATCACCGGCTACGGCTCGGCAGGTCCCGAGGCAGATACACCTGGTTTCGACGTGACTGCATATTGGGCGCGTTCGGGCCTGATGCAGGTCACCCACGATGCTGGAAACCCTCCCACCCTGCCAATTCCAGGCATCGGAGATCATGCCACCGCCACGACGCTGTATGCGGCGATCGTGACCGCTCTCTACGTCCGTGCGACGACCGGAAAAGGAGGTCACGTCTCCACGTCACTTGTAGCCAATGGGATCTGGGCCGCAGCAGCCTGGGTCGAAGGCGGCCTTAACGGCGGCACTTTCTTCGCGCAACATGATCGCAAGAGCCCGCCAAACGCGCTGTTGAATCCATATCAGACTTCCGACGGCCGTTGGATCCTTCTGGTCGCGGCTCAACGAAAGGACTGGCCGGGCTTCGTCAGGGCAATCGGCAGGGAAGACCTTCTTTCTGATCCTCGGTTTGCGGACGAGAATCGCACTGACAATTCGGCGGCTCTGGTCGAAATTCTGGATCCACTCTTTGCAAGCCATACCCTCGCGCACTGGAAACAGGTTCTCGACGACGCCCGGGTAATCTTCGGTGTGGTTCAGATTGCAAAGGAAATCATTTCCGATCCGCAGTTGTCCGCCAATGGAATTGTCGTTCCGCTCGACGTGGAAGGATATCGCGAAGTCCGGACGGTCAGCAATCCAATCCAGGTTCTTGGTAGCGAAAAAGTCCCCCCGCAACTCGCGCCCGAGCTCGGCCAGCACAGCGAGGAAATCCTTCGCGAGCATGGATTCGATACTGCCGAAATCGAGGGCCTCCGCGCGTCCGGCGCGATCGCCTTTGCCGCTCCGTGAGCGCTGCCCGCAAACGTCACTGCTTATCTAACGAAACTGGAGCCTCGAATGACAGCGCCACGCGAACTTCCTGCTATTGACAGCGACTTCTACCAGATCCGGGATATCCTGAGCGATGACGAGCGACAAACACTTCAGCGCGTGCGCTCCTTCATGGAAACGCGGGTTGCGCCCGTCATAAACAAGTTCTGGGCTGCGGACGAGTTCCCATTTGAGCTGCTGCCGGAGATCCGTGAGCTGAACATCGTTGGTATCGGCTTCCAGGGGTATGGTTGCCCGGGCGGGAGCACGCTTCTGGATGGATTTATTGCGATGGAACTGGCGCGGGTTGATGCGTCATTCGCCACATTCTACGGTGTCCACAGTGGGCTCGCCATGGGGTCAATCTATCTCGGAGGTTCCGAGGAGCAGAAGCAGCGGTGGCTGCCGGCTATGGCGCGGATGGAGAAGATTGGCTGTTTCGGCCTGACGGAGCCGCTCGTCGGATCCGGCACCGGAGGCGGTCTGATGACGACCGCGAAGCGGGACGGGGACAGCTGGGTACTCAACGGCCAGAAGCGCTGGATCGGCAACTCGCCGTGGTGTGACCTGTCGATCATCTGGGCTCGCGACCTCGATGACAACCAGGTCAAAGGGTTTGTCATCGAGAATAAGAGCACGCCGGGATTTTCGGTTGAGAAGATCCAGAACAAGATAGCCCTCCGTGTCGTCCAGAACGGGGTGATCACGCTCGAAAGCTGCCGCGTGCCCGAAGAGAACAGGCTCCAGCGCGACGCGTCCTTCCGCGACACAGCTCGTGTCCTGCGTCTCACGCGTCAGTATGTTGCCTGGGAGGCAATCGGATGCAGCATGGGCGCCTACGAGTATGCGCTACGCTACGCCCAAACACGCGAACAGTTCGGAAAACCGATCGCTTCGTTCCAGATGATCCAGGACCTTCTCGCAAAGATGCTCGGCAATATCACGGCGTCCCAGGCGATGGTGGTTCGTTTGGCCCAGCTTCAGGACCAAGGCAAGCTTCTCGATCAGCACGCATCGCTTGCGAAAGCATTCTGCACGGTGCGTATGCGTGAGACGGTTGCTTGGGCGCGCGAGCTTCTGGGCGGGAACGGCATCGTTCTCGACTATAACGTGGCGCGCTTTTTCGCCGACGCCGAGGCGCTTTACTCTTATGAAGGAACGCGGGAAATGAACTCCCTCATCGTGGGCAAGGCTGTAAGCGGTTTTAGTGCTTTCGTGTGATTGCCGTCGCAGCCGGGAGAGCGGGTTCTACGTTCTCCCAATCGCTTACCTCATCGGCGGCAGTGTTCTCGTCAAACTTCCTCTAACGATTTCTAATGGCCGCGGGCAACGTCTAACGGGCGAACAGGATCGTATTTTGCCAAAGTCCCATCAAGCAGGCTGGAGCCTCCGGACGAAGGACGCAAATGGAAGAGCATTTGGAACAAGCCACCGAAAACGCCACGCTCGATGATTTCGCGGAGATACTGGCCGACTTGCTCGAAAGGGTCAGGCTGGACTTCGAAAGAGATCGTCATGCCGCCCGCCGTATTCTTCTCGTTGCGTGTTCGTTGGCAAGGGAGCGGGCGCAATCGAAATCCCCTGAGCCTGCACGGCAAAGCGGAGGGCTTTCGGGGTGGCAGGTCAAGAAGATCCGTGAGTTTATCGACGAGCGCTTGGAAGCACCCATACAGATCAGCGAGCTTCGAGACCTCGCGCAACTCAGTACCGGACATTTCTATCGAGCCTTCAAGCAGGCTTTCAATCAGACGCCGCATCGCTACCTAATGGCGCGAAGGGTCGAGAAGGCACGAGAAATGATGCTGGACACCTCGGAAAGCCTCGCCAACATCTCTTTGGCCTGCGGCTTCACGGATCAGGCCCATCTCTCGAAGCTCTTCAAAAACGAGTTTCGCCAAAGTCCTTCGGCGTGGCGGCGACGAATACATGAGCCACTCTAGGCTCCCGTGAGCGCTGGCAACTATGGCAACCGGATACAGCAATCGGGCGTTCTAGCGCGGTCTCGGGAATAGCTTTCTATTTCGGAAATAGTGCGAGAAAATTTTCGGAGTTTGCATGTACACCCATATCCTTATCCCGACAGACGGCTCCGAACTCGCCTTCAAAGGCGTGAATCACGGTTTGGCCCTAGCGGCTGCTCTCCGTACCCCCGCCACAGTCGTTTTCGTGAGAGTTCCCCTGACGGGGTTCGCCCTCGGCGGAATTGTCCGGGCAGAATCGCTGGCGGAATATGAAGAAAGCGTCGATCGAGAAATCCGGGACCTGGGTGAAAGAATTCATCAACGAGCCATGGAAGCTGGGGCGTCAACAGACTTTGTATCCAAGACCGATCCGTCGCCGGCGCAGGCCATCCTGGACATCGCGGGCGAGCGGGCTTGTGACCTTTTGGTCATGTCTTCCCACGGCCGTCGCGGGCTTGGCCGCCTTCTTCTCGGAAGCCAGACGGCCGAGGTACTCTCGCAAGCTGCCATTCCCGTGCTCGTTGTCAGATAGCCATTCAATGGGCGGTGCGGCCTCAAAGTTTCGCCGCGATGACGGACGGATGGTTCTCTCCCGCGACCGCTAACCTGCCCGCACCCGTCGCCATGGCTAGGGTTCGGCAGGCCTGCTTTTGTCCCCGTTAGCTCAGCTCCGGCTTGAATGCGTTGACCGGCGCTTCCCGGATGTTTCTCTGGACCGCTGTTGGTGACCGCCAACGAGCATCTTTCCGCGTGAAGTCGTTCAGCTCGCGCGAACTCTCTATTGTGGGAAAATCATCCAAACGGCGCGAACCTCGGCAAAGAACGGCTTCGCCCGTCGGCTATCATTGTCAGGCCGGTCTGGCTTGCCGACCGTCTTTAACTGAAGACTCAAGCGCTACGGCCCGCAACGGCATGGCGATTTCGTGGGAACGACAATGACAAGAGAGATAAAGCGGGTAACAATCATCGGAGCCGGGGTCATCGGAGCGAGTTGGGCAGCACTCTATCTCGCAAAGGGACTCGATGTGAGCGTCACGGACGTCTCGCCAACTGCGGAAAAGTACCTTCGTGATTTCATCGATGCCGCCTGGCCGGCGTTGGTGCGCATCGGTCTGGCTCCCACGGCGGACCGGGCCCGCCTCCGGTTCGAGTCTAAGCTTGATGGCGCTATCGCCGGAGCGGATATAGTGCAGGAGAACGGACCCGAACGGATCGAGTTCAAGCGTCGACTCTATGAAACTCTTGATGCGTCTCTCGACCGCGACGTGATTATCGCCTCGAGTTCCTCAGGCCTGACAATGAGTGCGATCCAGTCTGCATGCAAACGCCATCCGGAGCGCTGCGTGATTGGCCACCCATTCAATCCTCCCCATCTGGTTCCCTTGGTGGAGGTGGTGGGCGGAAAGGAAACTTCGGAGGAGATCATCCGGCGCACAATGGAATTCTATGGCAGCATGGGCAAACGTGCGATCCACGTGCGAAAGGAAGTACCCGGACACGTCGCCAACAGACTGGCAGCGGCACTGTATCGCGAAGTCGTTCATCTGGTCTCCGAAGGCGTGGTCGACGTGGGCGATGTCGACGCCGCTGTCTCCTGGGGACCCGGACTGCGGTGGGGCATCATGGGTCCAAATTTGCTCTATCACCTCGGTGGGGGCGAGGGAGGAATGGAACACTTCTTCAGCCAATTCACCGGACCGCTCGCCGCCTGGTGGAAGGATCTCGGCGACCCGCAGCTCGCTCCTGAAACTTGCGAGGCCATTATCTCCGGAGTCCAAAAGGAGGCGGCAGGTCGCTCGATCCAGGAGTTGGCGCGATACCGCGACGAGATACTCCTTGGTCTTCTGGAGCTTCGCTCCAATGAACTCGCGGCCCCGCCTTCCTTAGCAGCCTCTTAGGCCGAATTTCTCTGCCGGCCTATAGCCCCTTAAGTCTCACGACCGCCCAAGCGACAATCGCCGAAGAGCAAGCCGCTGCAACGACGAGGCGCAGGGACGTGCGCCGTCGGGAGGACTTGCAGCAGCTGAGATGCCACGACCTCAACGCAAGGAATACAAGATGCACGGTACAACAGAAGACCGCCTTCTGCTTCTAGAGACCAAGCCCGCTCGAATTCTTTCACTTTCGCTCGACGGAGAAGACATCGTTGATTTTGTGGCTAACTGTGGCGGAACGCCAGACGGGATCGCCATCGATTACAAGAATCGGCATGTTTATTGGACGAACATGGGAGAAGACTGGTCCGCCAACGACGGCTTCATCGAAAGGATCGATTTCGACGGCAAGAACCGGAAAATCATTATACCCCAGGGAGCCACTTATACGCCAAAACAAATCCAGATCGACGCGGACGCGGGACTCCTCTACTGGTGCGACCGCGAAGGTATGCGTGTCATGCGCAGCCGAACCGACGGGTCGGATATAACCGTCCTCGTTCAGACCGGATCAACCGCACAAGACCGCACCGACGAGCGGCTCCACTGCGTCGGAATTGCGATTGACCGATCTGCGCAGAGGTTATTCTGGACGCAGAAGGGCCCCCCGAACGCTGGCTTGGGCCGGATTTTCAGCGCCCCGCTCGATATCGCACCTGGTGAAACCCCCGATAGTCGGACGGACGTCCGCCTCGAGTTCGACGCACTTCCGGAACCGATCGACCTGGAGTGGGACTCCGAAACCAGCACTCTCTACTGGACCGACAGGGGCGACCCGCCTCGCGGAAACACCCTAAATCGGTGCAAGTTCGTGAACGGCCGACCTCAACTCCCGGAGATCCTCTTATCGAACTTGGAAGAGGGTATAGGACTTGCGCTCGATGAGAAGCGAGGCTTGGCATACGTCAGCGATCTCGGGGGTCTAGTCCACGTTGTCGCCTTGCGACCGGATACGACGCCTCGGCTCTTAATTTCTGGACGTGGGAGTCTCACAGGCATTGCTCTCTGGCGATCGACGGCTGCCTGAACTCAGCACCGAGCCACCTCGACAAGTAAGCTCAGTCGCAAAGTGCCGCTTTTTCCCCGCGCTTTTGCCCGTCGAGACCAGCGAATTCCTCTTTTCAGACCCCGGCTGTCCGAAGGTGAGACTCTTGATATGGAAAACGCAGGAATTGAAACATTCGTCCGCGCCCCCGACCATCGCAAGGCCGAGCCTTCGATCTTGGTTGTTGACGATGACATTAGATACTTTAGCAGATTGAAAGGTGCATTTCTCGACCATGGATTCGTCGCCGAGCGCTGTAGTTCGATCTCCGATGCGGTAAATGCCCTCAATGCACGATCCTTCGATGCGCTGATTACCGAACTGGTGGTGGGAGGTGAAAGCGGGATTATCTTCATGAGGGCGGCGGCGGTATCCGCGAAAGAAACCCCGTTCGTTGTCCTGACGGCTTATGGAAACATCAGCGCGGCGGTGGCATCCATCAAGCTGGGCGCGCTAGACTTCCTTATCAAGCCCGCCGAAACGCAGGATATTCTTCAGAGTCTCGGGCTGCTAGACCCAGCAAAACGCGGGACCGAGAGAGCGTTTAGGGCCCCGCAATTGGTACAATGGGACCACGTGCTGGCGATTTATGAGGAAAGTGGCCGCAACGTCTCCGCGACCGCGCGACGATTGAACATGCATAGGCGGACCCTCCAGAGGATGTTGGCCCGCGGAATGCCATTGCCAACGTCATGTTGACGGCATGTCGTCCAATGCCTGACGGTTGAACTTCCGCAGCAATTCCGTGACTGGCTGGGCTCGGCGTCGCTCCATCCTTCGGTGCGAGAATAAAAAGCGCCCGCCTTCACCTCGATTGAAGCCTGGGTCTTTGATCGTCCCTCCTGCGTCAACCGGTCGATCTTCGATCGGCGGTCATCGGGTCGTTAACGGGCTCCGCCAATCCCAGGCGGCGACTTTGACGCCGATGCAGCCATATCGCGGGACTTACGGACGAAACACGGAAAATGCTTTTACCCGTTGCATTACGAACGTAATTCGATATTATGACCGTAATGTAATGCCGCTGTCCACGAGGGATCGGCATGTCGTATCAAACTTTGCGAGAGATCCATGATCGAGACGGTAGTTCGGAAGGCAGTCGTTACAGGAGCTTCAACGGGCATCGGTGCTGTATATGCACGGAAGTTGGCGGAGCGCGGGTTCGACGTAATTGCTGTAGCAAGAAACGCTGAGAGGCTCGAAGCAAATGCGAGCCGGATTAGACAAGAGACTGGCCGGGCGGTCGAAGTCGTTGTGGCCGATCTTTCTCACTCAGGTGAGGTTTTGAAGCTCGCCGAGCGCATCACGGATGATCCGACAATTGCCTTTCTCGTCAACAACGCCGGAGTGAGCCTCCAAGGTGGCGTCCTGCAAAATGATCTTGCCGAGGCGGAGGCTATGATCGCTATCAACATTACCGCACCGACTCTCCTTTCCGTTGCAGCCGCTAAAGCCTTCGGCAAGCGGGGTCATGGTGCCGTTGTCAACATCAGCTCGGTTACAGCTTTCGCTCCAGAGATGTTCGATGGCGCCTATAGCGGCACGAAAAGTCACCTGATCAACCTGACACTTTCGCTGGCGGGCAAAACCAAGGATGCCGGCGTGCGATTCCAGGCTGTCTTGCCTGGGCCGACAGATACGGAGATGTGGGGACGTAGCCAGGTTCCAGAAAGCGTTGTACCGCGCTCGATGATCATGAGCCCGGAAGATCTCGTCACCGCGGCTTTGGTCGGTTTCGACAGAGGCGAAATCCTCACACTCCCGACAGTCGCCGATGAAGAGAGCTGGAAAGCCTATGAAGGCGCTCGTCAGGGACTTTGGGGCTCACTTGCCGCTGGCCAGCCCGCTCCGCGCTACCGCCAGTCGGCCGCCAAGGCTTAACACTCAGCGACTCCTACCTTCAACGTTCTGGTTCGTCTTCCCGATCCCGCGGAGACGACGATCGAAGCGACAACAAGCGCGCATCCATGAGTTGCGCCAGACAGGGCGTCTCATCGATGCAGTCACGGAGGCAGCACTCCCAGTTCTGCCTGGGCGATGGCCCAACTGTGAGCCAAGAGCGCGTTCAAGGGGTTTTGAAATGGATCAAGGCGCAGGTTCGAAGAAAAGAACCATCCACCACTCGGAAGTTGCGAACGCTAAGCCCAGTACGGCGGCAAATGATCAAAACGCGGCGAAGCTGCGAGCACGCGAAGCCATGCTCCATGGCCCAATCTTCAAGACGATGATGCGGCTTGCTCTGCCAACGATTGGCGTTCTCATCGCGCAGACTCTCGTCAACGTCGCGGAGACATTTTACGTCTCACGTCTTGGCACCGACGCGCTGGTCGGCGTGGCCCTGGTGTTTCCCGTCTGGATGCTGATGACGATGATGGCCGCCGGCGGGATTGGCGGGGGCGTGGCTTCAGCTGTTGCACGGGCCGCAGGCGCTGGCCGGCATGAGGATGCGAATGCGCTGGTTCTGCATACCCTCGTGATAGCTGTGGTCTTCGGTTTATTGTTCTCGGTTCTCACCATTGGCTTTGGCAGCGCGCTTTATCTGGCTTTGGGAGGGAGGGTAGAGGCGCTGCATTCAGCGCTCGTGTACTCGAACTTCATCTTCTTGGCTGCGGTCCCGATCTGGATCGTCAATCTACTGTCCGCTGCACTTCGTGGCATTGGAAACGTACGCGTCCCTGCGCTGGTGACGTTCGTCGGCGCTGCTGTGCTCGTCCCTCTATCGCCAGCGTTTATCTTCGGCATCGGACCTGTCCAAGGTTTCGGTGTCGCGGGCGCTGGGATCGCCGTCACGCTCTATTACTGTGCCGCCGCTGTCGCCATGCTTCTCTACATGGCGAGCGGTCGATCGGGCCTGCGCCTCGCAATGGATCGGCTGCGCTGGTCCCTGTTCCGCGATATCCTTAAGGTCGGTCTGCTCTCCGCTCTCAATACTATCCAGCTGAACCTCATGGTAATGCTCGTCACCGCCGCGGTTGGTCGCTTCGGTGTCGATGCGATCGGCGGCTACGGCACGGCTTCGCGGCTCGACTACGTTCTTATCCCCATTCTATTCGGTCTCGGAACGGCGATCCTGACCATGGTAGGGACGAACGTCGGCGCTGGCCATATCGCACGGGCGAAGAAGATCGCCTGGTTCGGGACCGCCATGAGCATGGCCTTCACGGAGATCGTCGGCCTCGTCGTGGCGCTCATTCCCTGGCTGTGGATCGAGATGTTCTCGCGCGATGCCGCCGTGCTTGAGACCGGATCGCTTTACTTCAGGATTGTCGCCCCCGTCTATGCCGCCAACGGGATCATTTTCGCTCTAAGCTTTGCCGCACAAGGCGCCGGCCGCATGGGTTGGGTCTTTCTGGCCGGCGCGGTTCGGCTTGCCATTGCGGCCGGCGGTGGCTGGCTCGCTGTCGCCATCTTCGGCGTCAACGAGACAGGGCTGTTTGCAATCGTCGCACTCGCCCTGATCACCGCCGCGGGCATTTGCGCTGCCGCCGCTCTTTCAGGCGCGATGTGGCCTGAACGAGAGAAGGCGGACGTGGCGGCAAAGACATCATGACCGCCGAGCTGCTCGGCCCCGCTTCTTGGCCATCTCAATTATTCAAGGACTCAGCATGACACAGACATTCCCAGCAACGTGGCGCATCGGTGAGGCCACAGTGACCCGGATCGAAGAGCTGCTGGGCCCCGCTTTCCGCCCGCAGGAATTGTTGGCGACCTTCGATCAGGCCGTGCTCGATGAACATCTGGAGTGGATGGCGCCGAACTACTACGCGCCTGCGACCGATCAATTCATCATGTCTGTGCATTCCTGGCTGATCCGGACGCCGCACCACAATATTCTCGTGGACACCTGCTGCGGCAACGCCAAGCAACGACCGGGTTCGCCTCATTTCCATCAGCTCGATACGCCCTACCTCGAACGGCTAAGATGCGCCGGCGTGGAACCTGAAGAGATCGATTTTGTGCTTTGCACCCATCTCCACGTTGACCACGTCGGCTGGAATACGCGGCTTATCGATGGCCGTTGGGTGCCGACCTTCCCAAATGCGAAATACGTCTTCTCCCGCGACGAGCTGAACTTCTGGAACCCCGCAAGCAACCCGCATTTGCCCGAGGAGCCACGCGATGTCTTTGCCGACTCGGTTCTGCCTATCATCGCCGCGAAGCAAGACCAGGTCGTCAGCATGACAGACCAGCTCGGCGACAATCTTCTGATCGAGCCGGCGCCCGGACATTCACCCGGTCAGATCGTGCTCCGGCTGCTGGGTGGCCAGGATGAAGCGCTCTTCATAGGCGACGTGATGCATAACCCGATCCAAGTCCATCAGCCAACCTGGAATAGCCGGGCCTGCCTGGATCCCGATTTGGCCGTGCAGACGCGCCTGCGGGTGCTGAACCACGGCACGGAACACAACAGCCTCCTGTTCCCGGCACATTTCGGGATTCCGCACGCCGGGCGTATCCGCACCAAAGGGGACGGATTTGCTTTCGCTCCCGAAGAAGCGCGTCGGTCGGCACATAATTGAAAAGCGGAGCCTGTTATCATGCCCGAGAATTATTCCACGCCCTCCCGGACGGCATTCGTCACCGGACCGTTCGTGCCAACGACCTCGACTTCCCCATGCTGGAAGCGGGTACCGGTCCGCTGGTTCTATGCATGCACGGTTTTCCTGACCATTCACGCAGTTGGATTCCCCCGCTCGAGCGGCTCGCAAGACGGGAATATTGGGCCGTCGCGCCTTCGATGCGCGGCTTTTGGCCGGGAGGAGCCGCACCGGACGTACCTGCACGGCGCAGCCGATGGCTGCATGTCTCCAGACCCCAGCGATGGCATGGAGGCGGCCTTCAACAACGGGCTGCGACGGGTCGTTATGCCAGGTGTCGGTCATTCCCTGCACTTGGAGCAGTCTGAAGAGGTGGCGGAGCAAATATTGGAATTTCTGAAGTCATGAGGGAGCCAAAGTGACTCACACAAGGAAATGTATCGAAACTCTCGCCGGAATGTCCGGCCTGTTTGCGAGGAAAGAATGACTGCCACCAATCACGAGATGCTCCCCACCAATGCGACACCGTCGACGGATGCTGACCTCGGTCTTACCGCGGCTGCACGAGCCATTCGAAACGGAGACATGACGTCTGAGGCCTTTACGTCCGCACTGTTGCACCGTGCGCGGGCAGAAGCCGACCTCAATGCGTTCATCAGCATTGATGAGACCAAAGTCCTTGCCGCCGCACGCGAAGCGGACAAGGCGAGAGAGGCCGGCGCATCATCGCCACTGTTGGGCGTACCTCTCGGTGTCAAGGATAGCTATCTGACGAAAGGGCTTCCGACGAGCCTTGGGCTGGAGCCGCTTGCCCAATTCGTCCCGCAAGAAGATGCGGAGGCTGTACGCGCCATCAAGGATGCCGGCGCTCTGGTCTTTGGCAAGAACAACCTAGTCGAGATGTCCTTCGGCCTCACCGGCCACAACGCGGGCTACGGTCAGGTAAAAAATCCCGTCTCTCGTGATCGGGTCTCTGGTGGCTCATCCAGTGGCTCCGCGGCGTCCGTGGCGGCAGGCATCGTGCCTGCGTCTTTGGGCGGCGATACGATTGGATCTATCCGCGTGCCAGCGTCGCTATGCGGAGTGGTCGGCTTCAAACCCACCACGGGCCGGTGGCCGCGCGGCGGCGTGGCGCCGATCTCGCATACTCTCGACACCACTGGGGTTATCGCACGCAGTGTGGAAGATTGTACGCTCGTGGATCAGATCGTCACCGGTGCAACATTCTCTAACATCTCGACGGCAGTCAGCGGTCTCGAGGACGTTCGGCTGGTTTACGCGCCTCGGCAGTTTCTCGATCTCGTTGAACCGGGCGTCGAAGCGCGCTTCCGCGAGGTAGTACAGCACTTGCGGGATGTTGGTGCCGAGGTCATCGAAGTCGACCTTGGCGACGATTTCAACAACTTGGCGAGTTCCGCGACCTGGAGTATCATGTTCCATGAGACCATGGGCGCGGTCTCGGAGTTTCTCCGACAGCACCACGTCCCGCTGACTTTTAACGGGGTTGTGGATAGCCTCAAGCCTGAGCTCCAGGCGGCATGGCGCTACATGATCCTCCCGGACGGCGGCGGCGCGACATCGCCCGAAACTTATCGGGCCGCACTTACTGTCAGCAAGCCCGAAGTTCAACGTCGTATCGACGCGGCCCTTACAGAACACGGAGCGCAAGCGATCTTGCAACCGACTACGCCTTGCACGGCGCCGCTGATCGAACAGCAGGTAAAATTTCTTATCGGAGAGCGCGAGGTCAACGACTTGGTACTGGCCGACCATACGCTCGTCGCGAGCCTTTTGGGCCTGCCTGGCATCAGCATTCCCGTGGGCACCTCGCACGACGGCTTGCCGATCGGCGTTGAACTGGACGCGCCAGCAAACGGTGATCGACTGCTTCTGGGTATCGCACACCGGATCGAAGGTGTGTTAGCTGGCAGCGCGATCGATTGAACGAGGAAGGGAAGATGCGGTTTGAAAAAGGACATAAGGCGGAGACGCGACGGCACATTCTTGCGGTCGCTTCAAGGCAATTTCGCAAGGATGGAATAGAGGCAGCGGGCATCGCCGGGATCATGAAGGAGGCCGGGCTGACCAATGGCGCCTTCTATCCCCATTTCAAGTCCAAGGAGGAGCTTGTCCGCGAGGCGGTATCATCCGCCGTTGGCGAGCAACAGGAGCGGGTTGAAAAGGGATTGCGATCCGGGCACGATCTGGAGAGCGTGCTTCGGACCTATCTCAGCCTCGGTCACCTCGATAATCCCGATTGTGGGTGTCCCTCCGCCGCCCTGTTACCGGAAATCTCGCGCCAGCCTCTATCGACCCGACAGAAATACGAAGACGGGATCAACAGCTATCTCTCGGTTTTGACGCCGCTGATTCCGATCACGGACGCCGCCGTCGCCCATCAACGCGCGACGGCGATTTTCGCCCTGATGGTTGGGACGCTCCAATATGCAAGGGCCGTGGCAGATCCAGTTGCGGCAGAGCGTATTTTGGAAGGGGGCATCCAGGCGGGGCTTTTGCTTGCTGTGGCGCCGTAACTTTGCTGCTGGCTCTTGCGTAGCGAGAAGTACTGCGGGATCGGCATCGCCAAAACCGAAAAACCCCAGGGGCATGTAGACGTTGCCTGCCGCCTTGTCATTGTCATAATCGACCTCAAGGCCTGCTCGATGTTCTGTATCCCTGCAGCATGGACCGCCGGCGATCGGTCATGACCGAACCGGGAAGGATTGAATTCACCTGAATCCCATCCTTGATGCCGCGATCGGCAAATGCCTTGGCGAGTGCGACGATTGCTGCATTGATGGTTCCAACGGCAGCGAGCGAAGCCTTCGGAGTGTAAGCCGACGTTCCCGAGGTGATGACCACCGAGCCCCGCGACGCCTTCAGCGCATCCCAGGCCGATAGGGTCAAGCGACGCGCGGAGTGGAACTTCAATGCGAGGCCGTCGTCCCATTGTTCGTCGGTCAGTGCGAAGAGATCGGCCTGGGCGACAGCGCCGGCGATACAAGCCAACGCGTCGATACGTCCGAAATGTTCAAACGTCGCCTTGACGACCGCACCGCTTGCTTCGGGCTCCCTCAGGTCATGAGACAGCACGAACGGTTCCGCACCGGCCGCGCGAACGAGGTCGGCGGTTTCTGCCAAGGTTTCGGCCGATCGGGCGACAAGCGTCACCACCGTGAAATCTCGCGCCAGCCGGATCGCCGTGCCGCGGCCGATGCCCCTGCTGGCGCCGGTGACGATCGCGACCCGGCTCACGACCGAGCCCCTTCCACGGCCAACGTGTCGATGTACTGACGAAACCGCGCGATCTGGCCGTTCTTGATTGTCCAGACGTGCGCGTAGCGGGCCCGAGCTTCTTTGCCCGTCGTTGCGTGCGTGCCGCTGAAATCACCCAGAGACACAACCGTGTCGCCGTTAACGATGAATTCCGTCGGGACCAGCGAATGCTGCGACCACTCCGCCATCAGCGGCTTGAAAATTCCATCGACGATGCCGACCAGGCCAGGGCCCGTGACCTTGTAGTGCCACATGGTCGTCCATTCGATATCCGGAGCGATCAGGTCGAGGACGCCGGCGACATCACCGGCAGCGAGCCTCTCGTAGAACCTGCGAACGATTTCTTCGGGGTTTTGCATGTCAGTCTCCTAGAGCGGTCGCGATGCCGCCATCTCATTGGTCCAATGCGGGGGCGTCGCCGAAGCGACGCCCCCGGGCACAGTGACGGCCTCAGCCGACGTGCTTGGCGAGGAATTCGCGCATCGCGGCGCCGATCTCGGCCGCGTGGGTTTCCAGCGCGAAGTGACCGCTGTCGACGAACCGTACGTCGGCCGACGGAACGTCACGTTTGAAGGCCTCGGCCCCCGGCGGGATGAAGAACGGATCGTTCTTGCCCCAGACGGCCAGCACAGGCGGCTGATGCTTGCGCAGATAGGCCTGGATGGTGTCGTACAGCGCCACGTTCGACTGGTAATCCAGCAGGAGATCGAGCTGGATTTCATCGTTGCCCGACCGGGACAGGTAGAAGTCGTCGAGATTGCGCCCGTCCGGCGACACGAGGCTGGGGTCGACGACGCCGTGGGTGTACTGGAACAGCGTCGTCTCGGGAGCCAGAAAACCCCGCAACGCATCGCGATTGGCCTGGGACGGCTCGTTCCAGTAAGCCTGCACCGGGGCGAACGCCTCCGACACACCCTCGATATAGGTGTTTCCGTTCTGCGTGACGATTGCGGTCACGCGCTCGGGATGCGCGACGGCAAGACGGAAGCCCACCGGCGCGCCGTAGTCGAAGACGTACAGGGCGAATTTCTCGAGACCGATCACCTCGGTGAAGCGGGCGATAACCTTGGTGAGATTCTGGAACGTGTAGTCGAACTTGTCCCGCGACGGCTGCTCGGTCTGGCCGAAACCCGGCAGATCGGGAGCGACGACGTGATATTTGCCGGCGAGTTCGGGGATCAGATCCCTGAACATATGGCTGGCGCTCGGGAAGCCGTGCAGTAGCAGGACAGTCGGTCGGGATGCGTCGCCGGCTTCACGGTAGAACAGCTTCAGGCCGTCCACATCGGCAGTCTTGAACTTAACGATCATTGTACTTCTCCTTGTACGAGGGTGTGAACCAGGGTTCGCCGGCGCGCGTCAGCGCCTGCGTTGTTGAACTCCAGAGGTTGGAGCAGTCAGGTCGACCGGCGGGTGCCGATCTTCGGGAAGTCGAGATCCGTCTTCAGCGCTTCGTTGACGAAGTTGGTGAAGACATTGAGGGCGACGTGCGCGATGATTTCGACAATCTCCGCGTCCGAGTACCCGGCACGCTTGACGTCTTCGATATCGAGCTCAGTGACATGTCCCCTCTCGCGCGCCAGCTTCCGGGCGAAGCGCAGCGCAGCATCGACAATGATGTCGTTGGACGCGCCGTTCCTATTGGCGGTTATCTCGACATCGTCCAGCAGCCCCGCTTTGCGGGTCCGGTAGGCCTGCGCCGAGAGGCAATAGTCGCAGCCATTCACCTCCGCCACCGTCAGCGCGATCCGCTCTGCGATGAGGCGATCCAGCGCGCCGCCATGAAGCGCCGATTGGAAGTGCAACACCGCCTGCAGCGCCGCCGGGCTGTTGGAGACGATCCGATAGAAATTCGGGATGACACCAAACCGCTCTCCGACCAGGGCGAGCAGCGGCCGAGACAGGACGGGGGCGTCCTCCACGCTAGGCGTCGGTATGTGCGACATGGGCTCTGCCTCCTCGTCAATTCGGTCGTCATTAGCCTGTGACTAGACATTTACCGCCTTCCACATTCTGCGATTAGCTACTAAGATCGGAAGCCAGACTTCCGCAATACGAGAGGGTTGATGGACCGGTTTGAGGCAATGCGCACGTTGGTGGCGGCGGTTGATGGCGGCAGCCTTTCCGCCGCGTCGCGAACGTTGAACCTACCTCTGCCCACCGTTAGCCGGCGCGTCTCCGACTTGGAGACCATGCTTGGGTCGCAATTGGTGGTGCGCACGAGCCGGAAACTGCTCCTGACCGAAGCCGGATCGGCCTATGTCGCGTCGGCGCGGCGCGTGCTGGAGGAATTGGCCGAGGCTGAACGCGCCGCATCCGGCGAATATCGCGCACCTCGCGGCGAGCTTCTGATCACCGCCCCGATCATGTTCGGGAAGATGCACGTCGCCCCGATCATCCACGACTTCCTAAGCGCCTATCCGGAGGTCACCGTCAGGCTCGCACTCACCGACGGCGTGGTGGATCTCGTGGAATCCCACGTCGACGTCGCGGTCAGGCTCGGCAATCTTCCCGACAGCACACTAGTGGCAAAGCGGGTCGGCGAAGTGCGCTGGGTGACCTGCGCCAGTCCGGATTATATCGCCCGGCGCGGCGTACCCGCGTCTCCCGACGATCTGCGGGACCATGAGTGCATCGCCTACGAGGGACTGGAGCTATGGCGGGACTGGACGTTCGCGGGACCGCGCGGCGAGCAGACGGTCATCATCCGTCCACGATATTCGGTGAATACCGCCGACGCGGTGATCGCGGGGGCCGCCGCCGGTATCGGCGTCGCCTACATTATTTCCTACCAGGCGGCCGACAGCGTCCGTGATGGCGTCCTGGTGCCGGTCTTGCGCGATTGGGCGCCTCCCGGTTTTCCGGTGCAGATCGTCCATGCGCCCCGTCCGCACCAGCCTCTGAAACTCAGGGCATTCCTGGATTTCGTGGCGCCCCGACTGCAACAGCGGCTACGCTGCATCGGACAGATATACGAGCAGGATGATGGAGTAGTGGTCAGCCAAAGGGCTTGACTGGTAGATGGACGCCATCTCGCTCCCGCCTAGTCCACGCTGGGCTTTACGTTCACCGCTCAGTTCGGACACACGTCAGAAGGAACGGGCCGCCTCGATCGAGGCAACCCGCTCCCTCCGGTGGCGGCGACAGGCGTGCCGATCCCGCTAGCCTCGCATGCCCGCCGCAATCGCCTTCATTCGGTTCGGCGTGTCGCCCATCAGCTCGCCCATCTGGGCCATGACGGAATAGCGGATGTGGGTCGGAGCGGTATGCGCATTACCCGCATTGAACGGCGGGGCCGGCTCGTATTCCAGCGCAAGCTGAACACATTGGGCCGCATCTTCGCCGCGCAATTCCGAAATCAGTGTGAGCGCAAAGTCGGCCCCGGCCGTCACACCTCCGCCAGTGATGAGATTACCGTCACGCACCACCCGTGACTCGTTCGGGATCGCGCCGAAGTCGGGGAGCAGGCTCCGCCATGCCCAGTGGCAAGCTGCCCGGCGGCCCTTGAGAACGCCCGCGGCGCCAAGGATCAGCGAACCCGAACAGACCGAGGTCACATAGGTGGCTCCGTCCACCAGCCGGCGGATGGCGGCCATGAAACGCGGGTTCTCCATCACCTCGATGGCGCCCAGCCCACCAGGCACGCAGAGAACGTCGCACGTCTCGATCGTTTCGAGATCCGCCAACTCGCCGAAGGACAGGCCCTGCGAGCTCACTGATGCCCCGCCGAGCGATGCCACCACGACCTTGATGTCGGGGATCATCGTCAAGAATTGGTGCGGCGCCGTGAAGTCGAGTTGCGTGACTTCGTCGTAGACGGGAATGACAACTGTAGTCATGGGAGTTCTCCTCGGAGATGTTCAGGTTTATTTGCGGTGCAGTTAGGGTTGAGCTGGTGGCTGCTGCTCATCCGAGTCAGCGGCGTAATTGGCACGGACGACGGGGAAATCGATCTCGGTCTTGGCGACCGTATTCAGCAGGTTGGTGAAGCTGTTCTGAGCCATGACGGCGACGATCTCGACGATCTCGGCGTCGTCGAATCCGGCGCGCTTCACGGCTGCGATGTCCTCGTCGCTGACGCGACCTCGGTGTTCGGCGACCTTGGCCGCAAAATTCACCGCCGCGTCAGCGCGTGGGTCTTTCGACGCGCCTCTGCGATTAAGCGCGATCTCTTCCGGCGCCAGTTTCGCGAAGTTGGTGGCGATGTAGCTGTGCGCTGACAGGCAGTAATCGCAGCCATTCACCTGTGCGACTGCGATCGCGATACGTTCCCGCGTCTTGACGTCGAGAGCCTTGGAAAGGCCCGCCTGAAGCGCCGCGAAGGCTTCCAGCGCGGCGCGGCTGCTGCCGAGCAGCCGCGCTTCGTCGGGCACGACGCCCAGCGTTCGATACACCGAATCCAGAATGGGCTTGCTGGCGGCTGGTGCGTCGTCACGAGCAGAAATCCTTAGGCGAGGCATTGAAATGCTCCCGAGTGGCAATGCGTCCGTTCGCAGCCAGCGTTTGGGGTTTTTCAAGGTGCCTCGACCGAACACGCATCCCCGAGAGAAGGCACGTGTGGCCGGCCGATGGCATCCGGTGACATCTGACCGCCGCTGCTTACTGCGCGTTAGTCAGGTACTTCTCGAACGGCACAGACGCGCTCTTACGGGTCTGCAGCGGCGGGAAGGTCGCGTCGATCTCGGTCTTGAAGGTGTTGTTGAAGATGTTGGTGATGAAGCTGAAGGCAGTCTCGGCAACGATGTCGACGATCTCAGCCTCGCTGAAGCCAGCGGCGCGAACCGCCTCGACGTCGGCGTCAGAGATGTGACCGCGACCCGTGGCGACCTTGTAAGCGAACTGGAGCGCAGCGTCGGCCTTTGGGTCGGTGGAGTGACCTTCGCGGTTCAGTTCCATGTCTTCAGCGCTCAGGCCCTGGAGCTTGGCACCAAGATAGGTGTGCGCAGAGAGGCAGTAATTGCAACCGTTGACCTCGGCGGTCATGACGTGGATGCGCTCACGGGTCTTGTGGCCGAGGCTCTTGCCAAGCGCAGCGTGCATGTCCGCGATTGCCTTCAGGGCGTCCGGCGACTGCGAGATCATGGCGAAGAAGTTCGGGACGACGCCAAGGACCTTTTGATAGTTATTGAGGATTGGCTGAGACTTCGTGGGAGCTTCGTTGATGGTGGGGATTGCGATGCGGGCCATTTGTATTCTCCGTTGTTTCCGAGCCACCTCGGCTTCGGTGAGGAGAATATGCGACATTACATTCCATCGAATAATGCGCTGAATTCGAGAGTGTAACTTCCATCCAGCGTAAGGGTCGCCCTCGGGCCTCTCACTTCAGCTTCGACAGGACCGATCGCAATTGGCTGGCCGCAAAGTCCAGGAACACGCGCATTTTGAGGGGCAGCATTCCGTGGGCTGCATGGACGAGATGGACCGGAATTGGGCTCACATCGAAATCCTGCAGCACCTGCACAAGCGTGCCGGCTTTGAGCTCGTCGGCGCAATGATAACGGAACACTCTCGTAAGACCGGTGCGCCGCAACGCCGCCTGGATCGCCGCCTCTGCTCCTGTCACCGACAACCGAGGGGTGATGTTGACCTCGAACTTCTGCTTGGAATCCGGGTCCTGAAACGACCAGGTGGTCGTCGAAGGACCGGCAAACACGACGCAGGGCAGCGCCTCGAGATCCTTCGGATGCTTCGGAACGCCGTGGGCTGCCAGGAAATCCGGCGATGCGCAGACGAGCGTGTCCATGGAGCCGACGCGGGTCGCGATCATGCTGCTGTCTGGCAGTGCGCCGAGCCTGACCGCCATGTCGACGTGATCGTCGTAGAGGTGAAGGTTCTGGTCCGACAGGAGCAGCCGGACGTTGATCTCTGGATACGCAGCGAGGAAGTCGGTCACGATCGGCAGGATATACATCTGCCCGAACAGCATCGGCGCCGTGAGGACCAACTCGCCGCGAGGAGTCGTATATTCGCCCGATGCGGCTCGCTCGACCTCGTCTATATCCTCCATGATGCGCCTGACGCCATTGACATAGTTCTCGCCGGCGTCGGTTAAGGTCAGTTTTCGAGTGGACCGCTGGAGCAGCTTGGTGCCGAGATGGGCTTCTAGCTCGCTAACCTTTCGGCTGACTGTGGGCAGCGGCATGTTCAATGCCTTTGCAGCCGCAGTGAGGCTGCCTTTCTCCACCGTCAGCAAGACGATCGACATTGCCTCAAGTCTGTCCATCGCTTCTTCCGCCTTTTGAAACCGTATCGATACAAGGCGCCACTTTATTCCCTCCTGCGGAAGACTGCAATTGACTGGCTGCCGTCAGCGAGAAAGGGAGTGCGGATCCTTTCTTCTTCCACTTTACGGAAGTGAGACTGTCAAAATCTTCGTCTTATCGGGCGCGGTCAGATGCGCAATTTGTGTTGGCACAACTCAATTGCGACCAAGAAGAAAGCGAAAAACCGTGTCCCAAGAAAGCAACCAGGGTGCCGCTGAAGAACTGAAGTTAGACAACCAACTCTGCTTCGCCATCTACGCGACGGTTCATTCCTACAACAGGCTATACAAGCCTCTGCTCGATCCCATCGAGCTAACCTATCCACAATATCTGGTGATGCTCGTACTCTGGGAAGGCGACGACCTGACCGTCAAGGAGGTTGGCCAAAGGTTACTGCTTGATTCGGGCACACTGACACCTCTGCTCAAGAGACTTGAAGCAGCGGGTCGCGTCCGACGCACACGCGATCTGGTCGACGAACGGCAAGTCCGCATCACCCTGACGCCTGAAGGGCAAGCTCTAAAGCGCATCGCCGCAACTATCCCGGCGGAGATTAACCTTGCTACCGGACTGGGAGCGAAGTGCATCGAAGATCTGAGGAGGGAGCTCGTCGCGCTCTGGACCGGTCTTGAAGCTAGGCTCGACGGTCACGCCGCGTCCAAGAGCTGAAGGTAGACAGCCTGCATTTTCCTGAACTCGCCGAGAGCAACCCGCGGCGCCTTAGTCTCTGAGCACCGTCGCCTTGATCAGCCTCACATCGGAAGCGGCCGACCCGGGTACGAGATCGCCATACCCGCGAGCGCGAAAAACGAGGAAAGACACCAGCCATGCGAGGGCGAAGAAGGCGACGATCCCGAAGCCGAGGAGGCCGAGCTCATCGTTCAGGCTACGGATCATGTCCCAGCCCCAGCCCGTGAGGTCGAGCTTGTCGGCGATTAGGCCGAATGCCTCAACGCCGCCGATAAACAGGGCCACAACGACGGAGGTGGCGGTGATCGTCAAGTTGTACCAGAGCTTTCGGACGGGGTTGATTCACGCCCAGCCGTAAGCCCTGGTCATCAATACGCTGTCGGTGAAATCCATCAAAGACATCCCCGCTGTGAACAGCATCGGGAAAATTAGGATCGTCCAGAACGACGAGCCCTGGGTTGCCTGCGCCGCTGAAATAGCAAGCACGCCGATCTCGGTCGCCGTGTCGAAGCCCAGCCCGAACAGGAAGCCGAGCG
The DNA here is from genome assembly GCA_039593415.1 of Rhizobium sp. Classification (GTDB taxonomy): domain Bacteria; phylum Pseudomonadota; class Alphaproteobacteria; order Rhizobiales; family Rhizobiaceae; genus Rhizobium. The sequence goes on along the minus strand of JBCNPI010000005.1, from coordinate 27,641 downwards.
GGTACATATGCCAGGGGCGCGAAACGACCGAGAAAGCCCGGCCGAACACGCGGCTCATGAAGCCGCCGTGGGTGGATAGACTGTCCAGATCCAGCTCGCCTGGCTCAGTCTGTCGGCGTACCCGCGAAAACGTGGCCCAGACATCGGCAAGGACGAGAAGGTTGGCGAGGCCGACGGCGAGAAGAAACAGCGCGGAGACGGCGGTTCCGATGACACCGCCGACGACATGAAACCTGTCTAGTTCATCACGAACCCCGGCTACTGCGAAGGCAATTACCAGGGACACGACGACCACTACTGTCGAATGTCCAAGTGAAAAGAAGGCCCCAACCGCATAGGGCTTTTTCTTCTCCTGGACCATCTCGCGCACAACGTTGTCGATCGCTGCGATGTGATCCGCGTCGAAGGCGTGCCGCAGACCAAAGCTGTACGCGAGGAGAGCCGTTCCAAGCAGCACCGGACGATCCGCGAACTCCCAGACCGCCCAAGCCCACGCGCCGATGTTGAACCCGAGCAGCGCCAGATACACGACGACGACCTTCGTTCTGGGTTCGTCGGCCACCCCGCCGGCCCGGCGATGATGTGACGTCATAGCTTTCCTACCAATTTCACGAGGCGGCGCGATCTCACCCCCGAGGAAACGAGGCTCGGACTCGTCACCTGTACAGCGCGATTGAACCTCGGCTTGCTGCGGGTGGCGGGTGAACGGCCGCCACCCGCGTTTCAGGTGCTCAGGGCGCGCAACCCGCCCCGCCGGAGCTGCATCAGGGTGAAGACCAGCAGCCCTCCGATGATCAGCGTCGCAAGCGCCAGCAATGCTGCAGCGATCAGGTCGTTCACCAGCGCCGGCTCAGCGGTGGCGAAACGAAGCGCCGCGACGCTGCTCGCCGCGATCGGGAAGCTGACCGCCCACCATGAGATCCGGAAAGGACACGCGAGCGGCAGGTTGCGCATTTGGCCGAGTAGGATCGCCAGCACGAACAGCGTCAATGCGAACAGCCCCTCGGAGAAGAGATCGGCTTGTCCCGTAGTGACCGTGTAGGTCGAGTAACCGACCGCAAAGGGTGCAACGAGGATCAGCAGCGATGGCCTGAGCGCCGCCGGGAGCGGCTCCTCGAAGAGCAGCCGGGAGAAGATCAGCGTGAACAAAGGCACTGCGAAGAACAGGCCGATGGCAAGCGTGGCGACCATCAAACCATGCAACCCGGGCAGCCCGAGGACCGGCACGGCAATCGGCACATTCAGAAGGCCAACGACCGGGATGATCCACGCCGGGGTGGCGTGCGCGACCTGCTGGCGATCCGACATCCACCGCATCACGATCAGCCACGCGAAGAATACCATCCCCGCCGCGCCCATGATCCACATGGCCCTCGCGAACGGCATCGCGAAGGGCGCAAGGACGATCGGCAACTGCAGCAGACTGATGAGGACCGTGCCGAAGAGGTTTCCGGCAATAGGGTGATGGAATTCTTGCCGCACAGCGCCGAACGCCGTCACCAGCTTGATCGTGTAGGCCACCACCATCAGCGCGAAGGCGCTCATCGCGATCATCGCGATCGCGACCGACACCGTCTCCGGAATGCCCCAGCGCAAGTGCGCGAGCCGCCAGGCCACCGACAGCCCCGTCACACCCATCACCGAGCCAAACAATCCGACCGGCAGATAGTCGAGCATCGGCCCGCCCGGCGCCACAAGAGCGAGTGTCTCGCCCTTGTCGCCGCGGGGCTCGCTCAAACGGAGTCCCGTCATCGCCCAGCCCGCCCGTCGCCACAGACGAATGCCCGGCCCTGAGGAAGCAGACGAGACAGGCTCATCATGCCTTCGCCTCAACCGGCGCCGGACGCGCGCTGAAGGCGACGTGCGGTGCGCCAAGATAGGGAAAATCGGCCAACAGGTCGTGGTGGTGCGTCAGGTTATGCGTCGTCACCTTGCCGTCGGTGATGATCGCCAGGAACGGACCCATGATGTCGTCGGTCAGAGTCCTGCCATTCGTCGGATAGGCGGCCGGCTGCGTCGCGTCATAGCGGATGACGTCCGGAAGCAGGCTCTTGGCGACGTCCTTAGCCGCATCGCTGGCGAAGCCTCCGAGATGTTCCAGTGAGTGGGCAAAGACGGGGATGAATGCGTGGTCGTCGACCGGATCCGATTTCAGGTAGGCCTCCCTCTGGTCGTTCGTCAGGAACACCGACTGCGCCGCCAGCGCTCCGCGATCTGTCTGCACCCAGGTTCCGCTCGACTTGGACGCCGTGCGCGCCCAGATCGCCACCTTCCCAACGCCGAAGATCGAATTCGGGACCTCGAGAATGATGCTGCAAACATCCTTGTCGCCGAAGAAGTCCTTACTATCGCTGAAGTCGAATCCGTTGAAGGCGCTGGGCGGGTCGAAGAAGAACGGATCGCTGCGCCAGCCGACGAAGACCCGATGACCAGCTCCTTCGCCGATCGTCGGCTCCGCATCGAGCGACACGGAAAGATTGTCGACCAACGCTTCGCCGTCGCCTTGGGCGATCCCAGCGTCCTTGCCCTTGATCAACAGCAACGTCGCCCGCTGGCCGCCACAGGCGAATGGGGTGAATGTCGCGCGATAGGTCACCTCCGCGATACCGTCATTGTCGGTATCGATCTTGATCTCGTAGATCGCGTCGGCCGCGAAGGGCACGGATGTCGTCAGTTCGGTCGGCGCCGCCTCGGGCGAGCGGTCGACGCTCACCGTTGACGACGGATGAACGTTCATCACCAGAATTGATTTCCCCGCGTCGCCCGGCTTGGGAAAGGCGTAGAGATCGCAGAAGTCGAGGCGCGGATCGCCCTGGGGAAAGCCGAGGTCGGGTCCCGAGTAATGATGCGACATATGATTTTGTCCTTGGTTTGGCCGATGCCGGCACAGCGTTGCAACGGGCGGACCGGCGAACTCACCCGTCGCGCCGGTTGGTAGATCGGCGCTGGTGGATCGACGTCGCTACGGTCTGAGCTTGCTTGCAGACGGCTGGCAGGTTCGCGGACGGGGTCTTGCAAACGAGCTAAACAGTCCGGGAGGGCGCATCGGGACGCGCCCGGATTTCCCAGCAGCATCGCGAGCGTCTGCTGCAATCCCAGGCGCTGTCAGTTAAGGGTTCGCGGCGTCGAGCGCTTGGCTGTATTGATCGCGTTTTGAAGATTTATGATCACCGGCACGTCGGGGTCAATTCGCGTTTGCCGGCGGTTCGGCCATCATCCGGCGCCAAGTGCTTGGCGGCACGCCGACCAAGCGACGGAAAAGCCGGTTGAGATGCGGCTGATCCGACAGGCCGCACATCAGCGCTATCTCAGATATCGGCGCCTCTGACATCTGCAGGAGATGCTTCGCCAGATCGACGCGCGCCTGAATTACATATTGTGAATAGGTCAGGCCGGTCGTCATCTTAAATGACCTCGAGAAATGCCCGCTGCTGAGGTTCACCCGCTTCGCCGCGTCACTCATGCGCAACTCTGCTTCAAGATTGCCGTGGATGTGATGGATAACCTTGCGAATCTGCCAGTCCGCCAGCATCCCCCTGCCGGGAAGTGCGACAGGGTAGCGGCCACGCAAGATGAAGTGCGCTCGCTCAATGCAACGGCGCGCTCGCGGCCCGTCTTCGTCGAATACCGCCAGGGCTTCGCCAATCAACTGCGCGACCAGTACGCCATTCGGCGAATGGGGCGTCCAGCAGAAATGCCCCGGAGCCGCTCCATCAATACCAGCATTACTCTCGGTCGACGTGCGCGATATCGACGAGCCATCGATCGTTGCTAGACTCGAACTGCTTGACATCGCACACCTCCTTTCCGCCGAGTTGCTCCATCGGACGAGAGGAAGATGGACCTTTCCGTGGGGAAGAATAATTGGTCGATATCGAGACTCTGACTTCCATTAACTGAAACCTACTCCATTCGCTCGCCGCCTGCTCGGTTCCCGCGCGGGCGGCTTCGTCAACTGGGTGCGCGCGCGAGAGAGAGAACGGAATTTTCGTGAGGGCTAGGAGTCGAGAGAGCCTCTCGGTGGGGTTTCAATTCCCGATAGCTACTGCGGCGAAATCGGCGTGAAGGAACAAGTCCGGCTGGCGCTGGCGAAGACGATGAATGACTTAGTTCCATAAATTCGATTACGCCGTAAACTAATTTATTTCAGTAGGTTAGCTGCTCTCGTAGCTTAAAATATTTGGCGGCCGTCGGTTCGAATCCATTCAAGAGCACCGCTTACGAATGTCCGACGTTAATGAGCGGTGGCATGGCAACATCACTCCGCTCCAGCGCCGCATCTCGAAGCAATCGAAAGCACCACCGGCCAGTCAGCGAAGCCTCCATTGATTAGCCACGCTCATGGGTTCATGCGAATAGCCACGCCTAATAGAGTGGCGGCACGTGCGCTATATTCAATCAGGCTGTTGTGATGGTGACGCTGGACGACGAGACCATGGCAGCGTGAGATTCAAGCAAATCATAAGATTTGGTTCATACGCCGGGTAACAGGATTATGGGGCGCTTCATCGGGATCGCAGGTCGATCATCTCGTATGTGTGGGCTCCCGGTTGACGGCTTGCTGTTGGTTGCGAACGATTGAGGAAGGATGGCAATGAACTGGTCATCGGATGAGCTTTCGCGGATCGATCATGCAGACGATCTGAAAATTGCACCATTTCGCGAGGACGGGATCACCTACGGCACTCCAACCTGGATCTGGGAGGTCGTGGTTGACGGCAACCTCTATGTCCGCGGCTATCACGGTCCGAAGTCCCGCTGGTATCAGGCTGCGGTCCGTCAGAGGGCCGGCCGGATCATAGCGGCCGGCATGACGCGAGACGTTGCCTTCGAACCGGTTGAAGGGCCGATCAACGACCGCATCGATGATGCCTATCGCACCAAATACAGCAAGAGCCAATACTTGGCTCCGATGATCAGCGCTCAAGCGCGCGCCGCCACCGTGAGGATCGCTCCGCGCGAGAATCCCTGAGGACCCCGCTGGTTCGAATGATCTTCGCGCTACGCAATCGTCTGAGGAATGGAACGCGCCTGCCGCATCGCAGTGACGGTGGCCATTCAACAGCAACTCGAAGAAGGAGTGCAATATGATCAAGCGTAAACTGGGCCAGAGCCTCGAGGTTTCCGCCTTGTCGCTGGGCGCTATGGGCTACGGCAAGGCGCGCGAGCTTCCCGACCGGGCGGAAATGATTGCCCTTCTTCGCACCGCAGTCGAACGCGGCATGGATTTTTTCGATACCGCTGAGGTTTATGGCCCCTGGACCAATGAGGAAATGGTGGGTGAGGCGCTCGCTCCGGTTCGCAGTCAAGTCAAGATCGCCACGAAATTTGGCTGGGACATTGATCAGGAGACAGGCCAGCATCGTGGCGGGGTCAAAAGCAAGCCGGCGCAGATTCGCCGCTCGATCGAAGGCAGCCTGAAACGATTGCGCACCGATCATATCGATCTCTACTACCAGCATCGGGTCGACCCGGACGTGCCGATGGAGGATGTCGCGGGAACGGTGAAAGATCTGATCGCCGAGGGCAAAGTATTGTGGTTCGGCCTCTCGGAAGCCGGCGCGCAGTCCATTCGACGGGCGCATGCCATGCAGCCGGTTGCGGCATTGCAGAGCGAATATTCACTCTGGACCCGCGAACCGGAGACCGAAATCATCCCGACCCTCGAGGAACTTGGTATCGGTCTCGTTCCTTACAGCCCGTTGGGAAAGGGATTTCTGACCGGCAAGATCGACGTCAATACCAAGTTCGACAGCTCCGACATTCGGGCGGAAACGCCTCGCTTCTCCGAGGAAGCCCGCATTGCCAACCAGAAGCTGGTCGATCTCATCCGCAAGATCGGCGAAAAGCATGGCGCGACACCGGCGCAGGTAGCACTTGCCTGGCTTTTGGCCCAGAAGCCCTGGATTGTTCCTCTGTTCGGCACGCGCAAGCTCGAGCGCTTCGAAGAGAACCTCGGCGCGTTGAATATCGCTCTGGATCAGTCCGATCTCGCCGAAATCGAACAGGCCAATATCGTCATCCAGGGCGCCCGCTACCCAGAGGCCATGCTGCGCCGTTCCGGGCTCTGAGTATCGTCGATGCCAGGTCACGGCTGCCACGGCGAGCATGCATCAAGTTCCAAATGATCGGAAGTCGCGCCCATCCTCGTGCATGCGAGGCATCTGACGGGGTGACTGCTCGACAACAATCAAATCGAAAGGAATGTCAATGAAACGGATCTTAGCGGCTACGGCGATCTCGCTCACAATGGGCGAGCCTGTCTTCGCTCAGGAAGGAATGGGCGGCGGAGCAATATCAGAACGTGCCTCGTCATTGTCGACCGGCGACATCCGTTCCGTATCGCCCGCTCTCGGTCGGTACGCAGAAGAAGATGTGATTGGAAATCTGTGGCAGCGGCCACAGCTCTCGCGACGTGATCGCAGCATTGTCACGCTGTCGGTCCTGATTGCCCGAAACCAGGGCTTCGATCTGAGGCATTATGTAAATGTTGCTCTTAATAGCGGCGTCACTCCGAGTGAAGTCTCGGAGATCATAACTCATCTTGCCTTCTATTCAGGATGGCCGAATGCCATGTCTGCCATCGCCGTAACCAAGGATGTGTTTGCCGAACGCAACATTGCGGCCACTGAGCTTCCCGCGGCTTCTCCGCAATTGCTGCCTTTGAACGAAGAAGCCGAGCAGCAGCGCGCAGCCGCCGTCGAGAAAAATGTAGGACAGATTTCGCCAGGCTTGGTGCTCTTTACGGCCGATCCGCTGTTTCGTGATCTTTGGCAGCGACCCGGCCTTGTGCCACGGGACCGGAGCTTTGTGACAGTGAGCTCGCTGATCGCCTCGGGGCAGAGTGCCCAGATCACCTATCACCTCAACCGGGCAATGGATAACGGCCTCACCGCCGAAGAAGCCGGAGAAGTCGTGGCCCACACGGCATTCTATGCAGGGTGGCCGAATGCTTTTTCCGCTTCGACCATTGTCGGCGAGGTATTGCGCAACCGGGCGAAATAAACGCCAAATTGGTCGCCGACGGCGAAGAAACGACGACCCGGATCGGGATAATCGCTGCTCCAACCCAAACCGCTACTATTTCATGAGCATGTGTTTTATAAATGAACACATAATCATGAGGAGGAATCATGAGTGGAGCGACAGAACATCAACGACCTGATGGTGTTCCTGCTGGTTGCGAGAGACCGCAGTTTCACGAAAGCTGCCGCTAAGCTCGGAGTTTCGCAGTCGGCACTCAGTCATACGATCCGTCAGCTCGAGGAGCGGCTTGGCGTGCGGCTGCTGACGAGAACGACCCGCAGCGTCTCGCCAACCGAGGCCGGCGAGCGCATGCTCGAGAGCATCGGCCCGCTTTTCGATGAGATCGGAACGGCGATTGATAGTCTCAACGCACTGCGCGAAAAGCCTGCCGGCACCATCCGTTTGACGGCAGGCGATTACCAGATCCAACATTACCTTTGGCCAAAGCTTCGAAGCTTTCTTCACCAGTACCCGGACATCAGGCTTGAGCTCGATGTAAATTACGGTCTGCAGGACATCGTCAGCGATCGTTACGACGCCGGCGTGCGGTTTGGCGAACAGATCGCCAAGGACATGATCTCCGTTCGGATCGGTCCGGACGTGCGCTTCGCGGTGGTCGCCGCGGAGTCTTATTTTGCCTCTCGCGATATTCCGGGACATCCAAAAGAGTTGACCCAGCATCGCTGCATCAATCTTCGACTTCCAACATATGGCGGCCTTTATGCGTGGGAATTCGAGGAGCAGGGACGCGACATCAAGGTTCGGGTCGATGGGCAGCTCGTCTTCAACACGATCTATAATGTCCTCGAGGCGGCGCTCGACGGCTTCGGCTTTGCCTACGTTCCCGAAGATATCGCCAAGCCTTATCTCGAAACCGGGCGGCTCCATCGGTTTCTTGAGGATTATTCGCCCTATTGGGAGGGTTTTCACCTATACTATCCCAACCGCCGTCAATCCTCCCCAGCCTTTTCCCTTCTTGTGAACGCATTGCGCCATTCAACCTGATCACCAGGCGAATTAAGCGTCCTCCTGGCCAAAACGCTTCGGCAATTCGCTTGCAAGAGCGTCAATCGCCAGCCTCGAACGCAAGGGCAGATGCTGTGCCGCCGGCCAGACCGCGTAGGCCTCTATTGTCGCGCTTGGCCTATCCGCCCAAAGTTCAACGAGATTGCCGGCACCGATGTGATCGCCGATGAGCCAGTGGGGCAGCCAGCAGATGCCCATGCCTTCGACCGCGGCATCCATGACGGCCTCCAGATCATCAAATCGCAGACGGGAAGTGACGGGAACATCAACGAGATCGCCAGCTAAGTCCGGAAGCCGCCATGGCACCGCATAGTCGTTACGCCAATAAACGAGCATGTCATGGTTCGCGAAATCACCAGGGGAGTGCGGCTCTCCCCGAGCTGCTAGATAATTCGGAGAGGCACACAGTACCTTGCGTTGGCTGACAAGTCGCCGAGCGCGCAATGAAGTGCCGTTGCCGAGGGTACCGTTGCGAACGGCGAGATCGAAACCATCGGCAATCATATCGACCTGGCGGTCATTAAAGCTGAGTTCGAGTTCAAGCTTGGGGTGCTGTCGCGCGTAGGCACGCAAAATGGGCGCCGCACAGTAGCGGCCGAACAATACCGGCAGCGATACCCGAAGCTTGCCAACGACCTCGCGGCGTCCGCTTTCCAAGAGGGATTCGCCCGTGCGCAGTTCTTCGATGGCACGCAGGCACCGCTCATAGTATTGCTGGCCGTCTTCTGTCAGACATTGCGTGCGCGTCGTTCGTTGAAACAGGCGGACACCAAGCCGCTCTTCCAGTCGTGCAATGGCTTTGCCAACCGCCGAAGGTGTGAGGGCGAGCCGGTCGGCCGCGCGTTTGAACCCTCCGGCTTCGACGGCTTCAACAAAAACTTCTATCCCGTCGAATCTGTCGCGCATGGCGAAACCTGTTCAGATGCATTTTTTTGACGCGATTGCGGAATTTCCGGAAGTAAACAAGTGAAAAACAATCGCCACTGCTGACCATCATTCTATTGTAACGATGACATCAAGCAAGTGACGTTTTCGAGGCGCTCGATCCAAATCGTCCTTCCGTCCTTTGAATTCTTCTCTCAGGAAGGCAAGTAAGTTGTTGATTTCAGTCGTATATGACAGTGGATTCGGCCATACCGCGCGTGTCGCAGAAGCGGTGGCGGCCGGTGTTAGTGAGGTAAGACAAGCCGAGGCGAAACTGATTGCCGTCGCGGACGGACCGATGGATTGGGAGGCGCTCGAGCGCAGCGATGCCATCATCTTCGGATCGCCGACCTATAACGGCCTGATCAGTGCCAAGCTCAAGCAGTTCTTCGAGGATTCGACCAAGGCGGCTTGGTCGGAGCAGAAGTGGCGCAACAAGATCGCGGCCGGGTTTACGAATTCCGGAGCTCAGCACGGCGACAAGCTGAACTCGCTCATATCGATGGCGCTCTTCGCAGCCCAGCATGGCATGATCTGGGTGGGCCTCGATATGATGCCCGGCAACAGCAGCAGCACCGGCAGCGTGGACGATCTCAATCGGCTCGGAAGCTGGCTGGGGGTCATGACTCAATCGAACGTCGATCAGGCGCCCGATGTTGCGCTGACCGGCAGCGACCTAAAGACGGCTCAATACCTCGGCCGGCGCGTGGCGGAGACGGCCAGCCGCTTCCAGCCCGCCTGATTGTAAACCCAAACCAAGGAAACCTGACCATGAAATTGCTTTGTCTCGACGTACCGCAGCCCGGCGCTTCGCTGGAGAAATATGCGCCGCATATGCAGGATGAGGCTCGTCACGCCTGGCAGATGTATAAAGGCGGCATTATCCGTGACATCTATTTCCGGCAGGACCGTCCAGGTGTCGCCATCATCGCGGAAGCCGACACCGCCGAAGCCGCTAAGGCAGCACTTGCCGAATTTCCCCTCGCCAAGGCCGGCCTAATCGGTTGGGAGGTAATCCCGCTTGGTCCCTTTACAAACTGGGAATCGCTGTTCGCTCCGGGGAATGCCTAACCCTGAAAACGCCTCCCGCGCCGCGGACGCTGAAAAGCTGCGCATCTGGACGGGTCGCCGTACCCAGCGCCATAACTCGGAGTAAGCAACTGTGAACGCACTCGGCTTTGCAGCCCAATCAGCCAATGAATCGCTCGAACGCTATGCCTTCGAACGGCGCTCGCCGCGGTCGGATGACGTTGTTATCGACATTCTCTATTGCGGCGTCTGTCATACGGACGTCCATATGGCCCGCAACCACTTTGGCTTCACGAGTTACCCCATCGTCCCGGGTCATGAGATTATCGGACGGGTGCGGGAGGTCGGAGCAGAGGTGTCCCGCTTCAAGGCTGGCGACATGGTCGGGGTCGGTTGCATGGTCGATTCCTGCCTGCGCTGCAAGCCTTGTCTAAAAGGCTGGGAACAGGACTGTGTCGAGGGGCCGACGTTCACTTACAATGGCAGCGATCGGCAGGATGGCAGCGTCACCTATGGCGGCTATTCCGACTCGATTGTGGTGCGTGACAAGTTCGTTTTGTCGCTGCCCAACGGGCTCGATCCGGCGGGTGCCGCTCCGTTGCTTTGCGCGGGCATCACCACCTGGTCGCCGCTGCATCGCTGGAATGTCGGTAGGGAGAGCAAAGTCGCGGTGATCGGTCTGGGAGGGCTCGGCCACATGGCTCTGAAGCTCGCCAAAGCACTCGGGGCCGATGTCACCCTGTTCACACGCTCTGCTGGAAAAGAGGAGGACGCCACCCGTCTCGGCGCGGACCATGTCGTGCTGTCAAGCGATGCGCAGCAGATGGAAGCTGTTGCCAGCCGTTTCGACGTCATCATCGACACGGTTCCCTACGATCATGAGGTCAATCCCTATATGCCCAGCTTGGCACTGGAAGGCGTGCTCGTCCTCGTCGGCTATCTCGGGCCACTTGGCACGCCAGTAAACGCCGGGGGGCTTGTGCGCGGCCGCCGCGCGATCTCGGGCTCGTTCATCGGTGGCGTGCCGGAAACCCAGCAAATGCTCGATTTCTGCGGGCAGCACGGCATTGTTTCCGACATCGAGGTCATTCCCATCCAGAAGATCAACGAAGCCTATGAGCGCATGTTGAAGAGCGACGTCAAATATCGCTTTGTCATCGACATGGCCTCACTTAAGTCCTGAGGAAATCGAACATGACAAGCACAATCAAGCCCATCCTGTGTGTGGTAACCAGCCATCCGATCCGCGGTGACAGCGGCGAGCCTACCGGCTTCGCCATGGTCGAACTCACACATCCGCTCGACGTCTTCGACAAGGCTGGAATTCCCTACGAGATCGCTTCGATCCGCGGCGGCCACCCGCCGATCGACTTCTTCGATCTGTCTGACGCCGCCAACGCCCACTATTGGAGTGACAAGAGCTTCCGCAGCGCCCTTGCCGACTCGCTGATTCTGAAGGATCTCGATCCATCGCGCTACTCGGCAGTCTTCTTCGCCGGCGGTCATGGCACGATGTGGGATTTCGCCGATAGCGAGGCAGTACAGAAGATCATCCGTGACATCTGGGAGGCAGGCGGCATCGTCTCGGCGGTCTGCCACGGCCCAGCGGCACTGGTGGACGCGAAACTGTCGGACGGCAACTATCTCGTAGCTGGCAAGAAGCTTGCCTCCTTTACCGATGAGGAGGAAGCCGAGGTCAAGTATACAAACGTGGTTCCTTATCTTCTCGCGACCACGCTCAAGCAGCGCGGCGCGCTGCATCAGGCCGCACCCAACTGGTCAGAGAACGTCGTCATTGATGGCCGCCTGATCACCGGCCAGAACCCAGCTTCCGCCCGGGGTGTCGGCCAAGCTCTCGTCGAGCAATTGACCACCAAAGCTTAAGCGGCGATCTCCGGCTCCTTTGAGCCATCCTCCACGCAAGAGCCGGGGAAGCCGAAGTCACCGCGGAGCAAAATAGAAGGTTAGAGGCATGAAGATCATCGCGATCGAAGAGCACGTCCTTCCCAATGAGGTGAAGGATGCGTGGAGAACTTTACCCGGTGCCGATGACGGAACACTTGGTCTCAATCAGGGAGTGATCGGCGAGCGGCTCGCCGATCTTGGCGAACAGCGGCTGGCTCTGATGGACGAAACGGGCGTTGATGTTCAGGTTCTTTCCTTGACGACACCCGGCTTCAACAATCTTGGCCGTCACGGCATCGATCTTGCGCGACGTGCCAACGACTTGCTGGCTGAGGCCGTCGCTGCCAACCCGTCCCGGTTTCAGGCCATGGCGGCTCTGCCATCCGCGGAGGCTGACGCGGCGGCGCTGGAGTTGCGACGCTCCATCAAGGATCTTGGCTGCAAGGGAGCCGTTCTTTTCGGGCGGGTCGGCGACAAAAATCTGGATCATCCGATCTTCGAGCCGACATTCGCCTGTGCGGCCGAACTGAACGTTCCGCTTCTGATCCACCCGCAGATTCCGCCGACGAGCGTCCGCGACTCCTATTATGCGGGCTTCGGCGCTCCCATCGACCTTGCCTTGTCCACCTTCGCACTTGGATGGCATTTCGAGGCGGGTATCCAATTCGTGCGCCTGATCCTCGGGGGTGTTTTCGACCGCCATCCCCACCTCCAGGTAATTCTCGGACACTGGGGCGAACTGGTGCTCTTCTATCTTGAGCGGCTCGTGATGCTTGATCGGGTGTCGAAGCTTCAGCGGCCGTTCATCGAATATGTTCGAAACAATCTCTATGTGACCGCCAGCGGCATGTTCAGCCCAGCTTACTTACAGCAAGCGGTCAACGTTGTCGGCGTCGATCGCATACTGTTTTCAACGGATTATCCCTACCAATATCGTTCCGGAGGCGATGCACGCGGTTTCCTAGCGGGGCTGAAATTCGATGACACCAGCAAAGCGAAATTCGCTCATCGGAACTGGGAGCACTTGACCGCAGTCGGTGCCGAGATTCAGTCCCCGCTCCATCCAGGTGTCTGACTAGCAGCAATACGGAGGCTCTTAGGCAAGCGCTGAACCTGATGCGTCTCTATCCATGTTGAGCTGAACGAAAGGCACAGCACAGAGATCGTGATTTGGCTCTACAGACAAGGGTTTAACACTCAAGCAACCAGGCCGGCGGTTCTTACCCCTTCACATCAACGGATCCGATTTTGTTGGCTGGGGTCGTGATCACTAAGTTGGCGTTGCAGCCAAGTGCGGGACGACTGCTTCGCGCCTCCATTTCGGACAGCGGGCGGTTCTTGGGACTGCGTGGAAGGTGCCTTCCCCTGGTCGTATCGCCTCCTCAGCGTCGATTATGGGCCGACGGTAACCGGAATGAGCTGCCTGTGAGGGGCTAGTTGTTTTCTGACGGCGTCATGCGGTCAGAGAAGAATTGCGGTTCGCTACCCGGCCATGGTTATTGTAGCATCGAGGGGCGGGGTGGTGAACGACGTTAGTACATGGATGAACGCACATGACTGATACGCACCCAGATCGTCGGTCCTTTCTTGCGACCTCGATTGCCACATTAATCGGAGCGGGGCTTAGGCCGACCCAGACCTTGGCCGCGCCGGGCGATGGCAATTTCGTTCCGCTCGGCAGGGTGGCGGCCGAGAAAGGCCTAAAGTTCGGCTTCGCCGTCAATCCGCGCCAGCTCGTCGACGACCCGCACTATGCGGCTGTAGTTGCGAAGCAGGCAACCATCGTCGTCCCTGAAAACGCGCTGAAGTGGGAAACTGTTCATCCTGCATCGGATCGCTTCGACTTCACCCAGGCGGACACCATCGCCGACTTCACGAGGAGGCATGGCATCGCCATGCGGGGTCATACTTTCTGCTGGCACAGATCGCTACCGTCCTGGGTCACGCAGTCGGTGACAAAACAAAACGCCGAAGCTGTCTTGGTCGATCATATTCACCGCGTCGCCGGGCACTATAAAGGCACGATCCAGTCTTGGGACGTTGCGAACGAAGCCATCAACCCCAGTGACGGGCTGACGGGCGATTGGCGGAACAGCTTCTGGTATCGGACGCTTGGCCCATCCTATATCGAGGTCGCCTGCCGCGCAGCGCGAGAAGCCGACCCCACGGCCGTTCTCTGCTATAACGATTATGGACTGGAAGGCGATGGAGCGAGCGGGAGCGTCAAACGCAAGGCTGTGCTTGCCATGCTTAGAACCTTGCTGGATCGCGGCGTGCCTATCGGTGCCGTTGGCATCCAGTCTCATCTTCGTGCCGGACGAGCCGATAGCTTCGGGCCCGGGCTTGCCCGGTTCCTGCTCGATCTGAAAGCGCTCGGACTTGCGGTCTACATCACCGAACTTGATGTCGATGACAGTGGCTTGGACCCCGCCAGCAGCAACGAGATCGTTGCGGGTGTCTACAAGAGATATCTCGACCTCGTCCTCGAGACGGGGGCCGTGTCAGCTATCCTGACATGGGGCGTGTGGGATACACCGCACTATACCGCAGCGACACCCGGCCAGAGCGGGCCAATGGCGCAGCGCCCGCTTCTGTTCGGTCCCGGCGGTTCCGTTAAGGACGCGAGCTGGGCCGCTGAGCATTCTCTCATGCGCAGCCCGTCGCGAGCCCTGAGATAAGTCCCGTTACTACCATTCGGCTCCATCAGGTACTAATGGCTGTTGCAAATCAATTGGTTAGATTGGGAAGCGGCAGGAGATCGACAGTTCAAACTGGTTCACGAGCATGAAGCCAGAGCTATCACCAGCGGCACCTAGTCCGCCCCACGATTCCAATTGCTCTCAACCGCGTTCCTCGGTTTGAACACTTGGAGCGCGCCGAGTGTATTCTCCAGATCCATGAACATGTCCGCCGCCGCTAGCGTGCCCAATGCGACTGGATAGAACCCCAATCCCTGTATGAGAAAAGCTTGAGCGCACCGAGCTGATCCCGATCCTTGATGCTGCCGGCTATTGGCCGACCCCGCTCGTGGCAGCATCGTTAAGAAGAGTGGTCAATGCCGTGACGAGCTGGGCATGGACAAAAGGCTTCTGAAGCAAGACGCTATTGGGAACGCCCTGGGCTGCCCAGTCTTGGGCGCTGTCGCCAGTCATATAGATCACCGGCATGAGTGGCTGCAGTTCCCGAGCTCGCCGTGCCAAATCCCAACCGTTTGCCTCTCCTGGCATCCTGATATCGGTTATCACGGCGTAAAAACGGGCGGAGTCCTCCTCCAAGGCAAGGATAGCTTCGTCCGCATTCGATAGGGCGAGAGGCTCGAAGCCGGCATCCCTGACGATATCTTCCAGATCTGCTTTTATAAGGAATTCATCTTCGGCGATAAGAACAAGCAGCTGACGCCCGTCTCCGCTGATGAGCTTCGGAGATTTCTCGGCGGAATCATCGACCATGAGCGTGTCCCGCACATGCAGGCGGGAGCTTTCAGCCCTCAGCCGCCAGCGCCTACGGATTCATCTGCTGGCGATTAGAAAAGGATAGCGCATTACCATCGTATGTCCATCCTCGCCCTCGCGCGGCATGAGGAATTGGTGAGGGCCCGTAAGCAGCGAGCTGTTCCGTGTTTGGTGGTGCCGAAGCTCGGGACACGACGGTTGCTTGGGGACGACGCCACAGCAAGATGGGTGCTACCGCCTAATGTCGTCTAGTCGCGTGAAGCCGGACCAACGCATATCCGGCGCCACCAATCTCAATCAGAAGGTCTGCTCTGATTTCCCGATCGGTGACCGCCTTGATTTTGGTCCATTCGTCTATCCTGGTATCGAGCGGGAGAGGCAATCCTTCTCGCAGCAAGAGGGTGAGCTCAGGTGCTCTTTCCGATTTATAGATACAAATCCTCATCGCACGGAACCTCAACTGCACAGATTTGTGACAGCAATATTGCAGTGCATTATCGACTATTGCAATGCCGCAAGCAATTTTCTGCAAATGTGCCGAGGCATGTTTCGTCCTCTTGGCTACTCCCGCTTCTTCCCGCCATGCGTGATCCCGAGCTGCTGGCCTCGTGGCAGATTTCCTAAGCGTTGATCCTACTGGGACATGGAGGGCTAGGTAGCAAGCGAAATGATTGAACCTTCGATTACGATCCCCGCTAGGCGCGATGCGATTTCGTCCCGCTTCCTCAGCGCGATAAAGTGTGCCTGACCTCGCCGGTGGAAAGAACCGAGGCCGCTGATGTATCGGTCTGCTCGCTGCGGGCGTAGGCAGACACTGCCTGCTGGCTGGCCGGGTACGCATCGGCGCTCTCCGGCATCCGCAGAGCGTAGGCCGGTGCCAGCGATGCACCGAGAAGGGCGGAGTTCAAGAGAGAGATTGAAGCGAATTGTGCGACCATGGACATCGCGGCTAGGAAAGTAATGCGGGCCTTAGAATCAAGGCATAGCGTTGATTTTGGGAGCTTGAAGAGGTGATCCGACTTCAGCGAAACGTCAGTGAAAGGTGATAGCCACGATTATTAGCTGCTTCCAAAAGAAGTCAGCGGGATCATTGGATTTTTCAATGGGATGGGCGTGAAATTGTCTCCCGTGAGTTATAACGAATGAGGGAAATCGTGACGGAGGAGCCGACGCACGGCCTACCACCGGCATTTGCGCTCGATATCATTGGCAAGGCAAAAATCATCCGGTCCATCTATGAGGGGCGTGACATCATGCCCCTGTGGAACGATCTCCTTGGCCGCCTGACGGTCGATCCTTCCGATGCCGCAGCTTTCCTCGACCTGTCGATCATTATGAATTCGGTGGGCCAAACAAGCGAGGCGGCTATCGCTCAAAGAGCCGCGCTTCGGCTTTCGAAGACCTATCGGGTAACTTTCGGCCATGGAAACGGCGTAAAGGTCCTGGTCCTCGTCACAAAAGGCGACTTCATGGCTAACACGCCGATCGAGCTCCTGCTTGAAGAATCAAATGCCACCGTCCTACTCCACTATGTCGATGCCGAAACGGCCAATCTCGACGACATTCCGGACCATGACGTCGCCTTCGTCGCTGTCGCTGAATCGAGCGAAAATTTGCCTGTGCTGCTCAATCTCGAAAGATTGTTGCGGGGCTGGCGCGGCCCAATAATGAACAATGCGCCGCGCCTTGTCATGGGTTTGTCTCGCGACGGCGTTGCAGAAATGCTGCGCGAAGGAGTTGCCGTCGTAACGCCGACCATCACCCGAATCTCCAGAAGCGTTCTCCGGAATATCGCCGACGGTGCGTTGGCCTTGGAGGCTGCTGGTAGCATCGTCACCTACCCGTTCATCATCCGCCCGCTCGATACGCATGCCGGTCACGGCATGGAAAAGATCACCGACCCCGCGCAGTTGTTCAGCTTCTTGGAGGCGCATCCCGACCCGATTTTTTATATTTCCTCGTTCATCGATTACAGCAGCGAGGATGCAAAGTTCCGTAAGCAGCGCGTCGCCTTTATTGACGGCAATGCCTATGCAAGTCATATGGCTGTCTCTGACCACTGGATGGTGCATTACCAGAACGCCGGCATGTCGCG
This sequence comes from Rhizobium sp., assembly GCA_039593415.1. GTDB lineage: Bacteria > Pseudomonadota > Alphaproteobacteria > Rhizobiales > Rhizobiaceae > Rhizobium. The sequence continues at coordinate 10,184 of JBCNPI010000005.1, read as the reverse complement.
TTTCGAAGACAGGCGTGCTGAGGAAGCTGCCTGGATGGTGAGTTTCGACGAGGAATTCGCTGTCCGCCATGCGAACGCCTTCGCCGAGCTTAGCCGGTCTTTCCCACTGGACTATTTTGCCATCGACTGCGCCGAGCTGCCCGATGGCCGCCTGTTGGTCTTCGAGGCGGATGTGGGGATGTACATCCACTGGATGGATTCGGCGGAGCTGTTTCCATACAAGGAGCAAGTGATGAAGAAATTATTTCGGGCGTTTGAAGCCGCCCTCGAGCGTCGCATTCAGCATCGCGACGAATGCTAGAATCACCTGCCGCTCAAGTGACGGTCAAATTGAAGAACAGCAACTTTGGTCAGGAATCCAGTTTTCCGCGCCTGTCGACAACGTCACCACCGACAAACGCTGACTGTCTATGACCCTCTACATAAAGGCCGTCGCGGTCATGCCAGCAATAGCCGTAAACATCGCGCACGGGATGCCCAACTGAAGAATTCCAGGGTGCCTCGAATGGCAAACTGCTCCATCACGGTTTCGTTCGAGACAATCAGCATTAAGATAATCTAGAGCGGAATGTCGATGCGCTCTGCCGGACTTTCAAATCGGACAATTAGGGTTGCGATAAGGCCAGGACCGTCCTCGCGCGCGGCGAGTGTTAGCCGCGCTCTTTGCCTTTCGGCTGCGGCTTTCGCGATCGCCAGCCCCAGCCCGCTCCCCTCGCTATCCTGGGGCCTTGCCCGGAAGAACCGTTCAAAGACGCGTGGCATCTCTTCCTCCGCGATGCCAGGGCCGGTGTCGCGGATCTCGATTCGTGCTTCTCGCCCTGCTACGGCCACCCCGACGTCGACCGTTCCGCACGGTGGCGTGTATCGCACCGCGTTCTCGACAAGATTGTCGAGGATGATCTCGAAATCGCTCAGCGACCCAATCGCGTTGGCTTTGTCCTGGCGCGTAATGCCAAGGTCGACCCCCCGACTCTCGGCGAGAGGGGTCAGGCGCGCAACGGTGTCAAGCGCAAGTTGGACGAGGTCGATCGGCTGCGGCGCGGGTGCGGTTTCATGGGCGTCGTAGCGTGCGAGGCGCAGGAGCTTGCTCACGAGGCTGGTGGCCCTGCCGATTCCAGCGTCGAGTTCGGTCAAACGCTGCGAAAACCGGCCGTCCCGGTCATCGTGCCGAAGGTTATCGATTTGAATCTGCAGCGCCGAGAGCGGTGTGCGCAATTCATGGGCAGCGTCGGATATAAACCGCCGTTGTTTCTCCAGCAATGCACGGAGACGGGCGAGCAACAGATTGATCGAACTTACGAAGGGAACGATCTCAGCGGGCACGTCGTCAATTGGAACGGGGTCGTCCGCTTGGGCGTCCCTGGAAGCGACCGTGACGGCCAGACGATTTAGGCGAGCCATGATCCGATCGATGATCCAGCTGAGGGTCAGCAGTGACAATGGAATGAGAACGATGATCGGAAGCGCCGCCTGCAGCGCAGCATTGGCCGCCAGCTCCTGCCGGACGCTCATATCCTGGGAAACCTGAACTGTTCGATCCGGGGCGGCCAGTGTGTAGACGCGCCAATTGTCAATGCCCGTCGAAGCGTCAGCAAACCCGGTTGCCGGTTGGCGGGGAATACCAATGCTGGGATGCGATTGTCGCAACGTCCGTCCGGTCGCATCCCAGACCTGGATGACGAAGTCGTCTTCGGGATCGTGCGGTGCACCGATGTCTGGTCCTGTTACTGGTGATGAATGCGTATCCCCGACATAGAGGGCGATCTGCCGAAGCTGGTTGTCAAGGAAGTCGGATGCCTCGTTCCGAGCGAGGAAGTATGACGTTGTCGCCGCGCAGGCGCCGATTGCCGCCATCAACCCGGCGAGCCAAAAGAAGGCCGTGCGTCGGATCGATATGGTGTTTATCACTTTGGGACCATCCAGCCTGCCCCCCGGATGTTGCGTATGATGTCCTTGTCGAACTTGCGTCGTACGTAATGGATGAGGACGTCGATGGCGTTGCTTTCCACCTCCTCACCCCAGCCATAGAGTTTTTCCTCAAGCTGGGAGCGGGAAAGAATGGTTCCGGGACGTTCCAGCAATGCGTGAAGCAGTGCGAATTCGCGCGCTGGCAACACTTCGCCGCACCCACGATATTTTACCTCATGACTTGATATATCGAGCTCAATCTCGCTTGTGCAGAGGATCGAAACCGCGTGACCTCCGTGCCGGCGCAACACCGCGCGCATGCGCGCGAGCAGTTCCTTAACCTCGAATGGCTTCACCAGATAATCGTCGGCACCGAGATCGAGCCCTGTGACGCGATCGTCGAGTTCATCACGAGCGGTGATCACCAGGATCGGCCTCTTGTCGCCGGCCGTCCGCAGCGAGCGTAAGATTTCCAGGCCCGAACGGCCGGGCAAGCCAAGGTCGAGCAGTACAAGGCCATGGCCGCCAACCGCGATGGCTTCATCCCCGACGTGCCCGTCACGCACCCAGTCTACCGACATCCCGGCATCGTCGAGGGCTTGCACGAGGGCTCGGCCAAGCATGACATCATCTTCGATCACAAGAATACGCATGCTTCAACGTAGCCTAAACGCCTCCACCTGGACAGGTTTGGTTTAGGCCTGCTCCACGACGGCTGATCATCTAAGACCCTCCTAATTCTGCTGGCGTCACATGCCTGTTCAAATCCCCAGATCAGAGGAGCCGTAAATCATGACTGTCCGCTATCGAATATCCGCCGCAATAGCCTTGCTGCTCATGATGTCATCCGGCGTGTTTCTTCCCGCTGTGGCACAGGAGAAGCTCGCCGCGCCGGAGACGAACCCGCCGGGGGACATTCCGGACAATCAGGTCTTCGTTACCTACACCTCTCCTGACGGATATGCTCTGAAGGTGCCAGAAGGATGGTCACGTACCGAGATCGACCATGGCGTTCGGTTCTTCGATAAATACGATGAGATAGATGCTACTCTTGGCGCCGCGAGTACTGCTCCAACAGCGTCCTCCGCCAAGGCCGACGAAATCCCGGGCCTCAAGACGACCGGGCATGCCGTCAAAGTCACCGCAGTCGAGGATGTAAAACTCGCAGCCGGACGGGCCGTTCGCATCAGCTATCTGTCGAATTCAGCGCCAAATCCCGTCACGAATAAGCAGACCAGGATCGAGCACGAGCGCTTCATTCTGTTCAAGGACGGCAAGACGCTCACACTAGATCTCGCCGCACCGGCCGGTGCAGACAATGTCGACCAGTGGCAGCTGATCTCCAACTCCTTAAAGTGGAGGTGAGTATATGCGTGTATTGGAGGCGACCGAGCTTTATCGCTTCTATCATACAGGCGACGAGGAAATCGTGGCTTTGCGCGGGGTGGCCCTCGCTCTCGATGCCGGACAATTCACGGCACTAAGAGGCCCGTCAGGCAGCGGGAAGTCGACGCTGCTTTCCTGTCTTGCCGGGCTCGACGAGCCGGACGGCGGTGTGGTCTCGGTCCTGGGCGAGCGCATGACACGACGCCCCGAGCGGGAGCGGGCTCGGCTTAGGGCTCGCCATTTCGGCATGCTCATGCAGTCGGGAAATCTTTTCGATCATCTGACGGTACGAGGCAACATCCGTCTGCAGATGGAGATCGCCGGCCAGAGCCGATCGGATGAAATCGATAGCCTTCTCGACGGCCTGGGCCTTGATGGTCTGGCGGATGTCTTGCCCGCTCACCTTTCAGGCGGTGAGGCGGCGCGCGCTGGCCTGGCCGTGGCGCTCGCCGCAAAACCGGCGATCCTGCTTTGCGATGAACCCACCGCCGAAGTCGACGCGGCGACGGAACAACTCGTCATGGATCGGCTAATGGCAACGTGCCGCAACGGTGCCGCCATCCTGATCGTCACGCACAGCCCCGCGCTCGCCGCACGGGCCGACCGCATTGTCGACATCCGTGATGGAGGCATTGTGCATGGCTAGCACTTTACTGGTGTCCGTCAACGATCTTTGGCGCAGCTTCCAGCGTGCGCGAGGCGTCGTGTCAGCCGTTCAAGGCTGCTCTTTCAGGATTAGAGCCGGCGAAAACATCGCCATCATGGGACCATCTGGCTGTGGAAAGACGACGCTTTTGAACCTGATCGCAGGGCTGGACATCCCGAGCTCAGGACGAGTGGAATGGCCTGGGCTTGGTTCGTCCGACACATTGCGCCCCGAGCATATCGGCGTCGTCTTCCAATCCGCAAACCTGATGCCCGCGCTCACCGCGGTCGAGAACGTCGAGCTGCCGATCCTTCTCGGTAACGGTTCCGACGCCCACGCTCGCGCCCTGACAGCGCTTGCCACTTTCGGGGTCGAGCCCCTTGCGCATAAGCTTCCCGAGCAACTCTCCGGCGGCCAGGCTGAACGGATCGCCGTCGCTCGAGCCGTTGTAACCGATCCGGAATTGATTGTTGCCGACGAGCCGACGGGCCAACTCGACCAGGCCGGCGGCGCAATATTGGTCGACCGCCTGCTCGCCTGGGGGCGGCAGACCGGAAGTGCCATCGTCATTGCAACGCATGACGAGCGTGTGGCGGCAAAGATGAACCAAGTCTGGCAGATGCGTCGCGGCAGAATAGAGAGCATGATTGAGAGGTCCACATGTACGGGCATTGGTTGATCGGACTTATCCGAACCCGTTCCGGCCGCCTCCTCGGCACCATCGGCGGTGTAGCGCTGACAGTCGCCTTCATCGCGTGCCTGGGCGCCTTTTTACAATCCAGCGCCACCGAGATGACAGCACGGTCGGTCGCCCAGGTGCCAGTCGACTGGCAGGTCCAGTCGTTGCCGGAGGCCGATCATAGTGCAGTCGAGGTTGCGATCCGCTCGGCCGCGCCGGTCACCGCCTTGCAGTTGGTCAACTATGCTGACGTACCAGGCTTTGAGGCGAACACGGGAGGTACCGTTCAAACCACCGGCGGCGGCACGGTGCTTGGGATTGGACCGAGCTATTTCGACCAATTCCCCGGACAAGTCCGGCGGCTGGTCGGGTCGGTCGATGGCATCCTGATAGCACAGCAGACTGCCGCCAACCTGCATGTCGCGGTGGGGGATCAGGTTGTCATCCACCGCCACCAAGCGCCTGATGTCAGCGTGACGATCGCCGGCATCATCGATTTGCCGAACGCCGATGCGATGTTTCAGGCGATCGGTGTTGCGGCCGGGGCCGCACCGCAAGCCCCGCCCGACAATGTTCTGCTGTTGCCGGCAACTCAGTGGCAGCAGGTGTTCGAGCAGCAAAGCGCCAGGCGGCCCGATACCGTCAAGGCCCAGTTCCACGTCAAGCTTGATCACCGCGGTCTGCCCGCCGATCCCGTCGCTGCAAGCGTCCGGTCGACCGAGCAAGGTCATAATTTCGAGGCTCGCGTCGCTGGAACCGCGCTGCTTGCCAACAATCTGGCGGCCCGATTGGGAGCGGTGCGCGAGGATGCCCTCTATGCGCGGCTCGTTTTCCTGTTCCTCGGTGCTCCAGGAACAATCCTCGCCATTCTGCTGACGCTTGCCGTAGCGGGAGCTGGGCGCGGCAAGCGCCGTCGCGACCAGGCGCTGCTGCGCCTGCGGGGAGCGACGGTCGATACAGTTCTTCGTTTGGCTGCCGCTGAAGCGGCGGTTGCGGGTATCGGCGGTGCGATCTTCGGTATTCTCCTTGCTGGCCTCGCGGCGCATTTCATCCTCGGGGTGGCACTCTTGCGCGGCACAGAGTTTCCTTTTCTTGTCGCTGTGGCGGCGGCAGGGATCGCGCTTTCGCTCGCAGCGATCGTTATCCCTGCCTGGCGTGACACTCGCAGGTCGACCGTTGCCGTCGCGCGGCTGACAGTCGGCAGTGACCGGATACCGCTCTGGGCCCGCTTTTATCTCGATCCTGTGCTGCTTGCGCTCGCCGCGGCGTTCTACTGGCGTTCAGCAGCGGGCGGATATCAGGTCGTTCTCGCGCCGGAGGGCGTGCCGGGGGCGGCGGTCGACTACACCGCCTTCCTTGCCCCCATGATGCTCTGGACAGGGCTGGCGCTGTTGGCCATGCGGCTCGTCGGGGCCGGGCTGCAACAAGGCCGACCGGTGATCGCCAAGGGTTTGCGACCTTTCGCCGGGCGTTTGTCGGATGTGGTGGCTGCGACCTTTGGGCGACAAGGCCGCCGACTGACTGGCGGGATCGGTTTGGCCGCGCTTGCTTTCGCCTTTGCATCGTCGACCGCGATTTTCAACGCGACCTACGAAGCGCAGGCGCGAGTCGACGCTGAGCTTACCAATGGTGCCGACGTCACCGTTACCGGCACATCCGCTGTACCCGCCTCGCAAGTCCTCGGCAGTCTCTCCAAGTTACCGGGCGTGGCGGCGGCCCAGCCGATGCAACACCGATACGCATACGTCGGAACCGACCTTCAGGATCTCTACGGCATCGATCCGACACGCATAGAGACGGCTACGGCCATGTCCGACGCCTATTTCGCAAACGGCAATGCCAGAAGGACACTCGCCGATCTCGCGCAAACGCCCGATGGTGTGCTGGTTTCCCAGGAAACTGTGAACGACTATCAGCTCAGCCGCGGCGACAGCATCAACCTTCGTCTGCAAAACTCAGCCGATCACCAATATCACGTCGTGCCCTTTCGCGTCGTGGGCGTGGTGCGTGAATTCCCGACGGCACCCAAGGATTCGTTCTTGGTCGCTAACGCGGCCTACATCGCCCAGCAAACCGGCTCCGCGGCAAGCGAGATTGTTCTCATTCGAACAAGCGGTAATCCCGCCCGCGTCGCTTCGGCCGCCCGAAATGCGACCGCAGGCATCCCCGCACTCAAGGTCAGCCAGATCGGCGATGCCGTCGCCCTGATCGGCTCGAGCCTTACTGCAATTGATCTCGCCGGACTGACGCGGCTGGAACTTATCTTCGCGGTTGTCATGCTTGCTGCTTCGGGCGGACTGGTGCTCGGCCTTGGCTTTGCCGACCGCGAGCGCTCGTTTGCTATTCTCGTGGCTCTAGGAGCCCGACCACGACAGCTCGGCGCCTTCCTGTGGAGTGAAGCGGCATTGGTTACTGGCAGCGGCATGGTCCTTGGTCTCGGGGCAGGCGTGCTGGTTGCCTATGTGCTCGTCAAGCTGCTGACAGGGGTGTTCGACCCGCCCCCCGAGATGCTTTCGATGCCTTGGCTCTATCTCGTAGCTCTCATCGTCACGACGGCGGCCGCCGCTCTTGTGGCCTCGACGGGCGAGGCAATACGCAGCCGAACACATGTCACAGAGAAGCTCAGAGGCGAATGAGGATCTGTTTTCTCGCAATCATGCCGCCGTTGCGGGAAAATATAGATATCGGCGGCCGAGATCTTGAAAGGAATAAGCAAATGAAACCGCAAATGATCATGGTCGCGATGCTGGTGCTGGCACCGATCGGCGCCGCATCTGCCGCCGAGACTTCCGGCACGATCACTGCAATCAGTAAGAATGCAGATACAATCACGCTGTCGGACGGCAAGACTTACTCCCTGCCCGAAGGGATCGAAGACACCAAACTCCGCGTCGGCGAGAAGGTGCAGCTAACCTATGTGGATAAGGGTGGTAAGGCGGTCGTCTCGCATCTCACTCCGCAGAAATGAAGATTGTGGCGGCCGGTGGCATTCCCGGCCGCCCGCGTACGATTGATTGCTATCGGGTGCTACGCCGACATCGCTCTAATTCTCAGCTAATTAAAACCGCGTAGTCAAAGCAGGCAAGCCGAACGCCGCCGGCAAAGCAGCGGACGCATCACGCTGCCACCACAGCGGCGGCATTCAACCGGCGAGGGGGACACAGAAGCGACGCCTTCCTTGCAAGACCAAATTCGGGGGACTCCACCGATGAGACAGATCTTTCTTGTCATCGCGCTCATCGCCGCTCCGGTAGCGGCTTTCACCGGTTTTGAGCTCTACGCCAATAATGCGCCCGCCAAGGCGGCGGATCTAGGCGATCTATCATCGTTCAAGACCATCATAGCTGACGTCCAGACGCTCGCTTCCAAGGGCGATCTGTCGGCCGCCGCAAAGCGCATCACCGACTATGAGACGGCCTGGGACCAGGCGGAGACCGCGATCCGTCCGCTGAACCCGAACGACTGGAACAACATCGACACCGCCTCAGACGCGGCGCTGAAGGCGCTGCGTCAGTCCTCTCCGTCGCCTGACAAAGTCAACAAAACGCTCGCAGCCCTCATGGCGGTTCTCAACAATCCGGCGCAGCCTGCTCAATAGGCGGCGGCGAACCGCGTTATCCCATGCCAGAATTGTCCCGTGAGACGTTCAACGCTCGTTCAAGGAGACTCGTGATGTCCGCACCGATTGCCAAAGCTGTCGTCTATAATCGTGTTCCCCGTGTCACGACCGATTTCTGGCTCATCAAGCTGATGGCCGTTACCATGGGGGAAACGGCGGCCGACTATCTCAACTTGCGAGTGGGTCTGGGGCTAACGGCGACATCGCTGATTTTGTCCGCTGTTCTGGCCGTCGCATTGGTATGGCAGTTTGCGCAGAAGAAGTATGTTCCCGCTGCCTACTGGCTTTCCGTGGTGCTGATCAGCATCGTTGGCACGTTGATCACCGACAACCTAGTCGACAATTTCCATGTACCGCTGCTGGCTACGACGATAGCGTTCTCGGTCGCCCTGGCGTTGACGTTCCTGCTGTGGTTTCAAGCGGAGCGGACGCTTTCGATCCACTCGATATTTACCGGGCGGCGTGAGGCTTTTTATTGGCTTGCTATCCTGTTCACCTTCGCGCTCGGCACGGCTGCCGGCGATCTGGTGGCGGAGAAATTCGCGCTCGGATACTTGGCTACCGGCATCTTGTTTGGGATGATCATCGCCTCGCTCGCACTCGGCTACTTCTTCCTTGGTCTCGATCCGATCCTTGGCTTCTGGCTGGTCTACATTTTGACCAGGCCTCTCGGGGCCTCGTTCGGCGACCTCATGTCTCAGCCAACGCAATATGGTGGCCTGGGCCTGGGCACTATCGTGACAAGCGCAATTTTCCTCACCGCGATCGTGACGATCGTCGCCTTCATGAGCATGCGGGGCGAAGGCGAAGAGCTGGCTGAGATCAACGAGGATGGCAAATTGATAAAGGTCAACCGAGACGAGACGTTTACGGTTGCGCAAGAAGAGCTCTAGTCGTGCTTAACATGTCGTCTTCGCAGGCTTCTATCTAAGTGTTCGACCGATGCAAATGAGTGCTCGATTTCAACCCGTCCTACCTCTCATCGAAAGCTGGCTGAAAGGTTGGCCGCGCTAACGTCTAGTGCGCTTCGAGGAGGAGGCGCCATGCCGACGCGGCGACGCCGGCATAAACAGGAGGAGGACTTCATGCGTGCATCCAGCATTCTCAGATATTCCGCGGCTTTTTCCCTTGCGGTAGCCGCCGCCGGGTTTGCGGCAACGGCGGCACAGGCAACCGACAAGATTTCCATCATGGTGGGCGGTTACGAAAAGCAGATCTATCTGCCGGCCAAGCTTGCCGAAGGGCTTGGCTATTTCAAGGAGCAGGGGCTGAACGTCGAACTTCTCAATGAGCCTGCAGGCGTCGATGCGGAAAACGAAATGCTGGCAGGCGCCGTTCAGGGTGTCGTCGGCTTCTACGACCATTGCATCGACCTTCAGGGTAAGGGCAAGTTCGTCGAATCCGTCGTGCAGTTCAGCCAGGCGCCGGGCGAAGTCGAGCTGGTGTCGACCAAGCATCCAGAAATCAAATCCCCCGCCGATTTCAAAGGCAAGAGTCTCGGCGTCACGGGTCTCGGCTCATCGACCAACTTCCTGACGCAGTATCTGGCCATCAAGGCCGGCCTGAAGCTGGGGGAATTCACCTCCGTTCCGGTTGGTGCCGGCCAGACCTTCATCGCTGCCATGCAGCAGGATGCCATCCAGGCCGGCATGACGACGGAGCCGACAGTTTCTCGTCTCCTGAAGACCGGTGAGGCCAAGGTTCTCATCGACATGCGCACGATGGGCGGGACAAGGGCCGCTCTGGGCGGGACCTATCCCGCTGCGTCACTTTATATGCAGGAGTCTTGGGTCAAGGATCACAAGGAGGAGGTGCAGAAGCTTGCGAATGCTTTCGTCAAGACGCTGCATTTCATCAACACCCATTCGGCCGCCGAGATCGCCGACAAGATGCCGAAGGATTTCTATGTCGGCGACAAGGAGGGCTATGTGAAGGCGCTCGAAAAC
>JBCNPI010000499.1:0-3453 GCA_039593415.1 Rhizobium sp. | reverse complement strand
CGTCATTGATGCCGTCGCCGACCTTGGCGACGCGAAAACCCTGCCGCCTCAGCTCGCCGACGATCCGCTGCTTGTCTTCGGGCAGCAATTGCGCCCTGACCTCGATGTCGAGCGTCTTGCCGATTGCTTGTGCCGCGCGCTGATTGTCGCCCGTCAGCATGATTGTCTTGATGCCGGCATGGGCAAGCGCCTTCAGGCCGGCGGCCGTGTCGGCTCGCGGCTCGTCGCGCATGGCCAACAATCCTGCAGCCTCGCCCTTGGCAACGACAACCGAGACGGTCTTTCCTTCGTCATTGAGGGCAGCGATCCGGGCTGACTGCTCGGCAGTCAGCGAGATCCTGTCGGCGGCTGCCTTCGGCGACCCGAGGAATACGTCGATATCGTCGACAGTGCCGCTCACCCCCTTGCCGCCGATCGCTTTCGCGTCGATGACCTGGGGGATATCCATTCCGGCTGCTGCGGCGCGGTCCAGGATCGCACGGGCAAGCGGATGGCTGGACCCGGTTTCGAGCGCTGCCGCCAGTCGAAGTACCTCCGTATCGGTGACGCCGAGGCCGACTATATCGGTGACCTTGGGCTTGCCTTCGGTCAAAGTGCCGGTCTTGTCGAACGCGACGGCGGTGATCTTGCCGATATTCTCAAGCACGGCGCCGCCCTTCAGCAGCAGGCCGCGCCGTGCGCCGGAGGAGAGCGAGGCTGCAATTGCCGCAGGCGTCGAAATGACGAGAGCGCAAGGGCAACCGATCAGGAGTATGGCGAGGCCCTTGTAGACCCACTCGCTCCAAGCGCCGCCCAAAAATAGTGGAGGGATAATTGCGACGAGTGCGCCGACAGCGACCACACCGGGCGTGTAATAGCGGGAGAAGCGATCGATTAAACGCTCGGTCGGAGCCTTCGATTCCTGCGCTTCCTCGACCAGCCTGACGACGCGGGCGATGGTATTGTCGGATGCCGCGGCCGTCACGCGGACCCGCAGCGCGGCATCGCCGTTGACCGTGCCGGCAAAGACGATTGCATCGACACCCTTGCGAACGGGCGTGCTTTCGCCGGTAACCGGCGCTTCGTCGATGGCGCTTTCGCCGGAGAGGATGACACCATCGGCCGGAATGCGGTCACCCGGCCGAACCAGGATGACGGCATCGACGGCGAGGCTCTCGGCCTGCACTTCCAGGGTCTTGCCGTTTTCCTCGAGAAGGGCGGTCTTGGGCACCAGATCCGTCAGCGATTGAATGCTGGCGCGCGCCTTGCCGGCAGCAACACCCTCCAGCAATTCGCCGATCAGAAACAGGAAGACGACGGCCGCCGCCTCCTCGCTCGCACCGATGATGACGGCACCGATGGCCGCGATCGTCATCAGCATTTCGATCGAGAACGGTGTTCCGGCCCTTGCGGCCATGAAGGCCCGCCGGGCGATCGGCAGTAGGCCCACAAGCATGGCGGTTGTAAAGATCCAGGCGTCCAGGGCGGGAACGAGCTTGCCGATAGCCCAGGCCGCGGCCACAGCAATGCCCGTGACGATGGTCAGGCGGCCCTTGGCCGATTTCCACCATGGTCCCGAAGCAGGTCCGTGATCGTGACCATGAAGGCCGGCAACGGCCGCATCACGCGCCTCCGGGGCGTGGCTATGCCCGGCATGGTCATGCCGATGGCCCTCGGCTCCGTGATCATGGTTGCCATGGTCGTGCCCATGGTGATGATCGTGGCTGTGCCCGGCATGGGCGTGGGCATCGGACTTATGATCATGATGATCATGTCCGCAACCGCAGGCATGATCGTCCTTTTCGATCTTCGGCAAGGGGGTATTGCCTTGCGATAGCGGGAAAAGCTTATAGCCCAGCCCCGTGACTCGTTTGGCGATGTTTGGCAGCAGATCGGGGTCGGCGTGATGCTTGACCGTCATGGTGCCCGCGATGACTGAGACTGAAACATCCTCGACGCCTTGCAGGCGGCGCACGGCTGTGTCGATTTTCGCGGCGCAGGAAGCGCAATCCATGCCTTCGACGCGGTAGCGGCTCTGTTGTGTTGTCGACGTCATCTTATGGTTCCGGATTAATTCCTGGAACCATTGCTACATCCTCTAGCTACTAGAGGGACAAGAGCGATTTTGCGGATTTTTACAGGCTTGTCCCGCCGGCGCTGACCGTCGGCGAGTGCTGGCGCGAAGGAATTTCCAGACCTACAGCTTCAGCAAGACCTTGCCGGCCTTGCCGGGCGCCAGCGAGGATTTTACCGCTTGCGCAATCTCGGTGATGTCATAGGCCGCTTCCACAGGCAGCTTGACCTCGCCCGAGGCAACCCGTGCGATCAGTTCGCTGATCAGCCGCCGCCGCTCATCCGCGGACATGGCGGCGCTGACCTTGATGCCCCAGAAGCCTTTGATCGTCAGTTGCTTGAATATGACTGCCCTTGAGGCGATCTGCATCGGCTTGCCGGCGGCCGTGCCGAAGGAAACCAAGAGACCATTTTCGCTCAAAAGATCGGCAAGATCATTGCTCGCAACACCGCCGACGGAATCGACGGCGGCGCGGATCGGCGCGTCGCCGACCATGGCACGGACCTTCGACTTCCAATCGGAAGACGCGGTCGAGACGGCGTTCCCGATGCCGAATGCCGACAGCTCATCAATGCCGCCGTCACGCCGGACGAGATTGATCATGTGGATGCCGCGGCTGCTCGCCAGCATCGCCAGTGTCTTGCCGACAGCACCGTTGGCCGCGTTCTGGACGATCCAGTCGCCGCTTTCGACATGCAGCGATTCCAGAAGTGCGATGGCGCTGAATGGCATGGCGATGAGCTGGGCCGCAGCTTCATCGCTGATGACATCCGGAACGGGAACAAGGCTGGCCGCCGGCGCCGTGAATTGCTCGGCCCATGTGCCATGCACGCCCGCCGCAACGACGCGCTTGCCAATCAACGTCTTGTCGACGCCGGTTCCCACGGCATCAACGAAGCCGACGGCCTCGCTGCCGCCGATGGCCGGCAGGAGCGGCTTATAGCCATAGGCCCCGCGCACCGTCCAAAGGTCGTGATTGTGGATGGGAGAGAGAATGGTGCGAATGCGCACATCTGTCGCGGCTGGCTCTGGCAGCGGCATGTCGGCCAGATAAAGGACGTCAGCCGGATCGCCGAAGACATCGTGGATGGCACTACGCATTTTATCTTCCTTATCTGTTGACTTGCTGGTCCGGACTGGATCAGAGGCTGCCGGGCGCGGAAAGCACTTGTTCCGTGGCGAGCATCGCCTGGTCGAGCGGTGTCCTGTCTCTTCCAAGCTTGGCCAGGATCGCTGCCCCGAGCCACAGGCTATAGAGCGAACGAGCCGTCTTCTCCGGGATACAGGATGGTGAAATGGAACCGTCCTCGCGCCCCTCGGTTATTGTTTTGGTGAGGCGGCGAAGGAGATCCTCGACGCCACCGAGCAGGATCACGCGCATGTTGTCCGAGAGATCGGAG
>JBCNPI010000498.1:0-3455 GCA_039593415.1 Rhizobium sp. | reverse complement strand
GCCTTCTCCGGCTTCAATCAAGGGGCGAACTTGGGGCCAAGCTTCGGGCCGAAGCACTTCGGCGCACGCTAACCATAGGCCAGCGGAAAATCCGCTGTAGCACCTTAAGTCTGCCCTTCCCGATTCCAGAAGGCGACAATGGCGCCTCGATGCCGAATGCGCTAACAATCCTCCCCATACATCGCCGTGGAGAAGATATTGCCGCGCACTATCTGACGAAAATGCTGGATGTGGTCACGCGGCAATCCGCAAGGAGCAGACATTGGCGCGCAAGCGGTTGCCGGAGCAAAAGGATAAGACACCGACCGAAAGCCGGCGCCTTCGCGCCGATGCGCGCCGCAATCACGACCGACTGATCGAAGTCGCGGCGCAAGCCTTCGCCAGTCACGGCACCGCCGCATCCCTGGAAGATATAGCTCGCCACGCGGATGTCGGGATCGGCACGCTCTATCGCCATTTTCCGAGCCGGGAACATCTGGTCGAAGCGGTTTATCGTCACGAGGTCGAAGCGCTGTGCGATGCCGCAGAAGAACTTTCGCGCGAGCGCACGCCGGATGAAGCGCTGGAGGAATGGATGAATCGCTTCGTCGGTTACATCGCCACGAAAAGAGGCATGGCCGACAGCCTGCGCATCCTTCTTAGCAGCAATTCCAAGCTCTTTGCCGACAGCTACGGCCAGGTGCCGGTCGTGCTCTCGGGCCTGATCGATCGCGCAGTCGCCGCCGGTATGATCCGTGCCGATGTCGACAGTACCGACGTACTGCAGGCGCTTTCCGGCACCTATTCCATGCCCAATTCACCGGAATGGTACGACCGGTCCCGCCGCCTCGTGCGTCTGCTGATGGATGGCCTGCGCTGGGGGGCGCGGAAGGATTGATAATCCGGGCGGGTCCTCCCTATATCTTCAGGAACAAAGACATCTCGGTTCGGTTCCGTATAAATATGGCGAACCGTCTCCTGTAACTCATCTCAGGAAATCCAATCATGTCCGAAAGACCAGTCAAGATTCCCGGCCCGGATCATCCGATCACGATCGAGGAAAAGCAGGCCCATGTCATTGTCTCGGTCGGCGGCAGGGTGATCGCCGATACGCATGAGGCGTTGTCGCTCAAGGAAGCCTCCTATCCAGCCGTCATCTATATCCCGCGCAAGGATGTCGATATGTCCTTGCTGGAAAGGACCAGCCACGAAACCTACTGCCCCTACAAGGGCGAATGCTCCTATTATAGCATCCCGGTCGGCGGCGAGCGCTCGGTGAACGCCATCTGGAGCTATGAAAACCCCTATGCGGCCGTCAGCCGGATCAAGGACTACGTGGCATTCTATCCCGATCGCGTCGATTCGATCGACGTCGTCACCTAAAGCGCAAGACCGCTCGAAGCATCGAAGACATAGACCTGCTCCGGGCTTACGGAGACGTTCAGCGGCTGGCCGTAACGCACCGGTGCTTCGCCATCGACAACAGCCGTGACCTGCTCTCCGGCAAGGTCGAAGAGCACATGCGTCTGTGCCCCGGTGGGCTCGACAAGCAATGTCTGCCCGGTGAGCGGCGAACCGCTACTGGCAAGGCTCAGATGCTCGGGCCTGAGACCGATCTTCACGCTCTGACCTGCTTTCACCTTGCGTTCCCCGGCAATCCGCACCGGCGTACTGTCCTTCAGCCGCACGGCCGGAACGCCATCGATGCCCTCTACCGTGCCGTCGAGGAAATTCATGGCCGGCGACCCGATGAAGCCAGCAACGAAAAGATTGGCCGGTTTGCGATAAAGCTCGATCGGCGTGCCCTCCTGCTCGATCTTGCCTTGGTTCAGCACGACGATACGGTCGGCAAGCGTCATGGCTTCGATCTGGTCATGAGTGACGTAGATAGAGGTAGTCTGCACCTTCTGATGCAGCGCCTTGATCTCGGACCGCATCTGGACACGCAGCTTCGCATCGAGGTTGGAAAGCGGCTCGTCGAACAGGAAAACGGCTGGATTGCGCACGATGGCGCGGCCCATGGCGACGCGCTGGCGCTGGCCGCCGGACAGTTGCGCCGGCTTGCGGTCGAGCAGCTTGGTGAGATCGAGCATGCGCGCGGCCTCGCTGACCCGCTGCTCGATCACCTGCTTGGTCTCGCCCGAGAGCTTCAGGTTGAAGCCCATATTCTCAGCGACCGTCATGTGCGGATAGAGCGCGTAGGACTGGAAGACCATGGCGATGTTGCGCTCGCGCGGCGTCATGCTGTTGACCACCTGCCCGCCGATCGACACGTCGCCATCGGTTATTTCCTCCAATCCGGCGATCATGCGCAGCAGTGTGGACTTGCCGCAGCCGGAGGGGCCGACGAGGGCGATGAACTCACCGTCCTCGATCGAAAGCGAGATGTCATGGATGACGGTGAGCGCCCCATAGGCCTTGTGGATATTGTGCAGTTCGACGGATGCCATGTTGTTTGTGCTCCGATGAGAGCAATTCCAGGAAAAGTGGGTAGCGGTTTTCCGTCCGGAATTGCAAAAACAAAGAGATGGAGCGGTTCAGAGTTTCCATGAAAAGCTGAACCGCTCCAGGCTCAGGATTTCACGGCGCCGGCGGTGAGGCCGGCAATGATGTGCTTTTGCGCCAGGAAGAAGACGATGATGGTGGGGAGGATGGTCAGCGTGATGAAGGCGAGCACCAGCTCCCATTCCGTGCCGAATTCGCCGCTATAGACCATCATGCCGAGCGGCCAGGGATAGATCGAATCCGAGTTCAGCATGATCAGCGGCAGGATGTAGCTGTTCCAGCTGCCGACGAAGGAGATGATGCTGACGGTTGCGATGATCGGCCGCGAAAGCGGCAGCGAGATATGCCAGAAGAAACGGATGTAGCCGCAGCCGTCGACGAATGCCGCCTGGAACAATTCTTCCGGAAGGTTTCGAAAATAGTTCCGGAAAAGCAGGATACTCATGCCGAGGCCAAAAGCCACCTGCGGCAGCACCACGCCCCAATAGGTGTTGAGCAGGCCGAGATCGCGGATGCGGATGAAGAGCGGCAGGATGGCAGTGGCGGCCGGAAACATCAGACCGATGAGGAAATAGTTCAGCAGGAAGTTCGAACCGAAGAATCTCACATGGGCGAAGGCGAAGGCGGCCATGGCGGAGACCGACAGCGTCAGGAACACGGTGAGAACGGCGATGATGAGGGAATTCATCATCTGCCGCCAGTAGCGGTCGCCGAAGAGGATCCCGGTGTAATTCTCGAAATGCCACTCGGCTGGCAGGCCGAACGGGTTGGTGCGGAGATCGCCAAGCGTCTTGAAGCCGCCGAGCGCGGTCGTCAGCAGCGGGATCAGCACGATCGCGGCAATGATGGTCAGCGACACATAGAGATAGATCTTCGTGCCGGTGGTCAGTCGAACGGATGAGGCCAGATCAGTCATTGCGCATAAATATCCGTTTGTAGCCGAAGGCGAGGGTGACGCAGATCACGAACAG
>JBCNPI010000497.1:0-3461 GCA_039593415.1 Rhizobium sp. | reverse complement strand
AAAAAACCCGCCTCGGGGCGGGTTGCATCATTTGAACAAGGAACGTGCAAAAGCCCACCATTCATTGAATGGTGCTAATAATCGGCAAGTTGCAGCTTTGAAGCTTGTCCATATAGCCCGTATATCAGCTGTCTTCCTGCGATCCAATCAGGAAAGGAGCAAAGACCGGGCTGATTTACGGCATCGCGGACACTGCCCTAAAGCGTCCGGCTGCTGTCGCGTATAATGAGCTGCGGTGAAATCCCGACATTGCCCGCCTGCTGTGCGCCATCAAGAATATCGAGGATCAATTCAGCCGTCCGCTCACCGATTTCGCGTGCAAACGCATTGATCGTCGTCAGTGTAGGCACGCAGACCTCGCCGATTTCGTAATTGCCAAAGCCGCCGATGGAAAAGCGCTCGGGCACCGGGATCTCCAGCCGCCGGCATTCCGTCAGAGCGCCATAGGCGGCAAGATCCGAAACGCAGACGACCGCTTCCGTATCCGGATAAAGCTTAATCAGCTTTGCCATGGCATTAGCGCCTTCGCGCATCGAAATCGGCGGCGATCCGGCCGCGATCAGCCGGGAGGCATCAAGGCCATGCGCCTTCATGGCCGCAATGAAGCCGAGCCTGCGCTCGCTGCCGCGTGAATCGCGCTGCACGTCCCCGCCGATGAAGGCGATGCGCTGGCAGCCGAGCGCGACGAAATGATCGACCATATCGCGCATGACGGCCCTGTTGGAGAAGCCGACATAGTGACCAATCGGCTCATTCGGTATGTCCCAGGTCTCGATCACCGGGATTGCCACCGTCTGCAGAAGTTTGCGAGCCCTTTCCGTGTGCGTGCCGCCGGTCACGACGATCGCCTGCGGCTTGCGGCGAAGCAGCTGTTCGATCAGCCGCTCCTCCTCTTCGACATTATAGTTCGTGTAGCCGAGCAGGATCTGCATGTCCCGCTTGGACAAGGTATCCGAGAGGCCGCCAACCGTATCGGCGAAGTTGGCATTGTTGATGGAAGGAATGGTGACAGCGACAAAGCCGGACTTTTGCGAGCGCAGGTTGGAAGCCGTGCTATCGAAGACATAGCCCAACTCATCCGCCGTTTTGAGGATAGCCTCGCGGGTCTCGCGACTGACCAGGCTGTCGGCCTTGAAGGCGCGCGACACCGTCATGGGAGAAACTCCCATGACGCGGGCTATGTCTGCCATGGTAGGCGATTTGCGATCGTTACTCATCAATGGCCTATGTTATCGTTACCATCAGAGTAATACGCCTCTTCCCAGAATGGCAAGAGACCCTCCAAGATGACGCGTTAAACGAGCAGGGAGCATTGCCTCTCCGTGCCGCAAGACGTCTTGCGACGGCGCTCTATAGCTGGAATTCATGCGCAAGCGTCACATGGTGATGGATCCGTCCCTCGAAAAAGCGCGACAGCACGGCTTCCGTTGCCGCACGGGCCTCGGTGCGCACTGGGCTTGCAAGAGCCTTTTCGACGGCAGCCACGTCAGGATAATTGACGGCCAAGATCATCGGAAACTCGGGGGCGCCTTCATCGCGGGCTTCGGCAAAGCTAACCCTAACGTCGAGGGCGCCCGGAAATTGCTTCCACTTCGGCAGAATGGTTTCCATAACGGCCGCTCGAAACGCCTCCGTCTCCCCTTCCCTGACCTTGCCTTCGAACAATGCGTATCTTGTAATCATCCGGCGATCTCCTTGTTCGGCCCTTTGAAGAATTCCATCAATGCCGCCTGGTCCTCACCACCAAGCCCGGATGCCGTCAGCATCCGGTGTATCTCTGCACAGACGGCCGTCAGCGGCATGGCGGTATTGGTCCTGCGGGCGAGATCCTGAGCGCCGTTCAGATCCTTGACCATATTGTCGATCCTGCCGGTGCGGCGATAATCCTTGGCAACGTAGCGCGGCATATATTCCTGCAGAATAGCGCTATCGGCCCTGCCTCCCTTCAGCGCCTGCGGGATTTTCGCCGCATCGACGCCAGCATCGAGCGCCAGCTGCGTCGCTTCGGCAACGGCGAGGAAATTCAATGCACAAAGAACCTGGTTGATGAGCTTCGTGGTCTGGCCCGCACCAACAGGCCCCATATGCGTATAATTCGAGGCCACATGGCGCAGCACCTGATGCGCATCCGCGACATCCTGTTCGCTGCCGCCGGCCATCAGGGTCAATTGGCCGATCAGAGCCTTTGGTGCACCGCCGGAAAGCGGGCTGTCCACCCAGCGCAATCCCTTTTCCGCCGCTTCTGCGGCAAGCGCCTTGGTCGCGTCGGGATCGATCGACGACATATCGATGATCAGCGTGCCCGGTCTTGCACCAGCGGCAACGCCCTCAAGCCCGAATACCGCGGCATGGGCGATCTTCGGCGAGTTGAGGCTCAAAATGACGAAATCGGAGATGGCTGCCGCCGCTGCCGCACTGGCGGCTGCTGCGGCGCCTCTTGCGGTGAGTGCGGCGACCTTGTCCTTGTCGAGATCGAAGACCGTCAGATGATTGCCAGTTTCCACGAGGCGCGTACCGATTGCACCGCCCATTGCACCGGCGCCGATCAGCGCCACTTTGTTGCTCATGATTGCCTCTCCTCCAATGCTGTCATGATAGCCGCAACGACCGCATCGAGCGGCGGGCTGATATCGGCGGTGATCGCGAGTTCGTCGGCTCCGGGCGGCTCCAGCGCAGCAAATTGACTGTCCAGCAATGCCGCCGGCATGAAATGATCCTGCCTTGCCCGCAGACGTTTAAGGATGGTTTGCCTCGTGCCGGCAAGATGGACGAACGAAACCGGCGCCCCAACGACCTCGCGAATCCTATCGCGATAGCTGCGTTTGAGCGCTGAACATCCAATCAGCGCCGTCTCATCGGCCAAAGCCAGACATTGACCGATCTTGTCGAGCCAGCGCCAGCGATCGGTGTCGCTCAAAGGAATGCCGGCGCTCATCTTGGCGACATTGGCGGCGGGATGAAGATCGTCGCCGTCGACATAAATGCCGCCAAGATGCTGTGCGAGCAGAGAGCCGACCGACGATTTGCCGCAGCCGCTGACGCCCATGATGACGAAGCGGCTCGGCTTTGCGCCATCAGAGAGACGCTGTGATGCCGCCGTCGACATAGAGCACATGACCGTTGACAAAGGAGGAGGCATCGGAGGCGAGGAAAATGCAGGCGCCGACCAATTCTTCCACACGGCCCCAACGCCCGGCGGGCGTGCGTTTTTCCAACCAGGCCGAGAAATCGGCATCGGCGACGAGAGCCGCATTCAAGGGCGTATCGAAATAGCCGGGCGCAATGGCGTTGCATTGCAGCCCATGTTTGGCCCAATCCGTCGCCATGCCCTTGGTCAGATTGCCGACAGCGCCCTTGGTTGCCGTGTAAGGAGCAATCGAGGGGCGCGCCAGCGCCGTCTGCACGCTTGCGATATTGATGATCTTGCCGGCGCCACGCTTGATCATGTGCCGCGCAACCGC
>JBCNPI010000496.1:0-3504 GCA_039593415.1 Rhizobium sp. | reverse complement strand
CGTTGCCCATGGGGCACCGCGCCCGCATCGCAGCCGACCCCGATGTCGCTGCGGTCGGCTACATGGCGCGCCTGCGCGGTTTCGTCGATGTCGAAAAAAATGTCGTTCCCATCAGCGCCGTCGATCCGGCGCTGCTGATGCAAACCAACGGCGGTGAATTCGGCCTTACTCCGGATCTGCTTGCGGCGATCGATCAGGGCCGTGACCGGGTGCTGGTCGGCAAAGCACTGGCCGAAGCCGAAGGCTGGTCGGTTGGAGAGCCTATCACCGTCACCGCCTTCCAGATGGCGAAACAGGACGGCAGCCGCGACTGGCGCTTCGAGATCGCCGGCATTTTCGAAGGCGAAAGCGCCAGCACGGACACCTACTTCACCATCGCCCGCTACGATTACGTCGATGCCGCGCGCGCAAAGGACAAGGACACGGTCGATGCGTTCATCGTCCGGCCGCGCGAAGGCGTTTCACCGGCAGCGCTGGCAGCCCATATCGACGCGCTTTTTGCCAACTCGGCCGCGCCCACGCGCACGCAATCCGAAAAGCAGTTTCTCGAAGCCTTCCTGCGCCAATACGCCGATATCGGCTTCATCGTCGATCTGGTCACAGGTGCTGCCTTCGTCACGCTGCTGATGATCATTGTCAACATCATGGTCTTTGCCGTGCGTGAACGGACGTTCGAGATCGCCGTGCTGAAAACACTGGGCATTTCGCGCGTAACGATCCTGACCCTCGTTCTCGGTGAGACATTGTTCATTTTCATCATTGGCGGAGCCATCGGCCTGGCCCTGGCGAAGGTGGGGACGATGCTTGCCGGCCCGTCGCTCGGGCTCGTCTTCTCGCCGTCCGTCCTGACGCACGCTGCAGCGATCGTGCTTATCCTCGGCCTTGCGACCGGCATCGCGCCGGGCGTCAGCGCCATGCGAACTCCCATTATGAAAGCTTTCAAAACGAGGTAACCGGCATGACCATCCAAATCAGGCAGATAGTCGTCGCGACAAGGACTGCTCTTGGCAGCATAAAGCGACGCCTGGCGATCTCGCTCTCCATGGCGCTGTCGGTATCGCTCGTCGTCATGGTCCTTACAGGCTTCCTCGCGATGGCGAGCGGTTTCGAGAAAGCCTTGGCTGGCGCGGGCTCGCCGCTGGTGGCCGTCGTGCTTGGCGGCGGCACAAACCAGGAGACCGGCTCCGATATTTCCGCCGATGCGATCCGTAGCCTCAGGGCCAGCACGAATGATGTCGGCGTCCTTCGTGATGCGGGCGGGAGCCTTCTTGCATCCCGCGAATTGGTGGTCCCGATCGATGTCCCGAGCGCGGGGGACGGAACCTCAAGAACCCTTGCCTTGCGCGGCATGGACAGCGGCGGCCTCTCGATCCGGCAAGGCATTACCCTTTCGCAGGGCAGGTTGTTTGCGCCCGGCGCCAGGGAGATCGTCGTCGGCGCAGCCATCGTCCACGATTATCCCGGCTTCGGTATCGGCGCCAAGGTGCGGTTGGGCACGGTCGACTGGACGGTGGTCGGGCATTTTGCAGCCAATGGCGGCGCGTTCGAGTCGGAAATCTGGAGCGATATCGACGCGGTGCGCGCCGCCTTCGACCGGCAGGGGGAGGTGCAAAGCCTGCGCTTGCGGCTTGCCGATCCATCCTCCCTCGCCAAATTGAACGGCAAGCTGGCAACGATAGCCGAAACGCGGCTGACGGCGGTAACCGAGACCGAACTTTATGCGACACAGGCAGGACACACAGCCGATCTCATCCGCTTATTCGGATGGCCCATCGCGCTATTGATGGCCGCCGGGGCGACGGCCGGGGCGCTCAACACGATGATGAGTTCGATCTCGGACAGAAGGGTCGAGATCGCGACCTTGCGGGCACTCGGCTTCAGCCGCCTGTCCAGCTTTCTGGCAACCTGGATCGAGGCGGGCGCGTTGGCCACATTCGGAGCAGGTATCGGCGTAGCGGCATCAAGGCTTGTCTTCGACGGCTGGCGCGCCAGCACCATAGGAGCCAATGATGCCAGCATGGCCTTCCAGCTGACCGTGACCACCGATGTCATGCTGACCGGCGGCTTGCTTGGCCTTGCCATCGGGCTCCTTGGCGGCGCGCTTCCGGCATTCGCAGCAACCCGGCTGCCACTGATCGCCGCATTGAGATCCCGCGGATAGGCTGACTGTCTTGCGTCGCGATCCCTCTCGTCGGGTAGGGCATCCGTGCCGGTCAACGCATGACCTTAACCAGTTTTTAATCATCAAGTTGAAGCGCCAAATATCCTCGGATAGAGAAGGACCATAGTGTTCCTTCCCTCGTTCCGTGGATAGCAAATTGACGATGGAAAATTTGCTTCAATCGCTGAACTTCTTAGAGGAGTACACCGATCGCGTCCTTCCGGTCGCGGTCCTGCTGCTGGCGGCGGAGGTCTTCTTTCCGAAATCTCGCTATACCTACATATCGAAGTTTCGCGGCGCGATCTTCTGCGTGACGAACATCCTCATCACGAAGGCAAGCCTGACGCTCTTCTATTGGCTTTGGGCCTATATCGGCATCAAACCGCTATTCAAGATCGACCTGACGTTTCTCTCGAGATTTTCGAATGTATGGCTGCTGCACCTTTTGGGCGCCATAGCCGCATCGTTTCTTGTCCTCCAGGTCAGCGAATTCTTCTACTACTGGTTCCACCGGCTGCAGCATAGCAGCAGGTTCTTCTGGCGCTTTCACGCGGAACATCATTCGCTCGAGGAGATGAGCGCCTTCAATAGCAACCACCATTTCAGCGAGGAGATATTCAGGATTCCGTTCCTGATCGTTCCCGTTTCGCTACTCTTCGATTTCCGGCAGGACTATGTTCCCTGGATCTGGGTGTTCTTCGTTCGCTGGCAAGGCTATTTCGAGCATAGCTCGACGCGTCTGAACCTGGGCTGGGTCCGCTACGTCTTTCCCGATAACCGCTTTCACCGCATTCACCATTCCATCGAACAGCAGCATTTCAACAGGAATTTCGGCAGCGGCTCGGCGATATGGGACATTCTGTTCGGGACGGCCTATTACCCGAAAACTGCGGAATGGCCGGATGTCGGCCTTTCCAACATCCGCGAGCCACAAAACCTGACCGAATTTCTCGTTCGGCCGTTTCGGCGCGGAAAGCGCATGCGTCCGCCTGGCACGAATGGCTTCAAGCGCTCCTATTGATAACCCCGAAAGACTTCGCCATTCATTGCCAACCTGCAAAAGTGAGCCCTGCTTTGCTCTTCCAATGGGATCAAAAATCGTTAGTTCGTCACCACGCCTAATATGGTTTCCAAATTTTGATGCAACATTTTTGTCGCATTCCATCCTGTTTTCGTGCAACCTGTGGATCTGAAGCAAAAGCTCGTTTATGCCTGCCTCATGCCCGTGAAAGATCCGTCATTGTTCATGAAGTCCAGCATCGACCATTTGCCGCCGCTCAAACGACGGGAACTCGCGCGCGTCCTGGAGGTGCTGCACGAGGAGTTCGAGGACGCGCTGAAGG
>JBCNPI010000495.1:0-3539 GCA_039593415.1 Rhizobium sp. | reverse complement strand
GTACGCATCGACGGGAAATCTCAGACATATGTCGCTTCATCGAAATTGCGCTTTGCGACCGCTGCCGGAGACAGGCCGACGATCTCTTCGTACATGCCGGGGTCCGTCGCTCCCTCGGTGTTGACGAGGAAGACACGGGAGCGTTCATCCATTGAGAGCGCCGTTCTTATCGCGGGATCGGCGGCAGCCTTCAACAGTCCGGCCAGGCCAACGCCGCCGCTCTCGCCTGCAACGATCGCCGGATCACCGGCGGCGGGCTGCGCAAGCCGCCTCATCACCGAGATCGCCTCCTCCTCGCCGACGGTCATGAAGGCATCGGCCGCGCGGGACAAAATACGCCACGCAACCGGCGATGGCGCATAGCATTCCAGCATTGCCATCACGGTCGGCTCTCCATGCGGCAAGGTCACCGGATGGCCCGCCCGCGCCGTTTCAAACAGGCATGCCGCACGCTCGGGATCGACAACCGTGAAAATCGGCCGCCGTTCGCCAAGCGAAAGCGCCAGATAACCGGCAACCGCAGCCGCAATGCCGCCGACGCCGGACTGGATGAAGACATGCGTCGGCGTCTCAGGCATAGCTTCAAGAGCCTCGCGCACGAGAGCCGTATAGCCTTGCATTACCAAACCGGGAATGCGCTCGTATCCCGGCCACGACGTATCCGACACGATGGTCCAGCCCTGCCGCTCCGCGACACGGGCGGCTTCCCGCACGGAATCGTCATAGCTTCCCTCGACCCGGATCATCTCGGCGCCGAAACGGGCGATGGCTGCAATGCGCTCCTCGCTGACGCCAGAATGGACAAAAATCGCTGCCTGGCCGCCGACAAGTTGCGCTCCCTGGGCGACCGAGCGGCCATGATTGCCGTCCGTGGCGCAGACGAAGGTCATCCTTTCTGCAATCTCCCTGACCGGCGGCGAGTTCAGTTCGGCGATATCGACGGGACGGCGCAGCATCCTTGCGGCCTCCTCCAGCACAAGCTCGATGACGGCATGGGCACCACCCAATGCCTTGAAGCTGCCAAGCCCCAGACGCCGGCCCTCATCCTTGATGTAAATGGCTGCAACGCCGATTTCCGCCGCCAGTTTCGGAAGGCTTAACAGCGGTGTGGCGGCATGATGATCGCGATATGCCAGATGCCGTTCCACTTTCGCTGCCGCGGCAGCGCCAAGCAGGTCGGCATGGCCCGGTTCGAGTGGCCGCCGATAATCGGAATTGGTGTTGAGGATAAACATGGAGGCCCCCTTGCTCGCTGACGGAAACATATTGCAAAGGACACGAAATAAGCGCTGATATTCGGCCGCGTGTTTGCAAGTTTGTTTCACGGGAGCCGACCTTTGCCGCCTTCTGCAACGCCCCAGCTAGACGCGTTCGACCGGAAGATCCTGGACATTCTTCAACGGGACAACACGACGCCGCAAAGGACGATCGGCGAGATGATCAACCTGTCGGCGCCGGCGGTGCAACGACGCATCAAGCGCATGAAGGAAGAAGGCGTCATTTGCGCGAACGTCGCCGTGATCGATCCCGCGGCCGTCGGCCAGTCGATCACCATCTTCGCCGAGGTCGAGGTGATCAGCGAGACGGCGGAGCAGATCGAGGAGGCAAAGACAGCGTTCTTCGCGGCACCCGAAATCCAGCAGTGCTACTATGTGACAGGAGAGGCGGATTTCATTCTCGTCATCGTCGTACCCTCCATGGCCGATTATGAAGCCCTGACGCGCCGCCTTTTCTTCGGCAACAACAATGTCAAACGTTTCCGAACCTTTGTCGCCATGGATAGGATCAAGGTCGGGCTGAGCATTCCAACCGGGGCGAACCAGTAACGGGAAGCGCAGCCGACCGACTTAAAAAATGCGGCTGCGCCCCACGGCATATCGAGATCGGCCTTCGGCCAGGCATCAAATGTTCAAAAAGGACATGCTACGGCAAGCCTCGGATCATGATGAAGCCGCATCATATCCTGTCCGGCCGGATGCCCACTTTACGGCAAGGACGCTACCCGGCCCGTGTACGGCGGCGAAGAACAGTCCGGCCAGGAAGGTAAAGTGATCGACGAAAAAGCCGAATTCGGCTTGGTTGCCGGCCCAGCGCGCCGGACCATGGAATGAGAATGCGAGGAAGATGACATAGACGGCTGCCGCGAGCGCCGCCGGCACGAACAAGGCACCAGACAAGAAAGCAATGGCAAGCAGCACTTCAAGAATAGCGGCGCACCAAGCCAGGAATAATGGGAACGGAAAGCCGGCGGCGGCTATATAGCCGGCGGTCGCACCCATATCCATAAACTTGAACGAGACGGCCATCACGAAGACGGCGGCGAAGATCAGGCGGGCGATGAGAATGGCGGCAGTCTGCCAAAGCGATTGAGCGTTTTCCATGATATTCCCTCCAGGTTGAAGTAGTTGATGCTCCAAGGACGGCCAAGAGAAGATGAATCCGACAAGAAGGATGGGAAATTATTTGCCGGTGCCGATCGCTTGCAGCATGACGCAAGCGGTGGAAAGCGCTTCCCAAGGTCAGAGGCTTGCCCCTCTACCAACCAGGATCGAACCCTCGATAGGGGCCGACTTGCACAAGGACCTCGCGCTGACGCGCAGAAGGGGGGCCGGAACGGGCCTCGTGGCCCGATGCGCCGGCAATCCGCTGGACACATGATCGCCGCCGGAACCGGCGAAGATGGCCGACGGCCGGTTCCGCGCCATCGGCACAGAGTATGCTCCACTTAACGCGTGGAGGACGGACGGCCCCTGCAGATCAATCAGTCACAGGAAGCGCGCTTCGCCCGAGACGCGGACACTGCTTCCCGGTTGGTCCGGAATCTCGACGATAAGACGACATGGCTGCCCCATGTCTTCGCCTTGGATGATCTCGATGCATCCATCATGCTCCCAACCGCGATCACGCAGATAGCCGCCGAACGCCGCAGCGGCCGCTCCGGTCGCGGGATCTTCAGCAACCCCTCCCGCGGCGAAGGCGTTGCGGGCATGAAAGCGCCTCGTCGTCTCAGCCTGTACGAGCGCGATTGTCGTAACGCCATGGGCGCGCATGAGATCGGCTCCCGCATCCAGGTCGTAGGCCATCGCGGAAAGACGATCCCGTTGTTTCAGGGCCAGCACCAGATGGCGCGCGCCTGCCTCGATGATCGCGGGCGGCAGACGCGGGTCGAGATCGTCGCATTTGAGTGCGAAAAGCTCCAGTGCCGCGTCGAGAAGATCGTCGGGGCATGCTGCGCTTCGCGTGCGTGGCGACTGAAGGGCGGCGCTTAACGGCTCCCCAGACCGTCCTTCCACCGAGATCGAACCCTCATTGAGCTGCAATGCAAAAATCCCGTCGCCTTTGCTCCGGGCGAGGACGGCGCCCAATGCAATGGTCGCATGCCCGCAAAATGGGACTTCCGTTGCCGGTGCGAAGTAGCGGACTCGCCAACCGTCTTGGCTTGGTTCGGCAAAAACCGTTTCAGAATAGCCGAGCTCGCGCGCTATTCGCTGCATTACGTCGGCCGGCGGCAGAACCTCACACAACATGACGCCGGCGGG
>JBCNPI010000494.1:0-3569 GCA_039593415.1 Rhizobium sp. | reverse complement strand
CCGGTGAAAAGATCGATCTCCTGCGCCTCGCTTTCGAGAACATGCAGCACCGAGAGGCGGCCGAGATAGAGGTTCTTCAGATCGTCGAGTTCTTCGCGGAACATGATCGAGCTGATCTGCCTGTTTGCGTAAACGAGGGTAAAAGTGGAGTGCGGCTCACGCGCCAGCACCGTCTTAATGATCGAGAGAACCGGCGTGATGCCGCTGCCGCCGGCAAAGCCGAGATAGTGCTTGGCGGCATCCGGCTCGATCGCCGTGAAGAAGGCACCCATCGGCGGCATGGCTTCGAGCGTGTCGCCAGTCCTCAGGCTTTCATTGATCCAAGTCGAAAAGCAGCCGCCATCCACGCGCTTGATGCCGACTTTCAGCACGCCCTCGTCCTTACCGGCGCAGATTGAATAGGAGCGGCGCAGCTCCTCGTCATCGAACCTGCGCCGGAAGGTCAGGTACTGGCCCTGGGTAAAATCGAAGGCGGCCCGGTCCTCCTCGGATGGCGCAAGCGTGACGACGACCGCATCGCGCGTCTCACGGCGAACATCGGTGACGGTCAGGGGATGGAAACGTGCCATGGATGCGGGTCTCGTCCTGTTAGGGTCAAATGCACTTGAAATAATCGAAGGGTTCCAGACAGTCGGTGCAGCGATAGCTCGCCTTGCAGGGCGTCGAGCCGAACTGGCTGATCTTTTCCGTAGCTGTCGATCCGCAGCGCGGACAGGCGATGGCAAGATTGGAACGGCCGGCAAGCCGGTCGATCCGCTTCATCAAGATTCCGTCTGCAGCCGTGCCATCGATCGGCGGCGCGATGCCATAGGCGCGCAGCTTCTCGCGTCCCTCATCGCTGATCCAGTCCGTCGTCCAGGCGGGCGATAGCCGGCGCTCGAGGCGCACCTTGTCGAGACCTTTTTCGGCCAATGCCCGCTCGATATCGAGATTGATTACCGTCGTGGCGGGACAGCCCGAATAGGTCGGCGTCACGGTGACGACAAGCGTATCCTCCTCCTGCCAGCCGACATCGCGGATGATGCCGAGATCGGTCAGCGAAATCACCGGAATTTCCGGGTCCGGCACTTGCGAGAGCCAGTGCCATATTTCGTCGATCGAAGGATGGAGTGCCGTCGTCATTTGCGCCTCCTACCAGGTCGCGCCCGGATAGGCGCGCTGCAGGAACTGCAGCTCGGTAAGGATATAGCCGAGATGCTCGGTGTGAACGCCGCGCCGGCCGCCCTTGTGCATGTAGCCATCTGCCGGACGCTTCAGCGTCGCTTCGGTAAGTGTATCGGAGACGATCTCGTCCCAGTCGCCTTTGAGGCTTTGCGGCTCCGGGATCACGCCCGCTTCCACCAGCGCTGCGTCGGACGCATCGCCAATGAACATTTCGCCGGTGAAGGCCCAGAGATCGTCGAGCGCCTCCTGCATGCGGCGATGGCTTTCCGCCGTGCCGTCGCCCAGGCGGATCACGAGATCCCGGCTGCGATCGAGGTGATAAGAGACTTCCTTGAAGGCTTTTTCCGCGATCTCGGCGATGCGCGGATCGGCAGAACCTTTCAACGCTTTCAGCAGCAGATAATACCAGGCATCAAAGAGAAATTGCCGCATCAGCGTCTTGCCGAAATCGCCGTTGGGGCGCTCGATCAGCAAAATATTGCGGAACTCGAAACCATCGCGCAGATAGGCAAGATCGTCGGCGGAACGGCCCTTGCCTTCCACCTCGCCGGCAAGACCGAGCCAGAGCTGCGTCTGTCCGATGAGATCGAGCGCCGTGTTGGCAAGAGCGATATCCTCTTCGAGCGCCGGCCCGTGCCCGCACCATTCGGAGACGCGATGGCCAAGGATCAGCGCGTTGTCGCCGATGCGCAGCAGGAATTCGAAGAGAGCGGCACGATCGACCATGGGCTCAAGGGAAGTGGCCGCCATCACATGTGCCCCACTTCATCGGGAATATCGAAGAAGGTCGGATGACGATAGACCTTCGAGTTGGACGGGTCGAAGAGCGGCCCCTTCTCCGAAGGGGCGCTTGCCGTGATCTCGCAAGACCGCACCACCCATATGCTGACGCCCTCGTTGCGGCGTGTATAGACATCGCGCGCATTGTTGATCGCCATTTCCGCATCGGGTGCGTGCAGGCTGCCGACGTGGCGGTGGTTGAGACCGTGCTGACCACGGATGAAGACTTCCCAAAGCGGCCATTCAATGGACATGTTTCTCACTCCCAGAATTTTCGAGCCGCCTTACTCGGCGGCAACCCTTGCGGCGGCGCGGCGCTCAGCCGCTTTCTCGGCATGCGCCGTCAGGCCGTCACGGAACCATGCGCCGTCCTCCCAGGCCTGCTTGCGGGCATTGAGCCGCTCCGCATTGCAGGGGCCGTTGCCGGCGATCACATTGAAGAACTCCTCCCAGTCCGGCTCGCCGAAATCGTAGCCGCCTTTTTCCTCGTTCCATTTGAGATCCGGATCGGGGACGGTCAGGCCGAGATATTCGGCCTGCGGCACGGTCTGATCGACGAATTTCTGACGCAGCTCGTCGTTGGAATTCTGCTTGATCTTCCAGGCCATCGATTGTGCCGAATGCACGGAGGCATCGTCCGAAGGGCCGAACATCATCAGCGACGGCCACCACCAGCGGTTCAGCGCATCCTGCACCATGGCCTTCTGTGCCGGCGTACCCTTCACCATCTTCATCAGGATGTCGAAGCCCTGGCGCTGATGGAAGCTCTCTTCCTTGCAGATGCGGATCATGGCCCGCGAATAGGGGCCGTAGGAACAGCGCTGCAGCGGAACCTGGTTCATGATGGCAGCGCCATCGACCAGCCATCCGATCGCACCGATATCGGCCCAGGTCAGCGTCGGGTAATTGAAGATCGAAGAATATTTGGCCTTGCCGGAATGCAGCTGCTCATACATTTCGTCGCGGCTGATGCCGAGCGTCTCGGCGGCACAGTAGAGATAGAGGCCGTGGCCGGCTTCGTCCTGAACCTTGGCCAGCAGGATCACCTTTCGCTCCAGCGTCGGCGCGCGGGTAATCCAGTTGCCCTCCGGAAGCTGACCGACGATTTCGGAATGGGCGTGTTGACTGATCTGGCGGATCAACGTCTTGCGATAGCCTTCCGGCATCCACTCCTTCGGCTCGATCTTCTGGCCTTGATCGATCCGTTCCTGAAAGGCGCGCTCCTGCGGCTCCATCTCGTCGAGGGAACGGATGCGGGTGCCGTCGGTTTTCACCATTTGCGCATACATTGATCTTTCCTCCGTCTTGACGCGCCCGAAACGCCCAACAGTGATCGCAGGCCCGCGGTCGCCGGCGACGCCCAGCTGAACTGAAGCTCCACGGCACCGTCAGTATAGGCCTGTTTCACGCTCTCCTCCACGAAACACCGATCCAGCGGCAAAATTAACCGACCGAACGGTCACTGTATTAGCACGCCATATGTCACAATTCAAATACATTTTCTCAGTTTTTTGTGACATTTGAACGCGCGGAAAAATGTTGCCATCCGGCCGTTTCTCTATGACGCTGGGCGGATTGATCTTTCAGCGCGACCTGAGGCCGTCGAGCCGTTGTTGGCTCGCCGG